>PBLR01000025.1 GCA_002722385.1 SAR116 cluster bacterium | reverse complement strand
ATCATCAAACCTTGATTGAACGTATGGACAACCCTATCTGGCTCCGCTGAGAAGATTAATTGACGGTCGTGATTTCAGACGGCTCTGCTTTGGTCAAATTGTTTTTATATAAAGCGACGAAATCAATAGGATTCAAATTCAAAGGCAGGAAACCGCCATCACGTGTCACATCTGACATAATCGCCCGGGCGAACGGAAATAACATCCGCGGGCCTTCAATCATCATCAGCGGCTGCAGATTTTTTTCTTCTATTCCTGTTGCCGAAATCAGGCCGCCATACGACAGTTCAGCCACAAATATGGTCTTTTCCTCTACTTTTGCTGTCGCCATTAATTTCAGCTCGACCTCAAACAGAGTTTCATTTACGCGCTGGGCTGTGACATTCACCCCGATTTGCACATCAGGCTGACCGAGCTGCTGTACAAAGCAGTCTGGTGAAGACGGGCTTTCGAAAGACAAATCCTTCACATATTGGGCATGAATATTGATGTGCTGTGGGTGCTGTTCAGATGATTGTGCTTGTTCTGCCATGGGTCTGGTCCTGCTGTGTTGGCCGGTATGATAGGTTACGGGCGGCTGGTGATTTCATCTGTAACAGCCCTGATCTCATCTCTCAAGCTATTCCCGGCGGTATAGCTCTATTTTTGGGTTGTTTCTTTTGACTCGTACTGGCCTTCAATGACCTCACCGTCCAGGGAGGGGTGTGTTGGCCGGGAAAAAGGCTGGGCAAGGTGGCGGTCTTCGTCAGTGTCAAAATCAGAAAAGCCGGCGGACCCAGCTGATGAAGATGTGAACCGGCTGGCAAATCCTGATGATAACACAGTTGTGCTCAGGCGGCTGAGGATCAACTGGCCGATTAAGCTGCGCAGACCAGGTGTGAAACAGAGCAGACCGGCCAGATCAGTCACATAACCTGGCAACAGCATTAACACCGCCCCCAAAATAAGAGAGACGCCGCTGGCCAAAGCAGATGTGCTGACCTCACCCCGGCTCAGATTCGCCTGCCAACGCCGCAGAATTGAAGCACCCTGCTGTTTCATCAGAGCCATGCCAATGAAAGCTGTGATGAAAATGCCCAAAAAGGTGACCAGCCCGCCGACCATATTGCCAACCAAAATGAAGACTTCGAATTCGATCCAGCCATAAAGCCCAAAAAAAATGAGCAGGAGAAGAGGCATTTTCGGTCCTTTGCTTGTAACTTGGCCTAGTTGTGATTATGTCTACTAGGTATCTGGTACATATAGGAACGGATTCTCCAGATGCAAATCAGCGTCTGTATCTTTTCTTATAAGACCAGACAGACCAACCCTTTTTACATAAGTGTGAAGTGAACCATGCCTTTCATTGACATACTCATTTTTGCAGCGATCGCATTATTTCTCATTTTCCGCCTACGCTCTATTCTGGGTAACCGGGACGGGTTTGAACAGAAACGGCCGGAACAGTCCGCTTTTGATTCTACGGTACAGACCGAAAATGATAATTCTGCGCCAAAGAAAATTGTCCCGTTACGGGCAAACAACCCGCTTGCCAATGGCGAGGGTCTGGAAGCGGTCAGACGTGCTGATTCCAGTTTCAAAGATGATGAGTTCATGCAAGGCGCGGCCAGTGCCTTCAGCTTTATCCTTCAGGCCTTTGCAGATGGGGATCTGGCAACTTTGCGCCGTTTATTGGCGTTTGAGTTGTATGAGGAATTTGCCAGTAGTGTGCATACCCGCAATAAAGAGGGTGACCAGTTGGCGATCACAGTTCATGCAATTGATGATGTACAGCTGATCGATGCCACGGTGAAAGATTTCATTGCTTCTGTTACGGTTAAATTTGTCAGCCAGCAAAGCCGGGTCGTCAAAGACAAAGATGGCCAGGTTATTGAAGATGAGTCAGAAGAACAGGCCACAATCACAGATATCTGGATATTTGAGCGTGATACGCAGCTGAATGACCCGAACTGGAAGCTGGTGGAAACACAAACTGAGGATAACAGCTGATAAATCTGCAGGATAAGGGAAGTAGCCCGCAGATTTGCACTGATAGATGCGCGCCATGGGACGTTACCGTAAAGACAGCCCGTCACGCCGCCCGCCGTCAAAACCGGGCCAGCCGCCTGCTGATGATACCGCGCTGTGGGAACAGGTGACCAAAAGCGTGACTGAACTGCCCTCGCGCCGCAATACTGTGTTTCTGAAAGAAGAGGCCAGAACGGTGGCTGATCCTGCCGCCACGGCTGAAAAAGCGGCAAAAAAACCTGTCGCGAAACAAACACCCAAAGCGCCGCCAGCAAAACCACCTGCCCCGCGCCCGGCTGACCTCAGACTTGGCGAGCGATCAGGCATTGACAGATCAAATGCACGCCGCCTGCAGCGTGGCCAGATGGCCCTGGAAGACAGGCTGGATTTACATGGCCTATCAAAAGAGCAGGCGCATAGACAGCTGATTGCCTTTATCAGCCGCGCGGTACAGCAGAATTTGCGTCATGTTCTGGTGATCACCGGTAAAGGGCGGGATGGTCAGGGGGTGTTGCGGCACGAGGTGCCGTTATGGCTGAAAGATGCACCCCTGGCGGTATATATCAACGCCATATCACAGGCTCAACCTCAAGATGGCGGTGCCGGGGCTTTGTATATCCGTCTGAAACGCCAGCGCGGTGACAACAGATGACCCCGTTTGGTTTACGGCTGAGGCAGTTGCGCCGGGAAAAAAATGTCACGCTTCAGCAGCAGGCCCGATTTTTAGGGGTATCGCCTGCTTATATTTCAGCTCTTGAACATGGCCAGAGGGGCAAGCCCTCACCAGCCTTTGTTGACCAGATCTGTGTCTGGTTTGGTCTGATCTGGGATGATGCAGAACAGCTCAAACATCTGGCCCAGATGTCGCATCCCAAACCAACAGTTAAAACCAGCGGCCTGACCGCAGAAGCCACATTTCTGGCGAATCTTCTGGCCCAGAATATAGATCGTCTGTCTGCAGATGAATGTGCTGCCCTGACCGAACTGCTGCACAAACAATTAGGCAGTGTTGCCCCAGTTATCTTAAGCCCGCCAGACACAGATGAGGAAGTCTGAACGCTTTCTGGTATTTTTGCCGGAAAACTGGTATCACCGCATCATAAACACAAGTTGGTTCAACAAATACAGAAATAAGGCTGCTTGTTATGTCACGTAGCGCACAAATAGACAGAAAAACCAATGAGACTGAGATATCTGTATCCCTTACCGTTGACGGTATAGGACAGGCAGATATCAATACCGGAATCGGGTTTCTGGACCATATGCTGGAACAGCTTGCCCGGCACAGCCTGATGGATATCACGCTGAACGCCAAAGGGGATCTGCATATTGATGATCATCACACCACCGAAGATACCGGATGGGCGATTGGTGAAGCGTTGAACAAGGCACTTGGCGAGCGGGCAGGCATCCACCGCTATGCCAGCAGCTATGTGCCGATGGATGAATGCCTCAGCCGAGTTGCTTTGGACATTTCGGGCCGTCCGTTCCTGGTCTGGCAGGTTGATCTGCCAGCCGAAAAGCTGGGCAGTATGGAAACTGAATTATTCCGGGAATGGTTTCAGGCGTTCGCCATGGGCGCGCGCTTGACCTTGCATGTGAAAAATGAATATGGCGTGAACACACATCACATTGTTGAAAGCTGTTTCAAGGCTTTAGCCCGGGCCCTGCGTCAGGCCAGTGAGATTGATCCAAGAGGTGACGGGCGCATACCGTCAACCAAAGGCGTGCTGGGCGGCTCCCTCTGAAATAGGCGTCACATGAATATCGGTATTATAGATTACGGATCAGGAAATCTGCATTCGGTCCATAACGCGGTCCGCCATGCTGCCTCAGAAACCTGTCCTGATGATGACATTCTGCGGGTAACCACGGCTGAGGAACTGGCTGCGTGTGATCGGATCATTCTTCCCGGGGTCGGACATTTTGCTGATTGCTTTGCGGGCCTGTCTGGTGTTGACGGCATGATTGACACCTTAACTGAGCTGGTGAAAGAAAAGGCGCGGCCGTTTTTGGGTATTTGTGTGGGCATGCAGCTTCTGGCCGATACAGGCAGTGAAGGGGGGCAGACAATTGCCGGGCTGGGCTGGATTCCAGGCCAGGTCAGACATCTGGCTGATCTGGTCAGCCTGAGCGAGGCACCGCAGCTGAAAATACCGCATATGGGCTGGAATCACCTGCAGCTGCATCAACCTGAACATGCTGTGCTGGCAGAACTGCCTGCCCGGACTCAGGTTTATTTTGTGCACAGCTTTATGTTTCAGCTGGCCCAGCCATCTGACTGTCTGGCCAGCGCATCTTACGGGGTGGACATACCAGCTGTGATCGGTCGTGATAATGTTTTGGCCACACAATTTCACCCCGAAAAGAGCCAGCAGGCCGGACAAGCGTTTCTGACTGGATTTTTACGGTGGCGTCCCTAGCCTTGGCCCAGAGATGAGAAAAAGAGGATAGCTGCAGATGACAGATACCCCACAAGACAGACAGCCGCTGGTGACCGTTGAAATGGTCACAGAGCTGAATGCTTATGATATATCTGAGCTGAGCGATGCAACCGAAGAAGCGATTGATGCGGGTGGCGGTTTTGGCTGGCTGGCCCCGCCACCGCGCACAGTTCTGGAAGATTACTGGCGCGGGGTTCTGCTGATCCCTGATGTGACCTTGTTTCTGGGCAAGCTGGATCATGTGATCGCCGGGTCATGCCAAATTGTCAGCCCGCCCCGCAATAACGAAGCTCAGGCGCTGGCCTGTCAGTTAAAAACATTTTTTCTGGCGCCCTGGGCCCGTGGTCATGGTCTGGCAGGCAAGCTAGCGGCAGAGGCCGAAGATTTCGCTCGGTCTGAAGGGTTCAAGATTTTGAATCTTGATGTGCGCGCGACCCAGGACAGAGCCATCAGGGCGTTCCGGGCCCGTGGTTACCAACAATTTGGCACCAACCCGTTTTATGCCTTTGTCGGTGATGAATTTGTCCCCGGCTTATATTTCAGCAAGCTGCTGCAAAGCCCGTGACCGTTGTTTTTTGTTACAGAAAGACCTTTGTCTTATGATCACACTTTATCCTGCAATTGATCTGAAAGATGGCCAGGCTGTGCGCCTGTTGCATGGCGATTTTGACAAGCTGACCGTATATGCGCCTGATCCTGGTCGGCAGGCACAGGAATTTGCGGATGCGGGGTGCAGCTGGATACATGTTGTTGATCTTGACGGGGCGGTTGCTGGCGAAAGCCGGAACAGTGACGCTGTAAAGGCGATTCTGAAAACTGGCGCAAAGGTCCAGCTTGGCGGCGGGATAAGGACCATTAAGGATATTGAGACCTGGTTATCTGTTGGTCTCAGCCGTGTGATCCTGGGCACAGTGGCGCTGAAAAACCCTGACCTTGTCAGACAGGCAGCCACAGCCTTTCCCGGCCAAATCGCGGTTGGTGCAGATGCGCGCGAAGGGATGATCGCTGCTGAAGGCTGGCTTGAAACCAGTAAGGTTAAGGCTGTCGATCTTGTGCGCAGGTTTGAAGATTGCGGTGTTGCGGCAGTCATTTTCACAGATATCTCACGAGATGGCGCGCTGACAGGTGTCAATGCTGAAGCGACGGCTGAGCTGGCATCCAACGTGTCCATTCCTGTCATTGCCTCAGGCGGGGTGAGCCAGATCGACGATATTTCTGCCTGTGCGGCTTTGGCCCATACAGGTCTTGAAGGGGTGATCACCGGACGCGCCTTATATGATGGGCGCCTTGATCTGAAACAAGCTCTTGCTGTTGCCAGAGGTGAGCCATGCTGAGCGCGCGTGTTATCCCCTGCCTTGATGTTCATGACGGGCGCGTTGTTAAGGGGGTGAATTTTGTCAATCTGGTTGACGCTGGTGATCCGGTTGAACAGGCCCGTCTGTATGATGCGGCTGGGGCGGATGAGCTGTGTTTTCTGGATATCACCGCCACACATGAAGGCCGGGATACCATCTATGATGTGATCGCCCGCACAGCTGATCAATGTTTCATGCCGCTGACGGTTGGCGGCGGTGTGCGCGAGGTGAGCGATTTTCGCAAATTACTGCTCTGTGGTGCTGACAAAGTGTCGGTGAATTCTGCAGCTGTGAAGGATCCGGAACTGATCGCCCGGGCAGCAGATAAGTTTGGCAGCCAGTGCGTTGTGCTGGCGATAGATGCACGTCTGAATGAGGCGGGTATGTTTGAGGTGACAACGCATGGCGGGCGTCAGCCAACCGGCATTGATGCTGTGCTGTGGGCAGAACAGGCGGCCAAATTGGGTGCAGGCGAAATTCTGCTGACCTCAATGCGCGGTGATGGCACACAAGATGGTTTTGATTTGCCGCTGACCCGGGCGGTCAGTGATGCGGTCTCTATTCCGGTGATTGCCTCTGGCGGGGCTGGCAAGCCTGAACATTTTGCAGAAGCGGTTTTGCAAGGTCATGCCAGTGCTGTTTTGGCCGCGTCAGTGTTTCATTTTGGACAATTCAGCATTGATGAGGCAAAATCAGCCATGCAAGCTGCCGGAGTGCCGGTGCGCCGTCTGGCCGCGCAGCAGCAGGAAATGTGAAAGAAAGCTGATGGCAGACGAAACCAACCCCAGCCCGACCACCGCCCATAGTCTGGACAGGCTGTATCAGACAATCGCTGCACGCAAGGCAGCAGCTTCAGATGCAAGCTACACGGCCCAGCTTCTGGCAGCTGCCCCGGAAAAGCCGGCCCGTAAGTTGTGTGAAGAAGCAACCGAGGTATTGATCGAGGCCCTGAACGGGGACCAGGCGAAACTGGCGTCTGAATCAGCTGATCTGTTATATCACCTGCTGGTGGTATGGGCGGCAGCTGATCTAGACCCGCAGGATATATGGGCTGAACTTGACCGCCGTGAAGGGGTGTCCGGGCTTGTTGAAAAACAAAACCGTCCATCTGTTCAGGGCGAAGAAGACTGACCGCAAGGAGATAAAGATGAGCCGCCCTGATTATGATGATCAGAACATATTTGCCCGTATTTTGCGCGGCGAGATACCCTGCACAAAAATAGATGAATGTGACCATACACTCAGCTTTGAGGATATTCAGCCTCAGGCCCCGGTTCACATTCTGGTGATCCCAAAAGGGGCTTATGTGGATATGGCTGATTTTTCTGCTCATGCCTCTGCAGAAGAACAAGCTGCTTATATTGCTGCTCTCGGCCGGGTCGCAGAGCATGTAGGCGTGACGCAAAACGGCTTCAGGCTGATCGCCAATACAGGCCGCGATGGCCATCAGGATGTCCCGCATCTGCATATGCATATTCTGGGTGGTGAGCCGCTTGGCCCGATGCGCCCTCGTAAAGGCTGACGCAAAACACATAACAAATCGCCCTGTTCACGCACATACAGGAAATTTAGATTTTTCCTTAATTTTTTCTTGCATTAGGGGATACTGCTTTTTGCTGTAATAAGATTCAGTCTTTCATTCATACAGTATTGTTCAAAGGTATTGAAACCGTTACCGTTTCGGTTCAGGTGCATATCTCAAACGGGCTTCCGGCGATGGCGAGTGTCGGGTTGGCAGACAAGGCGGTTGCCGAATCAAAAGAACGGGTAAGAGCAGCGTTATCTTCTCTTGGCCTGTCGCTGCCGGCAAAGCGGATCGCGGTCAATCTCGCACCAGCTGATCTGGTCAAAGAAGGGGCGCATTTCGATTTGCCTATTGCGCTGGGGCTGATGACGGCAATGGGTGTTCTGCCAGCTGACAGTGTTGATGAGTATCTTGTGCTGGAGGAATTATCTCTGGACGGGTCTATTCAGCCTGTCACCGGAACCCTGCCCGCGGCGCTGAATGCGGCAGCACAGAAGCGGCGCATTATTTGCCCGTCTGCAAATGGTCCTGAGGCTGGATGGGCAGGAGAGCTGGTGGCCGCAATGAACCCTTGTCGTTGTGGGTATTTGTCTGATCCGGCCAGAGCCTGTACCAAAGCCCCTGACTGCGCGCGCAACTATATGGCCAGAGTCTCAGGACCCATGCTCGACAGGTTTGATCTGCTTCTGGATATTGAAGCGCTTGAGCCGATGGCCCTGATGACAGACAGCCCGGCCGAAACCAGTGATGAGGTAAAAGCCCGGATTGCCGCGGCCCGTGCCTTTGCTGTTCAGATGCGTCCTCACACAGCCATGCATCTTAATGCCAAGCTGGGCGCATCGGATATTCAAAAAGAAATTGAGCTGAACGGTCATGTCCAGGCTGTGCTGACACAAGCGATGGAAAGGCAGAAATTATCTGCCCGCGGCTTTCATAAAATCCTGCGTGTTGCCCGCACAATTGCTGATCTGGCCAGATCAGAACAGATTGACCGGATTCATGTTCTGGAAGTCTTGTCTTATCGCCGGTATTTTCTGTTTGGTGCGGTAAATGGCTGATCTCAGACAAACCGGTCCTATCTCCTATGGCTGAGCAGTCGGCAAGAGGCCATTTGTCTGATGGTGCGGCAGCTGTTGTTCAACAACATCCCAAAAAGCTGCTGCACAGCTGGTCCCGGTAAACCGTTCAATTTCACGGATGCCGGTAGGAGAGGTCACATTGATCTCTGTCAGATAATCGCCGATCACATCTATGCCGACAAAAACCAGCCCGCGCCGCCGAAGCTCCGGGCCGAGGCGCTCGCAAATCTGCTGGTCTCTTGCGCTGATCTCTATGGTCTGGGCGGTGCCCCCGACATGCAGGTTTGACCGTGCCTCGCCTTCCTGAGGCACCCGGTTAATCGCCCCTACAGCTTCGCCATCGACCAGAATAATCCGTTTATCTCCTTGCCTTACCTCAGAAAGATAGGTCTGTACCATTACCGGCTCTCTATTCTGGCCAAAAAACATTTCCAGCAGAGAATTCAGGTTCTGATCCCCAGGCTGCAACCGAAACACCCCTGCCCCGCCATTCCCAAACAAAGGTTTGATGATGATATCTTTATGCTGATCCCTGAACGCGCTTATGGCAGCCGGGTCCCGGCTGATCAGAGTGGGCGGCATCAGATCTGAAAACTGGGTAACCAACAGCTTTTCAGGTGCGTTACGCACTTCAGCAGGGTTGTTTACAACCCAGGTTCCCTTGGGCAGCATTTCCAGCAAATGTGTGGCCGTGATATAGGCCATATCAAAAGGCGGATCCTGACGCATCAGAATCACATCCATTTCCGCTAAGTCGCGCTGTTCAGCCGGACCGGTTTCAAAAAAATGGTTCTGATCGTCAAACAGGGTCAGGGTCTGACCAACGGCAGATAAATGTCCCTGCTCATAGCTCAGCCTGTCAGGTGTGTAATACCAGAGATGATGTCCTCTGGCCTGAGCTTCCAGTGAAAGAGCGAAAGTTGTATCCCCGCTGATGTCCAGTGTGTCCACCGGGTCCATCTGGATAGCCACATTCAGGGGCATGGGCGTTAGTCTCGCTTATCGGTCGATAAAATGATGTAGCTGACCACTTTCTTGGCAAACCGCAATTCCTGTGCATGGGCGATGACGCGTTCACGCTCATCTTCATTTGCCGCCACCCCGGACAGATAGACAATGCCATTTACCACATCAATTGAATAATTCAGTGAAGAGACATCTTGATCACCGATAAGAGAGGCTCTGAGTTGCGCGCTGGCAGCCAGATCCTTAGCGGTGGCTTTCAGTGAGGTCTCGCTGCTGATCTGGATTTCATTGACCACTTCTCTGACGCCGTTAATTTCCCAGGCCAGGCGTGTGGCCAGAATTTTCCGTTCGTGCGTGTCAACCTTGCCAGTCAGCAAGACAGCCCCGTTACTGACTGATTTTTCTACAGATGTTACAAGAGATGTATCTGTCTGAATAAATTTATCTGTCAGCTTTGCCTCAATAACGCCGTCTGATACAGATGTTGAAAACCCTTTTTCGGTGGTTGAGGCCGCCACTGCAGCTGTGCCCAGTCCAACGGCGGTTTCAATGCAACTTGTCAGAGCAAAAGACGACAGAAGAAGCATAATGGATGGGATCAAAAACTGTCGAATCATGATATGTGGTCTTCCTAACTAAAAAGATTTTGAACAAGGGTAAACACTCAACAAGCCAGCTGTATCAGCAGTGTGAAACAGACTTGTTTTTTGTACCCCAACTCTGTTGTCTTGCCAAGCGTCTAGCGGTCATCCCTCTTGCGCCTATATCTGCCCGCCAGACAGGCTTACATCTCAAACACACGCATATTCACCCAGCCTGTCCATAACACAACCTGCAGCCGGATTTCTGTCTGCGGGGTCAGCACCAGCCGCTTTGTCAGCCATAAGGCCGCCTGTCTTATTCGCTGGCATTGTGTCTTGCTGGGCAAGGCCATTTCTTCTGGCAGGTGGTTTTGTGTGCGGAACTTCACTTCCAGAACCAGAATCCGGCGGCCTCTTTTCATCAGCAAATCAATTTCACCAAACGGGATGCGGCAGCGTCTGCATAAACAGCGATAGCCTTGAAGCCGGTAAACCCAAAGGGTGAGATATTCAGCCAGTCGTCCGGTCTTTTCTGCCCAGCGTCTGTCATCTGCTGTTTGTTTGCCTACCACCTGAACAGCATAACGCGATTCATCATTTTCGTTTAACGATTTGTCTTTATCTCTTTCGCCTTATCAATCTCCAGAGCCATCTGATAGATTTGTTTTCGCGGCAGGCCAGACAGCAGCTCCAGTTCTTGAACCGCATCACGTACACTGGCGGTCTGCAACACAACCTCAAGCTGGGCACGGACGTCATCAAGGCTCATCTGCTGGCTGTCTTTTTCGGCGCCTTCAACCACCAGTACCAACTCTCCTTTAAGGGCATCGCCATTGCTGAAACTGGCGGCCAGTTCGGCCAGGCTGCCGCGATGCAGGGTTTCATGCAGCTTGGTCAATTCGCGGGCGACCACACAATGTCTGTTGCCATACAGCTCAGCCATCATCTGTAACGTGGCGGCCAGCCGTTTTGGGGTTTCAAACCATATTTGGGTCATAGGTGAAGACCGGCACTCGCTCAAGGCGGCTCTGGCGGCTTTTTGTTTCTGGGGCACAAAGCCGTTAAATGTGAATCTGTCACTGGGCAGGCCAGACAAGGTCAGCGCCATTACAGGGGCCGTGGGCCCGGGCGCGGCGGTGACGGGTATGTTGTTTTCATGACAGGCCGCCACCAGCTTATAGCCGGGGTCTGAAATCAGAGGTGTGCCTGCATCACTGACCAGCGCGATAGTCTTGCCTGAGGTAAGAGCGGCGATCAGCTTCGGGCGCATGCTCGCGCCATTATGATCATGATAGGCCCATAGTTGGGCTGATGTTTTTATCGCGGCCAGGCTGAGCAATTTGCGGGTCTGCCGGGTATCCTCACACGCAATAATATCAGCTGCGGCCAGCATCTGCACGGCCCGATAGGTAATATCCCCTAAATTGCCGATCGGCGTTGATATGATGGTCAGCATGGCGTCACCCTCTTTGTCTAGCCTGCCTGAAGCTTATCTGAATGCGCGGCTATGGTCACTTGTGAACCCGGCTGCGGGGGGAAAATTTTGTGCATATTTTCTCTTTGCCACATTTAAGACATAGCGGCAGTATAGGGTAATCAACGACCATAAGGTGGTTTCGGGATGACCAGGGTGATCATAACGATGGCTGGACAAAGGACATTTTTGAACTGGTGCGCAGCCGCAGCCCTGATCTGCGGGCTGTCTGCCTGCCAGCACGTCTCTCAGTCTGTGCAGACGCAACCCACTTCCACTCCTGCACAGGCCAATCTGGGGTCAGTGTTTGAACAAAGTGATGAGCCAGATATTGTCGGTGACCTGATTGCCCAGGTTGAGGATCAGGAGATCACAACAGATCAAGAGCTGGAGGTTGCCGCCATCCGGCCGGCCGCGCCTTTGCCGGAAGATCAGAGCCGCAGCCAGCTGGCTGAACAGGCCCTCAATGCCGCACTTGGCCTGCTGAAGACCAAACGGCCGGAAGTCAAACAGCCTGTGCAGCCGTTCAGCCTGCCAGAAAAACAGGATACCCGGTTGCGGATAGGCTTGTTGTTACCCTTGTCAGGAGATTATGCCGGGCTTGGACAGGATATCGCCGGTGGGGCGGAAATGGCACTGTTTCAGGTCAATGATCCTGATGTGGATATTGTTTTTTTTGATACCGCTGGCGGGGTTCAGGCAGAACAGGCCGCGCGCGAAGCGGTGGCGTCTGAGGTGGATATTGTTGTCGGCCCTTTATTTACCGCTTCTGTGCGCAAAGCCCGCCCTATCCTTGCGGCCTCAGCCATCCCTGTTCTTGCGCTGTCCAACAATATTGAATCTGCCTCACCTGGCAACTGGGTGCTGGGGTATTTGCCAGAACAACAGATTGACCATCTTCTGGGCTATGCGATCAGTGAAAATAAAACCCGGGTGGCGATATTGGCTTCAGAAGATGCCTTTGGCCAGCAGGTGCTTAGCCATGCGGTCTCTCGCTTGTCGCAATTTGGCCTGCAACCGCTTCAGACCAGCTTGTTAACGCCGGCGGTCCTCTCAGATGAAGACAGTCTGAAACAGGCGATTGAAGTCTTCAGCCGCTATCAGAAGCCAGCAGATGATGATGAGGCGTTACCGCCGCCCGCCTATGATGTGCTTATCCTGGCCGGCGGGCCTGATTTCATCCTGCGCACGGCCCCGGTGTTGTCATTTTATGATCTTGATCCGTCCAGGGTTACCTATCTGGGCACGGATTTATGGTCTCGGGCTGATCTTGTGTCTGAACCGTCGCTTCAGGGCAGCATTATCACGCAAGCCACACTGCCAGCCTCTGAAGGGTTTGAAAAACAGTGGCAGACTGTGTTTAAACGACCCTCAAATACCTTGGCCAGGCTTGGGTTTGATGCCTTTGCCCTGATTGCGGTCACCAAACAAGAGATGAGCCGCAACACTGATAAAGCCCAACAAATGCCTATAGACTGGCGCGCCAGCTTAATTCGTGAACAGGGATTTGCCGGTTTCAGCGGCCAGTTCAAATTGCTGCCGGATGGTCGCAACCAGCGCCAATATGAGCTTTATCTTCTTACTGAGAATCAGCTCACGACACTCGATCTCTGAGCTCATTATCCTCGTCGCTGAGAAGATGCACCAATATTGTGTTCAGCCGCAACCGGCCCTGACGTGTGGCCCGCAGATAGGTCGATGTTTGCTCCAGCCAGCCTTCTGATAAAAACATATCCAGCCAGCGTGTATTCAGCCTGTAACCCTGCCCCCCAAAGGCCGCGGGGTCGGGCCAGGGCACACCGTCATTCAGCCGCAGCCCCATCATCCAGTAATCTTCAAAGCTCTGCCGGTGTGTTTCAACCATCTGCTGCTGACAGCCATGCCCGTTAGCGCTTACATCAGCCAGCCATCCCTCCGGGCTCTTTCTGTTTTCCATCACTAACCGGCCCTGTTGTGTAGACAGGCGGCCATGTGCACCAGGGCCAATGGCCACCCAGTCTCCTGACCGCCAGTAATTCAGGTTATGTTGAGATTCCTTGCCGGGCTGTGCATAGTTGGACACTTCATAACCTGGCAGACCGGCTGCTGTCAGACGCTCATCTGTCAGCAGATACAGATCGGCCACATGATCATCATCTGCGGTCAGAATATCGCCCTGACGGGCGCGGGTGTGAAAGACGGTGCCAGGCTCTATGGTCAGCTGATAACAGGATAGATGAGACAGCCCGAAGCCGAGAATCCGATCCAGCTGACCTGACCAGTTATCTGTTGTCTGGTCTGGCAGGCCATAGATCAGATCTGCAGATACAGATCCAAAATGACGCTGCGCCGCATCCAATGCGGCCAGAGCCTCATCTGTGCTGTGTTCACGCCCTAAAAAGCTCAGCCCGTCCGGTTCAAGCGACTGAATACCGACAGACACCCGGTTTATTCCAGCATCAGCAAACTGCTTCAGCTTGGCGATTTCAACAGAAGTGGGGTTCATCTCTGCTGTGATTTCGCAATCATCAGCCAGACTGAACAAACCGCAGGCCTTGTCGATCACCGCAGCCGCGATTTGTGGCGGCATCAATGACGGGGTCCCGCCACCAAAAAAAATGCTGTTCAGCTGAAATCTGCCTGTCGGCGGTTGGGCAAGCGTGTCGGCTTGTTCGGCCATGAAGGCCAGTTCTGTGATCAGGGCCGCCTGCCAGGCATCGGCATCAATTTGGCCTGCCACATGGGAATTAAAATCACAATATGGGCATTTGGACAGGCAAAACGGCCAATGAACATAAAGGCTGAGGGAGGTATTGTTCGGGATTACGGGGTCAGGCATGAGCTGAGCAATTGTGAAAATGCGTCAGCACGGTGGCTCATCGCATGTTTTTGTTCCGGATCCATCTCGCCAAAAGTCTGGTCATAGCCATGCGGCGTGAATATCGGATCATATCCGAATCCCCGCTCTCCTCTGGCAGGCCAGGTTATGGTTCCGGCAACCCGGCCTTCAAAACTTTCTGTGTGGCCATCTGGCCAGGCCAGCGCCAGGGCACAGATAAAGGCACAGCTTCTGTCTGGATTACCGCCCAGAAGCAAGGCTTCGCTGACCCGGCGCATCGCCTGGGTAAAATCTTTGTCCGGCCCGGCCCAGCGCGCAGAATAAATCCCTGGTGCCCCGCCCAGAGCATTGACGGCCAGTCCTGAATCATCAGCCAAGGCCGGCAAGCCAGCGGCCTCTGCAGCAAGGCTGGCTTTCAAAACAGCATTTTCAATNAAGGTCTGTCCGGTTTCTTCTGGTTCAATCAGCCCCAACTCTCCTGCACCGATAATCTTGATACCCNAGGGCTGCAGCAAATCAGATATTTCCCGCACNTTTCCTGGGTTATGGCTNGCAATCACAAGACTGTCTTCACGGTTGAATGTTCGNCTCATCAGCAGGGTCCGTTNATTATTTTGTGCAAAAAANGAAGGCTCAGGCCGGCCGGGGCTGGCGGGCNGNGGCCAGCTGCTGTTCAAACAGGTCGGCACAGCCGGCTTGGGCAAGACCCAGCATGCNGCTGAACTGATCTGCTGTAAACGGGGTCTGTTCAGCCGTGCCTTGAATTTCCACAATGCCGCCACTGGCTGTCAGCACAAAATTCGCATCTGTCTCAGCTGTGCTGTCCTCGTCATAATCCAGATCCAAAACCGCCCCGGCCGCGGTCAGCCCACAGGAAATGGCGGCAACTTGATCACGAAGCGGTGAACGGGTGATATCACCTTTCTGCAGAAGATGCTCGCACGCCAGCGATAACGCGACCCATGCGCCGGTGATAGAGGCTGTTCTGGTCCCGCCATCAGCACGGATCACATCACAGTCAATTTTAATCTGCCGTTCACCAAGGGCAGACAGGTCAGTCACGGCCCGCAAAGACCGGCCGATCAGCCGCTGGATTTCCTGGGTTCGTCCAGACTGCTTTCCTCTGGCTGCTTCTCTGTCCATACGCGAATGGGTTGCCCGGGGCAGCATGCCATATTCTGCTGTCACCCAGCCTTTGGCTGTACCGCGCAGGAATGGCGGTACACGTTCATCAACAGATGCGGTGCAAATCACATGTGTCTGGCCAATACAAATCAGACAGGACCCTTCAGCATATGTGGAAAAATGGGGCTCAAAACTGACCGGGCGCATCTGCTCTGCTGAACGGCCTGACGGACGATGGGAACTCATGGATAGGGGCTGCCTCTGGTAGGGCCTGTGCTCAGAACTGTTTTGCAGAGAAGCAGACCACGGTTTATATTAGACTTAGTCGTTCAATACCACAGCTGCAGACAATAGGATATCCCCATGACCTCACTTCCTGTTTTGGAAATGACCAAGCGGAGTCAGGAAATTTTCAATATCATTGTCAATAATTACCTGGAAACAGGAACACCTGTGGGCTCTGGTGTGATCTCATCACATCCGGATATCGGGCTGTCATCTGCGTCTGTACGCGCCATCATGGCAGAGCTGGAAGGAGCAGGTCTGCTATTCTCACCACATACCTCTGCCGGGCGCCTGCCGACCCGTGCTGGGCTCAGATTGTTTGTTGACGGGCTGATGGAAATACAATCTGCTCTGCCGGTTGACAGCCAGGCATCGTTTGACAGCCTGTCTGTCGGTGACGGCTTGTCTGTTAATCAGGCCTTGGACAAAGCCAGCTTGGCGTTATCCGGCCTGTCCAAATGTGCTGCTCTTGTCATGGCCCCAAGTGAAGATTTGTCTGTAAATCACATTGAATTTGTGCCTGTTCAGGACCGGAAAATTCTGGTGATTCTGGTGTTTTCAAACGGTCATGTTGAAAACAGGCTGATCGAAATGCCAGCCGGTATTCCGGCGCATTGTCTGGTTGAAGCCTCCAATTATATGAACGGCCATTATAAAGGCAAACCGCTGACAGATATTGTCCGTCTGGCTGATCAGGACCGGGTTCATCATCAGACCGAACTGGATACTTTAACCAGCGATTTGATCGCGCGGGGGCTGGCCAGCTGGTCTGATGCAGAAGGCCGGGATGAAGCGTCACTGATTCTGAACGGCCAGACAAATCTGCTTGAAGATGTCAAAGCTGTTGATGATCTGGCCCGGGTCAGGCTGTTGTTTGACAAGCTGGAAATGCGCAGTCATGCCACCCAATTAATGCAGTCTGTGCTTGCAGCAGATGGGCTGCAGATATTTATCGGTGCTGAACATGAGCTGTTTTCAGAAACCGGCTGTTCAGTTGTGCTGTCTCCTTACCGGAACGCAGACCGGAAAATCATTGGTGCTGTCGGTGTTATTGGCCCCCGGCATATGAATTATGCCCGGATTATTCCGATGGTGGATTACACCAGCCAGGCTATTGCCCGGTTTCTGAGCTAGATTTCAGGGCGTCTGTCAGATAGCTGACCACAATCGCGCGATCTGGCAGATGCTGCAGAAGATTATCCAGCCATTCTCTGCTGATCAGCCCTTCATGAGCCGCCATGACCGAGACACTGACAATGAAAAAGCCGGTAAACACAAGGGCCAGTGCCGATTTCATGCCAACAGCCTGTGTGGTTTGACCAGATTTGTCCGGATGGTCCAGCTCAACAATATTTGCGTCATCTCCGGTAAGAGAGCTGTGACAGCTCTGACAGAAGAGCGGGAATTTTTCTGTCAGGATCGAATCATAGGCCTGCTTGTCCAACGCAGATGTCTGGCCACAGCTGGCACAGGCCAGCTCAACCTGGCGGGACAGCGGCGCTGGTGATGAGATTACCGGCACATAATAATGCTGATGACAATGGTGACAGGCGACAGGCCAGTTGCTGAATTTGCGCAGCTCATCAGGAACCACGCCAACAACCTGACAATGTGGACAGGCGACACGCATATTCATGATTTTGGTCTCCGGCGCGCCTTTGTTGTCTTTTTCGGCGCAGGATTATCTGGTTTTGGCTTTTTGCTGTGCGCGGCAGACTTTTTTTGCTTTTTGGGCTTGCTGGCCTGTTTTGCCTGTTTTTGTTTTGTGGCCCGCTTCTGGGCAGGTACAGGCGTTTTGTCTTTGTTCAGCCGTTCTGTCAGCCGCCGCTCAATTTCGGCATCAATCAGTTCTGCCAGCTGTCCGGCGAAGGCCTGTTTTGCCGGGCTCGCGGGCTCATCGGACAGGCGGTCTTCTTCTGGTTCTGGTGCGGTCATCTGGCCAGCAGAAATCACCGCCTGGCGAATCGCAAGAAAAGGATTATCGTCCTGTTCATCATCATCATCACTGTCTGGTTTGGCAATTTGTGCAGGAAGGGTTGGTTCAGCAGGAACAGCCTCCAGCAAGCCGGTCAGGACCATATCATCAAACTGAGTGCTGTCTTGATCTGCTGTATCGCTGGATAGCGTAACAGGCAGGCTGCCGATAATGGGCAGATTTTCACTGTTCTGACGCTTCAGCTCTGTCTGATCTGCGGCTGTTGTATGATTGGCCTGATTATACAAGCTCTCAATAGACGCCATAACCAGATTATCATTATAAGGCTTTTTTTTCATCACAGCGTCTTTACCAGATTGGTGTTTTGTCTGGTCGCTATGTTAAAAAAAAACGCAAAAAATGTCCAATCTCTACTTGGCATTTGCTGCATTCATCCCCACATCTTGGCTGCCAGCGTGGATGGCATGGCTGCGCCTGATAGATGTGCCGGTTATGTCTTGAGGCAAAAAAGAAGAAAGACGAGGGCCAAAATGATGACCAGCGGTGATGAAGCTGAACAGACCAAGTCAGAACAACCAGATGAGGACGTAAAGGCGCAAACCGGATCTGCCGAAAACAGCCATGCGGCTGGCGCAGAGGATCAAACAGATGCGGTACAAGCTGAAGCAGAATCAGCATCCTCAGATGGCGAAGAGACCTCAGATTCTGATTCAGAATCAGGTACCGATCGCGATGAGCTGAAAGATCAGCTTCTTCGTGTGATGGCTGATAATGAAAATTTGCGCAAACGCACAGAACGTGAAGTGGCGGCTGCGAAAAAATATGGCCCCTTGTCTTTTGCCCGAGATTTGCTGGCCTCTCTGGATAATTTGGAAAAGGCGATCACGTTGATCCCTGAAGATAAAGAGGGAATGGATGAGACCGTGAAGAATATTCTCATTGGTGTTGAGATGACCGGCCGCGAACTGGCATCTGCGTTTGAACGCCATGGTATTCAGCGGATTAATCCTGAGGGCGAGAAGTTCGATTATAATCTGCATCAGGCCATGTTTGAGGTGCCAACAGATGATGTAGAGCCGGGAATGGTTGTTCAGGTGGTTCAGCCTGGCTACAGCCTGCATGACAGGTTATTGCGCCCGGCGATGGTCGGTGTGTCAAAAGCGGCAACAGACACCGCCACACCGCCGGCTTCATAAACAGACAAGAAAACAGGTCTGTAATTGGCGTGCTGAAATCTGTCTGCCTCTTGCATGATGAAAATCAGACCTTATATAAGCGGGGCCAGTGGTAAACACGCGGCTCTATTTTTGACTTCCTGAAACCAGGACTGAAAAAAGGATATCAGAAGATGGGAAGAGTTATAGGCATTGATCTGGGAACCACAAATTCATGTGTTGCCGTCATGGATGGCAAGGACACACGCGTTATTGAAAACGCCGAAGGGGCCCGCACAACCCCGTCCATGATCGGGTTTGCAGATGATGATGAGCGTCTTGTTGGTCAGCCCGCCAAACGTCAGGCCGTGACCAACCCAGAAAAAACCATTTTTGCGGTCAAACGTCTGATCGGCCGCCGCGCTGATGATGCGGCGATTAAGGATTTTGCTGATCTTGTGCCTTATAAGGTCAAGCCAGCGAAGAACGGTGATGCCTGGATTGAGGTTGATGGTGAAGATTATTCTCCCTCTCAGATGTCCAGCTTTATCCTGCGCAAGCTGAAAGAAGATGCGGAATCATTCTTAGGAGAAACAGTTGATCAGGCCGTGATCACTGTGCCGGCCTATTTTAACGATGCCCAGCGTCAGGCCACAAAAGATGCCGGTAAGATTGCCGGTCTTGAGGTTCTGCGGATTATCAATGAGCCGACAGCCGCAGCTCTTGCTTATGGTCTGGACCGTAAGGAATCCGGCATCATTGCTGTGTTTGATCTGGGTGGCGGGACATTTGATGTCTCTATCCTGGAAATCGGTGATGGTGTGTTTGAGGTGAAATCAACCAATGGCGATACGTTCCTTGGCGGGGAAGATTTCGACCAGGTGGTGATCGATTTTCTGGCGGATGAGTTCAAGGCAGAACAGGGCATTGATCTGCGCTCTGACCGGATGGCCTTGCAGCGGCTGAAAGAAGCTGCTGAAAAAGCCAAGATTGAGCTGTCAAGCACCACACAGACAGAAGTGAATCTGCCGTTTATCACAGCTGATCAAACCGGCCCGAAACACCTGAATGTAAAGCTCAGCCGCTCAAAGCTGGAACAGCTGGTTGACGGCCTTGTTCAGCGCTCTCTAGAACCCTGCAAGAAGGCCCTGAAAGATGCGGGTGTATCTGCAGGCGAGATTGATGAGGTGATTCTGGTCGGCGGGATGACCCGGATGCCCAAAATTGTTGAGACAGTCGAAAAATTCTTCGGCAAAGAGCCTCATCGCGGGGTGAACCCCGATGAAGTTGTCGCCAGCGGGGCCGCAATCCAGGCCGGCGTTCTGACAGGTGATGTAAAAGATGTGTTGCTGTTGGATGTCACGCCGCTGTCTTTGGGCATTGAAACGCTGGGCGGTGTGTTCACCCGTCTGATCGACCGGAACACAACAATCCCGACCAAGAAAAGCCAGGTGTTTTCAACTGCTGATGACAATCAGTCTGCGGTGACCATTTCTGTTTACCAGGGTGAGCGTGAAATGGCGGCAGATAACAAGCTGCTTGGTCAGTTTAATCTGGAAGGCATTCCGGCCGCTGCACGGGGTGTGCCGCAGATCGAAGTCACCTTTGATATTGATGCCAACGGTATTGTGAAAGTCAGCGCGAAAGACAAAGCAACTGGTAAAGAACAGGCGATCAGCATCAAAGCGTCAGGCGGGCTTGATGATTCTGAAATTGATCAGATGGTTCAGGATGCTGAAACCTATGCTGAACAGGACAAAGAACGCCGGGCAAAGGTTGAAGCGCGCAATCAGGCCGAAGCCCTGGTTCATGGCGCTCAGAAATCTATTGATGATCTGGGTGATAAGGCCGACCCTGCCATGAAGGCAGATGTTGAAGCTGCGATCGCTGAGCTGAAAACAGCCCTTGAAGGAGATGATGACCAGCAGATCGGTGAAAAATCTGAAGCCTTGTCTGCTGTGCTGATGAAGCTGGGTGAAGCCGCTTATCAAGGTGAGCAGGATATGTCAGACGCACAGCCTCAAGATGAAGCCACAACACAAGATAATAATGATGATGTTGTTGATGCCGAGTTTGAAGAAGTTGACGATGATAAGGATGCCAAAAAGGCTTAAATCCGATCTAGGCTAGAGACTGCTGAGCAGAGCTTCATTGGCCGGGTTAAGTTTAAGGCCATGATGTGTAGGGCAAGACGAGGCAATGGCGAAACGTGATTTCTATGAGGTTCTGGGCGTTAGCCGGGATGCAGATGACAAGACCATAAAAGCCGCTTATCGCAAGCTGGCAATGGCGAATCATCCAGATCGCAACCCTGATGATGAAGCGGCGGCTGAACGGTTTCGTGAAGCCAGCGAAGCTTATGAAGTTCTGAAGGACGGCCAGAAACGGGCCGCTTATGATCAGTTGGGTCACGCCGCATTTGAACAATCAGCCGGTTTTGGCGGTGGCGGGGCCGGGGCTGGATTCGGCGGCTTTGGCGGCGGTTTTTCCGATATTTTTGAGCAGATGTTCTCAGAATTTTCCGGTGGCCGGGGCGGCGGCGGTCAGTCACGCCATGGTGCGGATCTGCGTTATGATCTGGATATTGATCTTGATGAGGCCTTTACCGGCTGTACCAAAGATATCGTTGCCGAAATTTCAGCCTCTTGTGAGGAATGTTCAGGCACGGGTGCCGCAAAGGGCAGCCGGCCAGCGACCTGTTCTGGTTGTGGCGGGCGGGGCAAGGTCCGGGCCCAGCAGGGTTTTTTCACGGTTGAGCGCACCTGTCCGTCCTGTCAGGGTGTGGGCGAGACAATTTCTGATCCCTGCCGCAGTTGCCGGGGACAGGGCCGGGTTGAAAAGGCTGAAAATCTGTCTGTAAATATTCCTTCTGGTGTTGATACCGGCACACGGATCCGTCTGTCCGGGAAGGGTGAGGCGGGGTTGCGCGGAGCCCCGGCAGGGGGTTTATATATTTTTGTGAATGTGAAAAATCATCCAATTTTTGAACGTGAGGGCAGCCATTTATTTGTGCGTGTGCCTGTGCCGATGGCAACAGCCGCTTTGGGCGGCACTATTGACGTGCCGACATTGGCCGGACGAATGGCCAGGCTGCAAATCGAAAAAGGTACCCAGACAGGCCGCAAATTCCGTATGCGCGGAAAAGGTATGCCGGCACTGCGCGGAGCAGGCCAAGGCGACCAGATTGTTGAAATCCATGTCGAAACCCCGACCAATCTGACAAAAAAACAGGCAGAGCTGCTGGCCGAATTTGAAAAGGCAGGTGATGCAAGCCCGCAAACCACCAGCTTTTTAAACCGGGTCAAACGATTATGGTCATAACCTGCTCATTTAGGGCAAGGGAACTGTCTGGTGTTTCCTGGTCAGCCTTGTTAGGCTGAGCCTGTGCGAGCCCAGCACATCCGCCGTTAAAAAGGGAGCAGACACGACATGCCAGGCACAGTGACCAAAATCGCGCTTCCCGGGGCAGCGGGACGAATGGGACAGATGATCAGATCTGTGGTCGCAGAGCAGCCGGAATTTGAACTGGCAGCTTTGAGCGAGCATCCGGATAATCCGTTGGTTGGCTCACAAATAGACGGCGTTAGCCTGAGTGCTGATCCAGCAGCCTTAGGCATAGGGGCAGGCGGGGTTATTGTTGATTTTACCCATCCTGAAGCCACACTCCAGCATCTGGCGATTGCCCGGAAAACCGGCACAGCGATGGTGATCGGGACCACTGGTCTGAAAGCAGAACAAGAACAAATTCTGGCTGAAGCGGCGCGTGATATTCCGCTTGTCTATTGTGCCAACACATCTGTCGGCGTGACATTGCTGGCACAGCTGGTCCGTCAGGTCGCCCAACAACTTAGCCAGGATTGGGATATTGAAATTGTTGAAACGCATCACAATCAAAAAGTTGATGCGCCGTCTGGTACAGCCCTTGCGCTTGGCCGTGCGGCAGCAGATGGCCGCAATGTCGCGCTTGACGCGGTGCGTGACAGTGGCCGTGACGGGATGACCGGGGCGCGCAAATCAGGGGATATCGGGTTTGCCGTGATGCGGGGCGGTGATATTGCCGGCGAACATACAGTGACGTTTTTTGGCCAGCAGGAACGCATAGAGCTGACTCACCGGGCCACCAGCCGCTCGATATTTGCGCGCGGGGCTTTGCGGGCGGCGGCCTTTGCGGCCAGTCAGCCAGCAGGCCTGTATACCATGGATGATGTGCTTGGCTGATAGAGGTGACCAGCCTCAGGCGCTGTTTGCCTCATAACGCAGGCGGGAAAAGGCCGCGTTCAGTGCTTTTGCAAGAGACGGTTTTTCAGACGGCGGCATAAAGGCACCTATTTCCAGTTTGCGTGCATGCTGGCGCAGATATAACCGTTCTCGTTTTTTTTCTTGCATGTCCAACTCTGCTTTAATCCAGGCCCCGTTCAACCGGACTGTTGTTGTGCGCCCCCGCCAGTCGGTCCGGGTCACATCCACCTGTTGCGGGCTGATCGCGACTGTTTCAACCAGCTGGCCTGATCTGTAATTCCATTTGAACGCATACCAGACAACCAGAATCTCCAGACCCAGAAAACCGATCACAGGCCAGGCCCCGAGCAGATAAAATCCCAGACCAATCAGGCTCATCAGACTGGCCAGAACAGCAATGAAAATCTGAAACCCGCGTAAAGACAGTGACCGGTAGGGCCACAGCGTGATCACAATAGCTTCTGCCCCGGTCTCTGTCGTGTCATGATACCATCTGTGTTGTGGGGGGTGCTTTGCAGACATATTCTCTTCAGTGAAATTTACTTTATTCATGGCTGGCCCAGGCTATGGATACTATAGTCATCTTCTCTATGTATAAGAATACGTGCCGAAAGTGAAAAGAGCTCAAAATGCCGCGCAAAATGCGTCTATCAGATATTGATGAGGTGTTCCGTCTGCTCAGTCAGACAAATCCGGACCCGCAAACCGAATTAACCTTCACAAATCCCTATACGTTGTTGGTGGCTGTGGTGTTGTCTGCACAGGCAACAGATGTGGGCGTCAACAAAGCGACCAAGGGCCTGTTTGCGGCTGCAGATACACCAGAAGCGATGGTCGGGCTGGGGCTGGAGTCTGTCAGGGCACATATCAAGACGATTGGCCTGTTTAACACCAAAGCCCAGAATGTGATGAAGTTATCACAAATCCTGATTGATCAGCATGATGGTCAGGTCCCTCAAGACAGAGAGGCATTAGAAGCCTTGCCGGGCGTGGGGCGCAAAACGGCGAATGTGGTTCTGAATGAGGCCTTTGGTGAGCCGACCATTGCGGTGGATACGCATATCTTCAGGGTCGGCAACAGAACAGGCCTGGCCCCCGGCAAAACACCCGATGCCGTTGAAAAAGAGCTGCTGCGCCGGGTACCGCAAGCCTATAAAAAAGGGGCTCATCACTGGCTGATTTTGCATGGACGGTATGTGTGCAAAGCCCGTAAGCCAGATTGTGCGGACTGTCAGATCAGATCATTCTGTCTATTCAGCAAGAAAACAGGCTGACTGAGGCAGATACCAGGCTGCTTACAGCTTCCGGTCAAAAAACTGCTGCTGGCATAAGGTCAGATCAAGAGCCTGATTGACGGTGCGTTCCCGCATGGCCCAGTCGATGATTTTGGCTTCTGCAGGTGGCGGGGTCTGCGCGGTACCGGCGACAGAAATAAACAGGTCAATCACACAATCTGGCTGGCGATATTGCAGAACATGAATAACGCCTTCTGTACGGCTGAAATCAGCCTGGCCGAACTGTGCATTGACAAATGATTGTGATTTACCAACCAAGTCAGCCGGATTAAACGCAGGCAGCACAACAGGTTGTGCTGGCGGCGGTGACCGGCTGATCACGATAACCGCCTCATCTGTCTGGCTCTCGCTTTGTACGGGTGTCTGGTCCTCTTGAACAGGGTCTGTGTGCGGGATCAGCACGGCTGTGGCTTCAACCGGTTCTGCTGATGCTTCTTCTTCTGTCAGCAGAGTTGATGAAGGGGTAAGATCATCGGCTTCATTTTCGGCCTGGCTTACGGGCCCGGTTTGGGATTCTGCTGGAAAGACAACCGGAACTGTACGGCCGGTCTGGGCCTGGAATACAGGCTGGCAGGCAGACAGGCCAAGCAGCGCTATTCCCAGAACAGACGATGCAAAGCGAAAGTGAAAACCGGCAGGAATAAATAACATGTATCTGCCCTGAACAACCACAACAACACCCCCCATTATCGTCATCTTGACCAGAAAAGAAAGCGAATTCAGGGCCATCTGCTTTGAAAAAGAAGGCGGTGTTTTTATCGATGAATAGCCGGCGTCTATCTTATGACGGCTTCTCAGCTTCCAGCGCATATCCCATAGAGCGCACGGTGCGGATGAGGTCAGGCTTGTTGTTGATATTCAGCGCCCGGCGCAGACGACGGATATGGACATCTACTGTTCTCAGCTCAACATACACATCATCTCCCCACACATGATCCAGCAACTGGCTGCGTGAATAGACCCGCTCCTGATTGCGCAGAAAATGCTCCAGTAGACGAAATTCGGTTGGTCCAAGATGAATTGGCTTCTGGTCCCGGGTGACCCGCTTTTTTTCCAGATCCATTTCGATATCTTTATAGCTTAAAATGGTGGTATGACCGCCTGTTGTTCGGCGAAGCAGGGCTCTGGCCCGGGCCAGCAATTCAGCCGGGCTGAACGGTTTGGTTATATAATCATCCGCCCCGCCATCAAGCCCGCGCAGCCGGTCTGTTTCTTCACCTTTGGCAGTCAGCATAATCACCGGAATGTCTCTGGTGTCGGGATGGGCCCGCAGCTGGCGCAGAACTTCAAGGTCAGACAAAAGCGGCAGCATCCAATCAAGCAAAATTAGATCAGGGCGATATTCAACGGCCTGCAACAGGCCTTCTTCACCATCTGTGGCCTGCAAGATGCTAAAGCCTTCCTCGCGCAGGTTATACTCCAGCAGGATCTGGATATCCTCTTCATCCTCAATAATAAGGACTGTTTTTTGATGAACAGCTGTCGGGCGGCTCATCTCAATCCCTTCTTGCCTGTCTGGTTTCCACAATACCGCCACCTCTCAGGTTTCACCGGCCCCTTCATTTAACTCATCTTTGTTTAAGTGATTAATGTGACGTCTTTGTGACAATGTGTTTCAGCGGCTCCACCTGATCAGCAGACGCCGTCTTGCACGGCAGATAAATCGTAAATTTTGATCCCTGCCCTAATTCAGAGGTGATCTCTAGATGGCCACGATGACGGCTGATAATATGTTTGACAATCGCCAGACCCAGGCCGGTTCCGCCCATTTCGCGTGAACGACCTTTATCCACCCGGTAAAACCGTTCTGTTAACCGGGGCAGATGGTTCGGGGCAATCCCGTCTCCGTTATCAGCAACACAGATGCTGGCCAAAGCGATCCCCGGCAGAGCATCATGCGTGACATCCGGCTTGATGGTCAGATCAACCTGTCCGTTCTGTCGGCCATAGCGGATCGCATTTTCAGTCAGGTTCTGGATCATCTGGATCAGCTCATCCAATACGCCGGCAACAATAACAGGTGTTGCCGGCATGTCTATATTCACTGTCACATCAGTTGTTTTGATCTGGTGATCAAGGGCCACCCGCACACGTTCTACGGCCTGAGTTAAGTTGGCTTGCGCTGTCGGGGAAACAAAATCGCTGCGTTCAATTTTTGATAAGGACAGCTGATCAGAAACAAGCCGAAGCATGCGCTGTGACTGTTGCAGCAGAATCTTTAAAAATTTTTCACGCGTGGCCTGATCCTCTCCTGCTGGTCCCTGAAGTGTCTCAACAAACCCCATGATAGAAGTGAGAGGCGTACGCAGCTCGTGGCTGACATTGGCCACAAATTCCGTGCGCATCTTTTCAGCTTCAAGGGCGGCTGTCCGGTCAATGAACATCACCGCTGTCCGGCTTTTTTCTTCAACCAGAAAGCTGGATATAATCACTGAAAAATGCTGTTTATCCGGCCGGGCCAGAGTCAGCTGTGTTTCGGTCAGGCCTGTGCCGCCGTCAATGACCTGATTGATGGTTTCAATCAGGCTGTTGTTGCGGATGACAAAGGCGATAGGCTTGTTCTGCTGCAGGTGACCAAATAAAATCTTGGCCCGTTCATTGAATTCCTGAACATGCCCCCGATTATCCAGAAGAATAAGGGGAAGCGGCAGCTGATGCAGGACATCATACAGATATTCATTACTGAATTTCAGCTGCTTATAGGAAGAGCTGGCCTGCTTTTCGGCACTGGACACCAGCCAGAGAAGTTCTGATATGTCTGATGTTGACGTGGTTTCGCTGAACATCAGGTTTGATGTCGGGGTGGCCTCAGCCGGGCTGTTGCTGCTGGCTTTATGCCGGAAATACTGACGCAGGGCGCGGATAATCTGCTGGTCATTTGAAAGCAGAAACCAGCAGACAGACGCCCCGGCTAAACTGATCAGAAGAACATCAATCAGCTCAAGCCGTCCCCATAACAGCAGGATGAACAGAGCCAGAAAAAAACCAGAGCTGATCCGCAACAGCCGAAAGAAGACTGCAAATTTTTCTGCTCTGGTTTGCGTCACTAAAATCCTGGCTCAGCTCTATCTAGTCATGCCCAGCCAGCGATTCATAAGCGGCCAGGGCAGCAGCGTTGACCAAATCGCTGACTGACGCGCTCATCGGGATAATCTGGAACGGGAATTCTGCGTTCAGGATCATCGGTCCGATCACCGAACCACCGCCAAGCTGCTGCATCAGCTTAAACGAAATATTCGCTGAATGCAGCCCGGGCATCACCAGAATATTTGCCGGGCCTTTCAGCCGTGAAAACGGATAACGGGCTTGCATCAGCTCATAATCAAGAGCGATATCAGCCGTCATTTCGCCTTCATATTCAAAATCGACCTTCCGTTCATCCAGAACAGCTACCGCGTCTCTTGCGGTTTGCGTGATGGCGCTGTCTGGATTGCCAAAATTGGAAAACGACAACAACGCCACGCGCGGAGTATGCCCCATTGACCGGGCTTTCTCAGCAATCACCTCAGCAATATTGGCCATCTGCTCGCCAGACGGGCGTTCATGAATTGACGTATCCCCCATAAAGACTGTCCGCCCACGTGAAATCAGCATGGATGTGGTGATAAATTCCTTGCCTTTTTTCGGGCCTATAACACGGGTGACATGTTCAAAGCTGGCCTGGAACGAACGGGTCATGCCAGTGACCAGCGCATCAGCATGGCCATTTGCGACCATACAGGCGGCAAACACATTTCTGTCCAGATTCACCATACGCTGGCAATCACGTTCCAACACGCCGTGACGCTGCAGTTTTTTATACAGGAACTGGATGTAGTCCTGATTATGATCTGAGATTTTGGCATTGATGATTTCCAGAACATCTGCACCATCCAGGCCCATATCCGCGATCCGCTGTTTGATGCGGGCTTCCCGGCCCAGCAGGACCGGATGACCATAGCCGGAATTGCTGAAGGCCAGCGCCGCCCGGATAGATACTTCTTCTTCACCTTCGGTAAAGACAATGCGTTTATTTTCAGGGGTGATCCGCTCAAACACGTCCTGCAAGAATGAGGCGGTCGGATCAAGCCGGGCAGACAAATCGCGTTTATAGGCTTCAAGATCATCAATTGGTTTTCTGGCCACGCCAGAGGCCATCGCCGCTTTAGCAACCGCAGAGGAAACCGCCGAGATCAAGCGCGGATCAAACGGCGCCGGGATGATGTAATCTTCCCCATAGCGCAGGCTTTCTCCGGCATAGGCGTTATTGACCTCATCTGGCACATCTTCTCTGGCCAGCATAGCAATGGCGTTGGCCGCGGCGATTTTCATATCCTCATTAATGGCTGTTGCCCGCACATCAAGTGCCCCTCTGAAAATATAGGGAAAGCCAAGCACATTATTCACCTGGTTCGGATAATCAGACCGGCCGGTCGCGATAATGGCGTCAGGCCGGGCCTTTTTTGCCACATCAGGCATAATTTCCGGCTCTGGATTGGCCATGGCGAACACAATCGGGCGATCTGCCATGGATTTGAGCATTTCTGGGGTCATCGCTTTCGCTGCAGACAGGCCTAAAAACACATCTGCCCCTTTTAAGGCATCTGCCAATGTCCGGGCATCTGTTTTTACCGCATGAGCCGATTTCCACTGGTTCATACCCTCTTCACGGCCCTGATATACGACGCCGGTGCGGTCACACATAATCACATTTTCATGCTTTACGCCCATGGCCTTGATCAATTCAACACAGGCGATAGAGGCCGCCCCCGCACCGTTCGATACAACCGTGATATCGGCTAAATCCCGTCCGGTCAGATGAAGCGCGTTGATCAAACCGGCTGCCGCGATAATGGCTGTACCATGCTGATCATCATGAAACACCGGAATATCCATCATTTCGCGCAGGCGTTGTTCAATGATGAAACATTCAGGTGATTTGATATCTTCTAAATTAATGCCTCCAAATGAAGGACCCAGCAGGCTGACAGCCTCAACAAACCGGTCCACATCTTCTGTGTCCAATTCCAGATCGACACCGTCAATATCGGCAAATTTTTTGAACAGAACCGCCTTGCCTTCCATTACGGGCTTTGATGCGCCGGCCCCGATATTACCAAGACCAAGAACCGCTGTTCCGTTAGAAATCACCGCGACCAGATTTCCTTTCGCGGTATAGTCATAGGCCTTGTCTGGTGAGGCTTCAATCGCAAGGCACGGCTCAGCAACGCCAGGGGAATAGGCGAGCGAAAGATCACGCTGGGTTGTCAGAGGCTTGGTTGGTGTAATCTCAAGTTTGCCTGGACGTCCAGATGAATGGAAATTCAAAGCATCCTGTTTGAGTGACTTTTTCATGGGAATCCGCTACAGAAGTTAAAAGAAACGGGTATAGTGATAAGCTACAGCGTAATGCTTTGCCACGGATATTCAAGTCCAGATGAAAACCGATGAACGCACTTGATATAACATCAGTAAAACAGGCCAAACTGACCCCGATGATGGCGCAGTATATTGCTGTGAAAGAACATTATCAGGAGATGCTCTTGTTTTACAGGATGGGCGATTTTTATGAAATGTTTTTTCATGATGCGGAAGTTGCGTCTCAGGCCTTGGGTATTGCCCTGACCCATCGGGGCAAAATTGAAGATCGTGAAATTGCCATGTGCGGGGTTCCGGTCCATGCCATGGATGGTTATCTGGCCCGGCTGATCCAGAAAGGTCATAAAGTCGCCATTTGCGAGCAATCTGAAACGCCGGAGATGTTTAAAAAAAGAGGCGGTAAAGGGCCTCTTCCGCGTGATGTGGTCAGGGTTGTAACGCCTGGCACGCTCCAGGAAGATGGCTTGCTGAATGCTCATCAGCATAATTTTCTGGTGGCTGTCGGGCGGGTTTCGGCTGATCTGGCGATTGCCTGGGCAGATATGTCCACAGGTGACTTTTATGTTCAGCCTTGCGGTGATGGCGATATCGATACGCTGTTGGCTCGTCTGCAGGCAGCTGAGCTGATTTATGCTGATGATCTGGCAGATCGCCTGCAGGCCGCGCAAACCGCCTATCATGCCAGCTCCCAGCCCTCAGCCCTGTTTGATCATAAAAAAGCCTCAGACCGGCTGTGCGAATTTTATGGGGTGTCCACCCTGCAGGGTTTTGGCCAGTTCACCCCGCCCATGTTGTCGGCCGCCGGCGGGTTGCTGGCTTATCTGCAGCGCACACAGCTGAACCAGATGCCGCGGCTTGCCCCTTTGTGCAGCCTGTCCAAACAGGCCTTTATGGATATTGATGCGGCCACCCGCAAATCACTTGAATTGACCCAGACCTTGTCTGGCGAGCGGGCGGGCAGTCTGCTGCAGGCGATTGATTTCACCCGTACCGCGGCCGGGGCCCGGTTGTTACATGGCCGGATTTCTGCACCGCTTACTGACAGACAACAGATCGAACAAAGGCTGGGTCTTGTGGATTGGTTTTTAGACCAACCAGCGCTGTGTCAGCAGGTATCTGATCATTTCAAACAAATTCCTGATCTGGACAGATCATTATCCCGCATTGCCTCAGGCCGGGGCGGGCCGCGTGATCTGGCCAGTCTGGCTGAAGGGCTGTTGGGCGCGCGGCGGATTGCCAGCTCATGTCTGTCATCTGATCATATTGAGCTCAATGCTGAGATGGCCAGATTATGCGCGCTTGCCGAAGCCCCGGCCGCTCTGGGTGATGTGATTCTGCCTGCCCTTGGTGAAGAGTTGCCGTTGCTGGCCAGAGAAGGCGGGTTTATCCGGCCTGGATATGACAGCCAGCTGGATAATCTGCGGCAGATGCGTGATGAAAGCCGCCGTCTGATTGCGGGTCTGCAGGCGAAATATGCCGAAGAAACAGCTATTTCATCACTGAAAATCAAACATAATAATGTGCTTGGCTATCATATTGATGTGCGGGCCAACCATGGTGAAAAGCTGTTGAGCAATGAGCAGTTTATTCACCGGCAGACCACAGCCCAGTCTGTCCGGTTCACCACCACTGAGCTGTCTGATCTGGAAAAGCAGCTGAGCACGGCTGCGGACCGGGCTGTGGCTCTTGAGCTTGAGCTGTTTGCTGAACTGACAGATGCGGTTCAACGTCAGTCCGGACAGATTGCTGAGGCAGCCCATGCGCTGGCCTGTCTTGATGTGGCCCATGCCACGGCCCGCCTGGCTGAACGGCACAATTACACCCGTCCGTTCCTCAGGGAAGATACAACATTTCAGATAGAGGCTGGCCGCCATCCTGTTGTCGAGCAGATGCTGACCACATCTTCTCCGTTTATTGCCAATGATTGTCAGCTTTCAGAACAGGCAAATCTCTGGCTTCTCACCGGGCCGAATATGGCAGGCAAATCAACCTATCTGCGCCAGAACGCCCATATTGCCATTCTGGCACAGGCGGGTCTGTATGTGCCGGCTGACCGGGCGGAAATCGGCATTATTGACCAGCTGTTCAGCCGTGTCGGCGCGTCTGATGATCTGGCCCGTGGTCAGTCAACCTTCATGGTTGAGATGGTTGAAACAGCGGCGATTCTCAATCAGTCAACAGACAGGTCTCTTGTGATTCTTGATGAGATAGGCCGGGGCACAGCAACCTGGGACGGCCTGGCGATTGCCTGGGCATGTCTTGAGCATCTGCACAACAAAAATCGCTGCCGCACCCTGTTTGCCACGCATTATCATGAACTGACCAGCTTGCAAGCTCAATTGGACAGGCTCAGGATTTATGCGATGCAGGTCAAAGAATGGAAAGGCGAGATTGTGTTTCTGCATCAGGTTGCTGCCGGGGCTGCGGATAAATCCTATGGCGTTCACGTGGCCAAGCTGGCCGGCCTGCCGGCAGCTGTGATAAAGCGGGCCGCAGGCCTTGTCCGCCAGCTAGAAGCCCAGTCCTTTGGCTCTACCCGCACAGCAGATATGCTGCCCCTATTTGATCCGCCGGTAAGTGATGACAGTCTGGTTTCAGATGCCGGTGTGCCTGTTTCTGAACAGCTGGATGATATGCTGACCGCGCTGGAGCCTGATGCGCTGTCCCCGCGTGAAGCCCTCAGCCTGATCTATGAATTAAAAGCTGAGCATGATAAATCAGGCAGATGACAATGCTGACCAGCAGGCAAGGAGAACAACTGTGCCCGCATCCACATCCGCGCTGGTAAACCTGCAAACCACCTCTGTCTGGCAGAGCTGGCTGGCCCCTCTTGAGCTGGTGAAAAACAAGCAGGGTACAGCGGCGTTTGATGTTTTTGACCAGCAGGCGTTTGCTGCGGATGTAGAAGGTATTTTTGCCGGAAAACAGGCCAAATCAGAGCAGAGAGCAGCCCTTCTTGAGCTGGTGAAGAGCACGCTTGCAAGTGGACGCGCTGCTCTTGAAGAGATGCTGGTGAGCCGACGTGACGGGGCTGTTTATGTCGGCGCGCATGCTGTGCTTCTCGATTCTATCATCTCTGGTGTGGTGGCCTGTGCCCGCCAGCATGTTTTTGCGGCTGAGCCCCGCTTTGCGGTGATGGCGGTCGGTGGTTATGGGCGTGGTGAGCTGGCCCCGTTCAGTGATATTGATCTGTTGTTTGTGATGCCCCAGAAACAGAAGAAATCAGATGTCGAATTTGTTGAGTTCATTTTATATCTTTTATGGGATCTGGGCCTGAGCGTCGGGCATGCCAGCCGCACGGTCAATGAAAATATCAGAGCGGCGTCTGAAGATGTGACTATTTGCACGTCGCTTCTTGAAATGCGGCCAATAACCGGAAATGAAGAGCTGTCAGACCAGCTTCTGAAGGCGTTTAAAACATGGCTTTCGGGGCAGCCGGTTCTGGATTTTGTTGAAGCCAAATTAACAGAACGCGACCAGCGGCATGGCCGTTTCGGCGGCACGCGTTATGCGGTTGAACCAAATGTCAAAGATGGCAAAGGGGGTTTGCGCGATTTGCATACCCTGTTCTGGATAACAAAATACGCCTACCGGCTTGACCATGTTCAGGCCATATTAACGGTGGGCATATTGCGGTCATCAGAGGCCAGAGCCTTTGCTGCTGCCCAACGGTTTTTATGGACAGTTCGCTGTTTTCTGCATTTACATCATGGCCGCGAGGATGACCGGCTGTCTTTTGATGCACAGATGCAGATTGCCCCGCAAATGGGGTTTTCTGATCGGTCTGGTTTGCGCGGTGTCGAACGGTTTATGAAGCGCTATTATCTGGCGGCTCGCCAGGTCGGCAATCTGACCCGTATTTTTTGTGCGGCCCTGGCGACAGATTTTGACCAGAGGCCACGCCTTAATTTGCGTAAATTCTGGGTGGGTGGCTTTTCGCAACGCTTGAATATCAAACCCTTTAGCCTTGAAGGTGAACGGCTTCATCTACCAGATAAATTGCGGTTTCGCGATAACAGAGATCTGATCATTGAGCTGTTTTATCTGGCCCAAATTCATGAGCTTGATATCCATCCCGACACGCTGCGCCGCCTTACCCGGGCTGTGCGCGCCCTGACCACGGCTGACCTTCAGTCGCCAAAAACACATGAACGGTTTCTGGCCACCCTGACTGACAAGCGTAATCCTGAACGGGTTCTCAGGCTGATGAATGAAGCCGGATGGCTGGGCAAATATCTGCCTGATTTCGGGCATATTGTCGGGATGATGCAGTTCGATATGTATCACAGCTATACAGTTGATGAACATACCATCAAGGCGGTGGGGAACATCAGCGATATTGAACAGGGGGTGCTGAAAACAATTGCCCCTGTGGCCAGCCGCCTGATCCATGAGCTGAATTCACGGCAGGCGTTATTTGTTGCGGTCCTGTTTCATGACATTGCCAAAGGCCGCGGCGGGGATCATTCTGTTCTGGGGGCTGAGGTGGCCGCACAGCTGTGTCCGCTGCTGGGCCTGAATGAAGAGACCACCGAAACAGTTGTCTGGCTGATCAGGCATCATTTGCTGATGAGCAAAACCGCATTTCGGTATGATCTGAATGATCCGCAGACAATCTCTGATTTTGCAGCTGAGGTGCAGTCTCCTGAACGGCTGAAACTGCTGCTGGTTCTGACTGTGGCGGATATTCTGGCGGTTGGCCCAGAGATATGGAATGGCTGGAAAGCCAGCCTGATGAGAGACCTGTATAGCCGCTCAGAAGCGGTTCTGGGCGGGGCCGCCCCTTCTGAGGTGTCTGCTGTGGCAGCAGCAGATGCCATGCAGGCCACACGTCAGGCTTTGGCGGAATGGGAGGATGAACGGTTCGATGCGCATGCACAGCTGTTTTACCCCAGCTACTGGACCAATTTTTCTAGAGAATCTCATCTGCATCACGCTCGGCTGGCTGAACAATTCAATGCAGGTGAGAAAAAGCTGCTGATTGATTTCAAGATTGATGATGATAAAGAATCAACAATCCTGGTTGTGATGGCTGCTGATCATCCCGGGCTGTTCAGCCGGATTGTTGGGGCGGTTGCTGTGGCGGGCTGTTCAATCATGAATGCCCGCATTAACACGCGCTATGACGGCACAATTCTGGATCAGTTCCGCATTCAGGACAAAGACAGACAGGCGGTAACTGATCCGCAGGTCCAGAACCGGATTGCAAAAATTATTGAACAGTCTCTGGCCGGGGATATTTCCCTGTTTGGCCGTTTGCAGGAACGCTCAGCTCAGATCACGAAACGACAAAAAGCAATGAGCGTTCCGCCCCGGGTGATTGTCAGCAACAACCGCAGTAATACCCATACCGTGATTGAGGTAAATGGTGCAGACAGGCCCGGCTTGCTGTATCAGATCACCTATCATCTGGTTCAGCTTGGCCTGCAAATCAATTCAGCAACAGCCTCTACTTATGGGGAAAAGGTGGTTGATGTGTTTTATGTCAAAGATGTTTACGGATTAAAAATTGAAAAAGAGGCCAGCCAGACCAAAATAAAACAGACCCTGATGGGCGTGTTTGACTTACAAAAGGCAGAAGCCAGCCAGAACAGGACCACCCCTTAACATGGCCAGCCGGAGTTTGTTTGCAGCCTTTCGACAGATCAGCGGCCTGACCGCTATATCACGTGTGCTGGGCTTTATCCGTGATGTGGTTTTCGCCCATTATCTGGGTGCAGGGGCGGCGACAGATGCGTTTCTGGTCGCGTTCAAGCTGCCCAATCTGTTCCGGCGGCTGACGGCTGAAGGGGCGCTGACCAACGCCTTTCTGCCCAGCTACAGCCTGGCCCGGCAACAAAAATCAGACAAAGCCGCCCTCATTCTGGCGGCTGAGGTGCAGACAGCTCTGTTTTTGGGCTTGTCTTTGATTGTTCTGGTGATGGAAGTGTTCATGCCGCTTGTTGTGGCAGGTCTGGCCCCTGGCTTTGCGGATACCCCTGACCGGCTGGCCGCGGCGGTTGATCTGGCCAGGCTCACCATGCCGTATTTGCCGATGATCTCTCTTGTTGCGTTGTGGGCGGCGCTTCTGAACAGTCAGGATTCTTATTTCGGCGGGGCGTTTGCCCCGGTGATTTTGAACGCCTGTCTTATTGGCGGAGCGTTTTGTGTGCCGTTTTTTCAGACCAATCTTGATCTGTCAGCAGCCTATCTTGGGGTGCCTGTTGCGCTGGCTGTTTTGCTGGCCGGTACAGGGCAGATGGTGTTGCTGCAGCATCAGTTGCGGCGGGCACGTCTGCGCCTGCCTTTATTCCGCTTTGGCTTGTCTTCAGACGCGCGGCGGATGTGGTTCAGTTTTGTGCCGGCTGCCTTGGGGGCAGGCATGATGCAGATCAATTTGCTAGTTGATCTTGTGCTGGCCTCTTTTCTGGCGACAGGGTCTATTTCCTGGCTGTATTATGCAGACCGGCTGGCCCAGTTGCCGCTGGGGCTGGTGGGCATTGCCTTGGGAACGGCCTTGCTGCCACGTTTGTCCCGGTTGGAAGCAAAAACCGGATCAGCAGCAGAAAAACAGACAGGGTTCTGCGCTGAGCTGGCCAGTGCAATCAGGCCGGCTGCCATTTTAACGCTGCCTGCGGTTGCGGCGCTTCTTATCCTGCCTGAAGTGCTGATTACCGGTTTGTTTCGGTCCGGGGCCTTTCAGCTGTCTGATGCACAAGCCGCAGCTTTAGCCCTTATGGCTTATGCGTTTGGCTTGCCTGCTTTTGTCGGGCTGAAGCTGACCCAATCTGCTTTATATGCGATGGATAAGGGCCGGTTTGTGCTGCTGACCTCGTCTGTGTCAGTAGCGCTGAATATTTGTCTCAGCCTTGTTCTGATGCAGATTTATCAGCATGTCGGCCTGGCTCTTGCCACATCACTTGTCTCCTGGCTGGCCCTTATCTGGCAGGCGGCGTGGCTGGCCCGGGCCAGACGGCTTGACGGGGCCAGCCTGATGGTGGCGCTGAAAGCGGCCTTCGCCTCTGGGATTATGGCTGCCGGGCTTTATGCTGCCCTGCCCGGCCTGCAGACCCTGCTGAGCTCTGATCTGCTGGTGATGCTGATTTGTGTGGCCGCGGGCATGGGGTTATATGGTCTTGCAGGGCATCTGCTGGGGCTGACAACAGCCCTTTTTGGCCGTGCAGAAAGACAAAGAACTTGAGCAATCGGCCAAGGCAGGCCATAACAGGACCGGTTCGGGTTGACCGATAATCAGATAGGGAATTTGAATATGACACGCTCTGGCCGCATTTTTTCTGGTGTTCAGCCAACCGGAAACCTGCATCTCGGCAATTATCTGGGGGCGATCAAAAACTGGGTTACGCTGCAGGCTGATTTTGAATGTATTTATTGTGTGGTTGATCTGCATGCGATCACAGTTCCGCAGGACCCTGATAATCTGCGCCGGTCTATTCGTGAGGTGACCGCCTGTTTGATTGCTTCTGGCATTGATCCGGACCAGGCGGTTCTGTTTAATCAGTCACGTGTGCCCCAACATGCCGAACTGGCCTGGATGTTCAATTGTGTTGCCCGTCTTGGCTGGTTGAACCGGATGACACAATTCAAAGAAAAAGCCGGCAAAAACAGGGAAAACGCAACCGTGGGCTTATATGCCTATCCAACCCTGATGGCAGCTGACATTTTATGTTATAAAGCCACCCATGTGCCGGTTGGTGAAGACCAGAAACAGCATCTTGAGCTGACACGTGATATCGCGATGGCGTTCAATTCGATGTTTGATGTGGATTTCTTCCCCCAGCCTGAACCGCAGATCCAACAAACAGCGGCACGGGTGATGAGCCTGCGTGACGGCTCGTCCAAGATGAGCAAATCAGATACCTCAGACGCCACCCGCATCAACCTGACTGATTCAGCAGATGATATCGCGCAAAAAATCAAACGGGCCAAGACTGACCCAGAAGTATTGCCATCAGAACCAGACGGGCTGGCAGACAGGCCAGAAGCGCGAAATCTGGTCGGTATTTTTGCAGGCCTGTCCGGCCGTTCAGAAGCAGATATTCTCAGTGAGTTTGGTGGTCAGGGATTCGGTGTGTTCAAGCCGGCTCTGGCTGACCTTGCGGTTCAGGTCATCGCACCAATTGGGGCGAAAATGAACCAGTTGCTGGCTGAACCTGAGGAAATTGACCGTCTGTTGGCAAAAGGGGCCGAACAGGCACAGGCTCTCACCGCTCCTGTACTCGCAGGTGTGAAAAAGATTATCGGTCTTTCCCCTTCCTAAGGCTGTTGGCTGGCCGGGGTTTATCCGATGTCTCTTTGCAAGACTGGAACAGTGTTGTATGATGTGCATCAGCAAAATTTACAGTGTTGCCTCTTGATTTTTGCTGATGAATGGGCAGATGGCAGTCAGACGCAACTGTGCGAAAGCCTGACTAACCAATGCTGCCAAGTGGCGATGATGTCCTAAATTTAAAGGTGCTTGAACATGTTCATTCAAACCGAAGACACACCAAACCCGGCGACCCTGAAATTCATCCCCGGTGTCAGCGTTCTACCGAATGACACAGCTGAATTCACCTCAGCAGAAGCGGCGAAAACCTCACCTTTGGCCAGCCGGCTGTTTGCTATTAATGGTGTTGATTCTGTATTCTTCAGCGGTGACTTTCTGGCGATCACCAAAGCTGATCAGGCGGACTGGTTTGTGTTGAAACCTTCTGTTCTGGCCGGTATCATGGAACATTTTGCTTCTGGCCTGCCGGTTATTGAAGCCAAAGCAGATACCGCTGATACAGGTGAAGATGATAATGAAACTGTCCAGCAGATTAAACATCTTCTGGATACACGGGTGCGGCCTGCGGTGGCAATGGATGGCGGTGACATCACCTTCCATTCATTTGAAGACGGTGTTGTTACTTTGCAGATGCGCGGGGCCTGTCAGGGCTGTCCCAGCTCTACGGCGACCTTGAAAATGGGTATTGAGAATATGCTGCGCCATTATATCCCTGAGGTCCGTGAAGTCCGTCCGACTGACGGCTAGAGCCGCGCAGCAGGCGTCCAGCGAGGTAATTTGTGTCGCTTCATCAGCAGGTCACAATTCGCATTGGAAACAAAGCCATCGTTCTCACGCTGTTGGGGGCAATCGGTCTTGGGCTTGTCCTGCCGGGGGTCGGTGTTCCGCCGCCTTTGCCCTTGTTTCTGAAAAAACAAACACTTCAGTTTGAGCTGGTCAGCCGTTTGGATCAGGAACTGGCTGAACTGACGCAGCAGAAACAGCAATCTGGTCTGAACCTTGAACAGCTGGCTGAACTTGATCTGAAAATTGAACAGGCAAATGCGCGTCTTGCTGCCGCGATCCTGCCTCCGAATCGGGCCCCGGCCAGACGCGGGCCGCCCCCATCGCTTCCCCCTCCACCATTTCCAGCAGAACTTGATTTCGTGCTAGGCTCGCCTCAACTGGCTGAAGTGCCCCGTTTGTTCATGACCCGCATGTCTGATCTCAGGCCGCTTGAGGTCGGGCTCAGAAAACAGCGGTTCATGCAGATTATGCTGCCTCTGGTTCTGCGGGCGAATGAAGATATTCTGCGCCAGCGCGATGCGGTGAAACGGGCGATCGAAAAGCAGGATGAAAATGTTCTGGCCTCGTTTTCGAAGCGCTATCGCGTGGCCTCGTCCTGGGCTGGTAAATCAGGCTGGCAGGCCGAATTGCTGCGCCGTGTCGCGCCGGTTCCTGTCTCTATTGCGCTGGCACAGGCGGCGATTGAATCAGGGTGGGGTCAGTCACGTTTCACAAGGGAAGGTAATGCGCTTTATGGCCAGTGGGTCTGGAATGACAAGCTGGGCATCAAAGCCGCTAACCAGAGTGATCCGCGGGCGTCTATCAGGCGGTTCCCGGACCTGCTCTCATCCGTGCGGGCATATATGCTGAATCTGAACAGCCACCGGGCTTATGCTGATTTCCGCAAGACCAGAGAACGGTATATGAAATCGCCTGCAACGGTATCTGTTGCGGATATTGTTGGTGGTCTGTCCAGCTATGCGCAGATTGGCGATGATTATATAGACAAAATCCGGCGGCTGATCACCCAGAATGATTTACAGCGGTTTGAAACGGCAAAGCTGGTCGCCCGCTTTTTCTAACGCGTTAGGAACTGGCGGCCGAACCAGCGCCATCTGTCTTTTCCAGCCGGCATTGTACAGTTGATCCGCCCACGTGGAGACGGCAGCGGGCCGGGCAGCCTGATTTCGGCACGCATGCCCAGCAACGTCACATCAAGCTTCCCATATTTGCTGGCGAAACAGCGCAACTGGCTGACCGGGCTCATTTCCTGATCAAGGGTAAAGCCATAAATAGGCGGGTTTTGTGTCAGCACCATATCTTCAGGGGTTAAGTCAGCGATCTTCAACGGCAGGCCATTTACGGCCAGCTTCAGCCTGTTCAAGGATCCGTAATTTTCATTAAACGCAAAGCGCGGCAGTTCAAAGAAATCCTCATCCTTATGCATGATGCCTGAATTCTGGCCAAACGCTGCGGTAAAGCCAGAGGCTTTCACCTCATCAATCACGAATCGGCTGTATTCACCATAAGGATAAGCGAAAAATTCTGGGCGTTGACCCAGCTCTTCAAGAAACCGCTGGTTGGATGTGTTGATTTCTTCTCGCACACGTTCCACGCTCAGGCGGTGCATATGAGGGTGAGTATGGGTTTGTGAGCCGATGGTCACGCCAGCTGCTTTCAATTCACGCAGCTGGTCCCAGCTCATATAGCCGTTCAGGCCCCGGTCGACCGGGCTGGTTGCAACAAAAATGGTGAAGGGCAGTCCAGCCTGTCTCAGCAAAGGCCAGGCTTTTTCATAAACAGACAGATACGCATCATCTATTGTAATGGCCACAGTACGGTCAGGCAGCAGCTGTCCTGATCTCAGCTTATCGACGATTTCCGGCAGAGGCAGCACGGTGTAATCACCGTTTGTCAGCAAGGCCAGATGGTCTTCAAACTGCTCCATGCTGATATTTGTGGACGGGTAGCGGCCTTCACCAAAGCGGTGATACATAATCACGGTTGCGCTGTCGCGCTCAGGCTCTGTTGTCTGGGCAGCTGCCGGTTTTGCCAGACTTGTCCCGATCATCAGGCNGCAGAATAAGGCGGCCATCTGGCCAACTGCCGCCAGCCAGATCAGTGGCTTATTGTTCANATTCCCTGTCATACTGTCCTGCCGACTTTGNCCCTTCAAAAATCNCCTTACAGTAATTTTTTTTGACCTGGTCTGCAACACCCGATACACCATAAATGTCCGAACAATAGATAAGACAAACCGAAAGGCCTGAGCGAGGCAGATGAACAGCCCGTCCTCATCTCGTGAACAGATAGCTGCGCGCCATCTGATTCTGGCCCTGGAAGCCAGTGGTGATGCGGTATCTGTTGCGGTGATGCGTGACGGTTCTTGTATCGCCAGTAATGAACATAAAGCCCGGTTCGGGCATGCTGAACATCTTGTTGGTCTGGTGTCTGATGCTTTGGCTGAAGCAAAGGCGGAATTTTCACAAATCACCCATATCGCCGCCGGATGCGGGCCCGGATCATTCACCGGCCTGCGGGTCTGTCTGGCGGCGGCCAAAGGTTATGTGCTTGCCATAAACGCTAAGCCTGTCGGCGTTAACGGGCTGGCAGCTCTTGGGGTGAATGCGCTCTCAGACTCTGTTTGCGATCCTGATCCGAACAGCCGGGTGATTTGCTTTGCTGATACGCGCAGGCACTCTGCTTTTGTGCAGGAATTTGATGGTTGTGCACAGGCTTTGTCCAGTGTTTCAGACATAGGCTTTGATCAGCTTCCCGGCTGGCTGGAAGAAGCTTATAAGCGCAGCGACACCGGGTCTGTGACTGTGGCAGGTATTACAAAACATCTTTGCTCACATATACCTGCTCATGAAGGGGTTGTTCAGTTAAGCCAGCCTGTAAATGCGGCCATGATTGCCCATTATGCGGCGCGGGCCCTGCGCGCGCCTGATCAGTTTCCTTATACCGACTTCAGCCCGCTTTATGTGGTGGCCCCGAAACTCGGGCCGGCAAAATCTCAGCCCTGAAATGTCAGACCATCAGCCACACTTCTGGTCTGATATCCCGGATCATGCCGAGGCGGTTATGCAGCTGTTTCTGGACACATATGGGTCTGAACGGGCTGGCGATGCTGAGTTTTTAAAGAGGTTATGCATGACCTCTGCCTGTTTTGGTGTGGTTGGTTATATAAAGGGGGATCCGGCCGGTTTCATAATGCTGCAACAGGCTGGAGAGAGCGCAGATATTATTGAGATTTGTGTGCGCCCCCCTGTTCAGAATACCGGGATTGGCCGCCAGCTTCTTGAACAGGCGCTCAGCTGTGCGAGAGCACGTTGCTTAACCAAGGTTTTGCTTGAGGTGGCGGTAACCAATCAGCCTGCCCTGAACCTGTACCGGTCAGCCGGATTTGTGCTGGTGGTTAAACGCCCGCATTATTATCGCCGCGAAACAGGAAAAATTGATGCGTTGGTGATGGAACGCTCCTTGAACAGCGCATCAGAGGTATAGCTGCAACATCAAAGGGGGGCTTGACGGACACGGCAACGCTAGGCAAATAAAGCCATGTCAGATAACCGGACAAAACCTTTGCATTCAGGCTAAATTTAGGGAATGATCCTCTAGTCGATGAAAAAACTGTATATTAAGACTTTTGGCTGCCAGATGAACGTTTATGATTCCGAAAGGATGAAAGACGTTCTCGCGCCTACGGGCTATATGCCAACTGACGCTCTTGAAGATGCGGATATGGTGATCTTGAACACCTGTCACATCCGTGAAAAAGCTTCTGAAAAAGTATTTTCTGATTTGGGCCGCCTGCGCCAGATAAAGGCCAGGGCCGCGGACCAGCAAAACAGGCAGATGCTGATTGCTGTTGCGGGATGCGTGGCTCAGGCTGAAGGTGATGAGATCACCAAACGCGCCCCTTGGGTGGATATGGTGGTTGGGCCGCAAACCTATCACCGCCTGCCTGAACTTGTGGCCAAGGCTGATCCGGCGTCCCGGCGCTCTGTGGTTGACACAGATTTCCCTGCTGAGGCGAAATTTGATTTTCTGCCTGAGGAAGCGGCCCCAAGAGGGCCAGCGGCATTTTTGTCTGTGCAGGAAGGCTGCGATAAATTTTGCAGCTTCTGTGTGGTGCCTTATACGCGCGGCGCGGAATTTTCTCGGCCTGCCCAGCAGATTATGGCTGAAGCCAGACGTCTGGTTGATTCAGGAACCAAGGAAATCACGCTTTTGGGCCAGAATGTGAACGCCTGGCATGGCACAGCTGTTGATGGCAGCACATGGGGTCTGGGCCGTCTGATTCGTGAACTGGCGGAAATTGATGGGCTGGCCCGTCTGCGCTACACCACCTCTCATCCTCTGGATATGGATGATGAGCTGATGACCGCGCATCGTGATGTGCCGCAACTGATGCCGTATCTTCACCTGCCTGTTCAGGCCGGGTCTGACAAGATTCTGAAAGCCATGAACCGTCGCCATACCGCAGATGATTATCGGCGGATTATTGAGCGGCTGCGCAGCTTCAGCCCAGGTCTTGCGCTTTCTGGTGATTTTATCGTCGGATTTCCTGGTGAGACAGATCGTGATTTTGCGGACACGATTAAGCTGGTCGATGATATTGGCTATGCCTCTGCCTATTCGTTTAAATACAGCCCGCGTCCGGGGACACCCGCTGCGGATAATGGTGAGCAGGTTGATGAGCAGGTGAAAGCAGACCGCCTTGCCGCCTTGCAACAGCTTCTTGATGCTCAGCAGATGGCGTTCAACAAACGGTTTGAAGGCCAGGATATGCAGATTCTGATTGAGAAGAAAGGCGGCAGAGATGGTCAGATGACAGGGCGCAGCCCCTATATGCAGTCTGTTTATCTGAGCGGGAATGAAACCCTGCTGGGCCAGATGATCCCCCTCACCATTACAGAGGCCCGGCAAAACTCGCTTTATGCTGAACCGCGTTCTGTTTATGACAACAGCAAACCAGAAGAGAGTGTGGCGTGAACGAGACCGCTGGGCACAAGCAGGTTTGTCTTGAATTTGACGATAATGAACGGTTGCGCCTGATCTGTGGCCAGCATAACCGCCATCTCGCCCGTATTGAACAGGCCCTTGGCGTGGGCATGAACAGCTTTGGTAACCAGATAACAATCAGCGGTGAGGGTGATAATGTTGACCGGGCCAGCCAGACCTTTACCAGCCTGTATCGTCAATTATCAGATCATGAAACAGGAGAAGAAGTGAGCGCAACATTGGTGGATGATCTGTTACGGCAAACCGAAAATGGTGTTGATCCGGATAAATCACCGATTGATAAATCTGTCTTTGCGACCACCTGGAAGAAGAAAATCTACCCGCGTACAGCTGGTCAGTCAGCTTACTTCAAACTGTTGCAGAATAATGAGGTGGTCTTCGGCCTTGGCCCGGCAGGAACAGGCAAGACCTATATGGCGGTGGCCTGGGCGGTTGATTGTCTGAAGCGGCGTCAGGTAGACCGTATTGTCTTGTCACGTCCGGCTGTTGAGGCGGGCGAGCGGCTCGGCTTTCTGCCCGGGGATATGAAAGAAAAAGTCGATCCTTATTTACGCCCTTTATATGATGCGCTCTATGATATGATGCCGGCAGAAAAAGTGGACCGGATGCTGGCCAGCGGTGAGATCGAAATTGCCCCGCTGGCATTTATGCGCGGACGCACCCTGTCTAATGCCTTTGTGATTATCGATGAAGCCCAGAACACCACCCCTGTTCAGATGAAAATGGTTCTGACCCGTTTGGGTGAGGATTCACGTATGATCATTACCGGTGATCTCTCACAGATAGATCTGCCCAGCGGCCAGCTGTCCGGCCTGTCTGATGCGGTCAACAGGCTGGATCAAATAAAGGGGATTGGCATTATTCGCCTGTCCGGAGATGATGTGGTCAGGCACCCTGTTGTTGCCCGGATTCTGAAGGCATATGAGACTAGACAAAATTAGCACTGTTCGGCACAATTTTATATCAGACCTGTCAATGATAAGGCCTCGTAACCAGATGTTACATAGTACATACCACAGCTAGAATATGGTTCAGCATGTCGACCTTTCCAGATGATTTAACAACAGAACAAGACCCTGATCCTGACAGTCCAGAGCCGGGGCGCGCTGACCATGCGGTGTGGATCACAGACGATCAGCATCATTTCGATCATAATATTGCAGATGCCCGCTGGGCAGAGGCGCTGACCGCCAGCCGGAAACACTTCACTTCACTTGCTGACCGGATGGTCAGACATTTGTGCCCGCAGGCCACAGCAAAACTGGATATTTCTGTACTCTGGACAGATGATCATCATATCGCCGCCCTGAACAGCCAGTTCAGAGAGAAATCTGGCCCCACCAATATTTTGTCCTTTCCTTCAGGAGAGCCGGTGTCCTCGCAGGCAGATCAGCTGTTTTTGGGCGATTTGGTGCTGGGCTATGAAACAGTCACCACAGAAGCAGATGATATGGGCAAGCCTTTGTCTCATCATATTGCGCATCTGCTGCTTCACGGCCTGCTTCATCTGGCAGGGTATGATCATATTGATGATGACGAGGCGGCTGAGATGGAAGCTCTTGAAACCAGCCTTTTGGCAGCGGTTGGCATTCCTGACCCTTATGCAGACATCAGCCCGTCAGATGGGAAAACAGGGCCGGACAGGAGCCTGCTGACATGAATAAATTTGAGCTGTCTTCTAAATGGCCGTTTTTCAGAAAACAGACGACCGTTCGTGATGAGGTCACCGGTCTGATTGAAACCTTTATTGATAAAGAAGGCACAGGCTTTGATGGTCAGGAAGGCCTGCTTCTGCGCAATATGCTGGGTCTGCGGGACATTACAGCAGAAGATGTTATGGTGCCGCGTGCAGATATTGTCTCAGTAAATATTACGGACGGGTTTGAATCTGTCATTCGCCAGATCAGCGAAGCGGCCCACAGCCGCGTGCCGGCGCATACCGGAAATATGGATGAGCTGCTGGGCATGCTTCATATCAAGGATCTGATTGCACATGCGCTTGATCCTGAACCATCTGCACTGGCCAATCTGGTCCGGCCTGTCTTATTTGTCTCGCCATCTATCCGGCTGCTTGACCTGTTACAGGAAATGCGTCTGAAACGCCTTCATCTGGCCTTGGTTGTTGATGAATTCGGCGGGATTGACGGTCTGATCACAATTGAAGATCTGGTCGAAGAAATTGTTGGCGAGATTGAAGATGAGCATGATCAGTCTGATGCGCCTCATTTTGATGTGGAACCTGATGGCAGCGTGGTCGCTGATGCGCGGCTGGAGCTGAACTCTCTGGAAATGCTGTACAATATCAGTCTTGAAGGTGAAGAAAGAGACGAGCTGGATACAGTTGGCGGTCTTGTGATCACAACCGCAGGCTATGTGCCTGTCCGCGGCGAGGTGATCATCCATGAAACAGGTCTTGAATTTGAAGTGCTTGATTCAGACCCGCGGCGGGTGAATATTGTGCGCATTTCCGGTCTGAACGCGCAGCGCCCCGAAGGCGAGCCTGCGGGTGCGGATGCATAAATACAGCTTTTCTGTTCTCAGCGGCATAGCCGCAAGCCTGTCTCTGCCCCCGGTTGGGCTGGTGCCGGCTTTGTTGTGTTTCTCATTTGCGTTTTATCTGTCCGCCACCGCGGCCTCAGCCCGTCAGGCGATGCTTTACACAGGCCTGTCTGCCTGGGGCTGGTTTATGGCTTCTGTCTATTGGGTCGGGTCATCTTTATTTGTGGCTGGCGGCCTTCAGTTGCTGTTATTGCCGGTTGTGTGCCTGTTGTTTCCTTTGTTTCTGGCGTTGTTCTGGGCCGCTGGGGCAGGACTGGTGCATTTTGTCCTGTCCAGCCCGTCTGCGCGCCTGTTTGGTCTGATCGCCGGACTTGGCGGTGCAGATTTTCTGCGATCTGTGCTGCTGACTGGGTTTCCCTGGAATGTGACCGGGCATGCGTTTTTGGGCTGGTTGCCGCTGGCACAGGGCGCGTCTGTTGTGGGGCAGCATGGTCTGAATTTTCTGGCGCTATCCTTGATTGTTGCTGTTGTGTTTCTGGCCCGTCGGCAGGTTCGTCTGGCAAGTCTCTGCCTGTTGCCTGTTCTGGTGTCTGTGGGCCTGTCTGTACAGGTAACCGGCCCCCTGCCTGCTCTTGAACGCGCACCGGATCAAGGCCCGGTTGTCAGGCTCATTCAGCCAAATATCCCGCAGAAAGATAAATGGGATCGTGACAAGCGCGGAACTCATCTTCAGCAGATGATTTCATTGGCTACAGACCAGAAAAGGCCTGCTGCTCTGACGGTTCTGCCAGAAGCGGCCCTGGCCAGTGTGTGGCCGCGTGAACCTGGTCTGGTGAAAAATAT
>PBLR01000024.1 GCA_002722385.1 SAR116 cluster bacterium | reverse complement strand
GACCTTGTGGCCTGACCATTGTGTTCAGGGCACAGAAGGGGCGGCCTTTCATCCTAATTTGCATATAGATGCAGCACAGATGATTATCCGTAAAGGATTCCGTGCTGAGGTCGACAGCTATTCGGCTTTTTTTGAAAATGACAAAACCACCGTCACCGGTCTACATGGCTATCTGCAGGACAGAGGGGTGCAGACGCTGGTGATGGCGGGTCTGGCCACAGATTATTGTGTGGCCTATTCAGCTCTTGATGCCGCCAGGCTGGGGTATGAGGTTCAGGTGATTCTGCCGGCCTGCCGGGCGATTGATCTGGAGGGGTCTTTGGCCGCCGCCACACAGCAGATGACCGCAGCAGGGGTCAGGCTGTCTGACAGCCTGCCCGGGTAAGGCAAAGGCCCGTCAGAAATAAGTTAAATTTTAAGTTAGGTAAGCAGCCAGATGTCTGAAGAATTACGGAATATTGCGATTATTGCTCATGTTGATCATGGCAAGACAACCTTGATTGATTCAATCCTGAGGCAGAGCGGCATGTTCCGTGAAAACCAGAAGGTTGAAGAACGGCTGATGGATTCCGGCGATCTGGAAAAAGAACGCGGCATTACCATTCTGGCGAAACCGACATCTGTGCTGTGGGAAGGGGTGCGGATCAATATCATTGACACGCCCGGCCATGCTGATTTTGGTGGTGAGGTTGAACGGGTCCTGCATATGGCAGATGGCGTGATTTTGCTGACAGATGCCGCAGAAGGGCCGATGCCGCAGACAAAATTTGTTCTGGGCAAGGCGCTGGCTCAGGGGCTGCGGCCGATTGTGATTGTCAATAAGGTGGATAAGCCTGATGCCCGCCCTGATGAGGTGGTGGATGAGGTGTTTGATTTGTTTGTGTCTCTGGATGCGAATGATGAACAGCTTGATTTTCCGATATTATATGCCTCTGGCCGGGATGGCTGGTGTGTTGACCAGCTTGAGGATGCGCGTGACTCGCTGCGCCCGTTGATGGATAAGGTGATTGCCCATGTGCCTGCCCCAACAGGAGATGAAACTGCCCCGTTTGCGCTGCTGGCCACCTTGCTGGATTCAGATCAATTTCTCGGCCGGTGCCTGACTGGCCGGGTGATGCAGGGAACAGCCTGTGTGAACGAATCTGTACGGGCACTGAATCTGGACGGCGAAGTGGCAGAGACAGGCCGGCTGACAAAATTGCTGCGCTTTGAGGGGACAGAACGTGTGCCCACCGATACGGTACGTGCTGGTGATATTGTCTGTATCGCCGGTCTGACCAAAGCATCTGTTGCGGATACGATAGCTCATCCGTCTGTCACCACACCGATGCCCTCAACCCCGATTGACCCGCCGACAATGGCGGTGACCATCACGGTTAATGACAGCCCGTTTGCCGGTACAGAAGGCAAGAAGGTCACCTCTACAATGATCCGGCAGCGCCTGTTGGCTGAGGCAGAGGTCAATGTCGCCATTACATTTGCCGAAAGTGAGACCAAAGACAGCTTTGAGATTGGCGGCAGAGGTGAGCTTCAGCTGGGTGTGCTGATCGAAACCATGCGCCGTGAAGGGTTTGAGCTGACTGTGTCGCGGCCACGTGTTCTGTTTCAGACCATTGATGGCCAGCGGCATGAACCTGTCGAAGAAGTGACGGTTGATGTGGATGCAGATTATGCCAGCCCGGTGATTGACGCGCTGAACCAGCGCAAAGCGGAAATGGTCGATATGCGCACATCTGAAGCAGGCAAGACCCGTCTGATCTTCCTGGCCCCGTCACGCGGTCTTATCGGGTTTCAGGGTAAGTTTCTGACCGAAACACGCGGAACAGGTGTTCTGAACCGGGTCTTTCACAGCTATGCCCCTTATAAGGGGGATATCGCCGGCCGGCGGAACGGCGCGCTGATTTCAACAGAAACCGGCCAGGCCGTCGCCTATGCCCTGTTCAATCTTCAGGACCGCGGCATGATGTTCGTCAACCCTCAGGACAAGGTCTATGAAGGGATGGTTGTGGGTGAACATAACCGGGATAATGATTTAGGCGTCAATGTGCTGAAAGGCAAGAAACTGACCAATGTCCGGGCCTCTGGATCAGATGATGCCATATTGCTGGTGCCGCCGCGCCGCCTGTCTTTGGAAGAAATGATGGCCTATATCAACTCTGATGAGCTGGTAGAGGTGACCCCGGAATCACTGCGGCTGCGCAAACGCCATCTTGACCCGCATGAACGCAAACGCGCGGCAAGAGCTGTTCAGGACTGACCTTTTTCTGCCGTCTGCAGCTAAAAATTCGGCGGGTTAGTGATATTTGCCTGGCCCCAGATCAGTCACCCTGAACAGATAGGGAAGCGGCAGGATGGCTAGGAATGCAGACGTTACAGTGCAAAAACTGTGGCACACAGTTCAATTGCGGCTCGACACCGACTCGCAGTTGCTGGTGTGTGAATTTGCCCAATATGCATGATCAGTTTGATCTGGCTGACAGTTGTTTATGCCCTGACTGTATGACCAAGGGGCAGGCAAAAGCCATCACGCGGCAACGTAAATCCCGTAAAGCCCAGAGACAGGCCGAACGCGACCTGTTGCGCTGAGGCAGAGCTTATCTACCTACAACGTGTTACAGCCGATATAATTGCGTGACAGACATGAACGGGCAAGCCGTTGAGCGGTCGATATATCCTTTGGCAGCATCCGTTTGGCGATCCGGTCACGATAATCACGGGCTGTCCGGTTGCCCTGAGCCGCAGCAATATTGAACCACATATGGGCTTTGATATAGTCCTGAATGGCGTCTTTGCCTTTGACATAGACCACACCCAGATTGACCTGAGAGTCAATATGGCCTTGCTCGGCAGCAGCCAGATACAGCTCAGCAGCTTTGGTAAAGCTCTGGTCCACACCGCGGCCAGCGTCATACATCATGCCCAACGCATGTTGTGCGTTCATATCGCCCTTTTCGGCCGCCTGGCCATACCAGTAAGCGGCCTGTTTCATATCCGCTTTCAGCCCGAGCCCGTTTTCCAGAAGGATGGCCAGATTATGCTGTGAGGCGACATGACCTTGCTTTGCGGCCTGTTCATAGAATTTGGCGGCCTGGGCATATCCTTTCAGGCCTCCTTTGCCAGTGTCATACAGCAGCGCAGTTCTGTATTGCGCCATCATATAGCCCTGCTTTGCGGCCTGTTCATAATAATAGGCCGCTTCTGTCATATCTTGTTTGATCACCTTGCCCATATGCAAAAGCTCAGCAAGGGTATATTGAGCCAGCATATGGTCATTATCAGCTGCCGTTCTGAAATGGCGAACAGCGGCTTCAGGATCGGCAGGACTGCCTTCACCGTTCAGGCGCATCTGGCCAAGTGTGAACTCCGCCTCTCTGTCCTGTTGGTTAATGGCAAGGTTTAAGAACGTAATGGCCTGTTCGTAATTCTGGGCAAGCATATCGCCTTTACGATAGGCCTTGCCAAGGGCAAGCTGGGCGCGCACATCACCTTGTCCGGCGGCGGCAAGGAACATCTGTTCCATCACCTCAGTATTGACAGCAATGCCGAGGCCTTCTCTTGCCATTACCCCTAGACGCCAGGCAGCATCTGCATAAAGCTGATCAGCAGGCAGTTTGTAATAGCGCGCCGCTTCAGCAAAATTCTGATCGACCCCGCGGCCGTCATCATAAAGCCGGGCCAGATAGTAATGTGCCCCGACATGACCATTGCCGGCAGCAGCTTCATAATAGCTGGCTGCATCGCTGGCGGTTTTGCTCTCTATCACGCCGCCATCATAAAGCTGGGCCAGCCTGAACTGGGCGTCAGCAATATTCTGCTCAGCGGCCATCTCCAGATAAACAGCTGCTTTTGTCTTGTCGGCAGGAACAACACTGCCTTCATCAAAATAAATACCCAAAATTAACTGGGACCGGCTGTCACCTTGTTGTGCGGCTTTGTCATAAAGCACAATCGCATCACTAATATCAGCTTCAGACGCGCCGGGCCCGCCCAAGATCATCGCCAGCTGGTACTGGGCCTCCATAATATTCGCATCAGCTGCCTTGCGGTAATAAAACACCGCATCAGCGATATTGATCTCACTTCCTTTGCCAGTGCGAAGCAGGTCACCTAAGTGACGAGCGGCCTGTTTGTGGTCCTGATCAGCGGCCAGCTTCAGCCAGTTGAAACTGGCCACATCATTACTTTCAACGCCTCTGCCCTGCAGATAGCCCATGCCGATACGATATTGGGATTCAACATGGTTTTGCTGGGCTGCCTGTTCATACCAGAACATGGCTTCGGCAATATCGGCGTTCAGACCTGCACCAGCTTCATGGGCTGTTCCGGTCTCAAACTGGGCAACAGCATCACCCTGATTGGCGGCTGATAAGAACCAGTCAGCTGACAGGCGGCTATCCTTGGCAACGCCGGTCCCTGACTTATGGGCAAAGCCCAGCCAGATTTGCGCATGCATTGCTCCTTGTTCAGCTGCTTTTGTGTACCAGCCGGCCGCGGTTTCCAGATTGACCTTTACCCCGGTGCCCGCTTCATAAATCTGTGCCATTTTCAGCTGAGCTGCCGCCAGCCCCTGTTCTGCCGCCAGGCGGAAATAGCTCAAAGCCAGCTCATCATCCTGCTTCAGGCCGCGTCCGGCCTGATAAATCTGGCCCAGCCTGTATTGGGCCGGTGCATAGCCCTGATCTGCGCTCAGCTTGTAAAATTTTGCTGCCAGCGTGTCATCTTCCAACAGGCCTTCGCCTGTATCGTAAAACTCAGCCAGCAGATATTGCGAGACATCGTCACCTTTTTCTGCGGCGATGGCCAGAAATTCACGGGCCTGAATAATGTCTTTGTCAACGCCTCTGCCCAGCATATACATGCGCCCCATCATTGCCTGGGCCGGGCCATGGCCGGAAGATGCCGCCCGCAGATACCATTTTGCGGCTTCTGCCGGATTTTCGTCTGTGCCGATCCCTTGATCATATAATCTGGCCAGACGATAGCTGGCTTCACTATGTGATTTTTCGGCAGCGAGTGTGTAAAACTGAATAGCTTTACCAGGATTGCGCAGAAATCCGGTGCCCGCTTCATAACGGGTGGCAATGATGAACTGAGACTCTGTATCGCCTTCAAGAGCGGCTTTTTCATACCAGTGGCTGGCCGCCTTATCATCTTTGGGGATGCCGATGCCGTCATCATAGGCTGAGGCCAGAGATGCCATCGCGGAAACATTTCCGCCGTTTGCTGATTTTTCATACCAGAAGGCTGCCTGTTCAAAATCCATTGGCAGCCCGTCACCATTTTTATAACGTTGGGCAATATCAAACTGGGCGTCTTCATCACCCAGATCTGCAGCCATTTTATGCCAAGCTTCGGCCTGCTGCAGATCGCGCTCAACCCCTTCACCTTTGCTGTACATCAGGGCTATTTGGTAATGTGCGCCAATATGGCCCTTGTCGGCTGCCTGTTGATAGAGCTGGATCGCAATTGTGAAATCCTGGGCCACACCAAGGCCGGCCTGATACAGCCGGGCCAGACCGAACTGAGATTCCATATCACCTTTTTTTGCGGCTTCCTCATACCATTTGGCGGCAGCGGCATAATCCTGAATGACGCCATAACCATTTTCATACAGGCCCGCCAGATTGGCCTGTGATGCACGGTCACCCTGTTCAGCTGCCGCGGTGAACCAGCGCGCAGCTGCTTGCATGTCCTGTTCCAAACCTGCACCGCGCCGATACAAAGAGGCCAGCATATACTGGCTGTCGCGATCGCCTTGTTCAGCCGCCATCTGATAATATTTGGCAGCTTTTGTGAAATTCTGCTGAACCCCCTGACCACTGTAATAGAACAGCCCCAGCATATTCTGGGCGGTTGAATCTCCTTTTTCGGCGGCCTGCGTAAACCAGATAACCGCTTTGTCCAGATCGCGTGCAACCCCCTGACCGTTCTTATACAAAAACGCCAGGCTGGTCTGTGCAGATACATCACCGCGCCGGCTTAATGACAGCCAGATGTCAAAGGCCTGTTCAAAATCGCCGCGCTCGGCCGCATCCTTGCCATCTTGAAAGGTTTGTGCCTGTGCGCTGCTGATCAACAGACCCAAGACCAGAGGGAGAATAAATTTCAGCTTGAACAGCATACGGACTTCCTGTGCGGGGAGGGTTAAACCATTATCTTTTTTTTCAAAAACCATCTGTCTGAGAGCAGGTTTTCAAGCGCCACCCCTCCTGAGGTAAAAACGACCAGACCACAAACCAGATTAGCAAAAACTGTATTGGGCGGCCAATATACAAGATATAGACAGAATTCATTTGATTCATACCTTATATAGTNGTATTCTGCAGAGGCAGCGATGCAGATTGACATGTGCATAGTTTATGCCAAAGACAGGTCAAACGGTTGTGAGCTATGAATTTGCAACGAAGCATGAAAGACGGTTGTGTTCTTCATCATTGCGTAAGTCGTTAGCCTCCCTTCCTTGCCGTAGTTTCATCCATGTGGGAACTGCGGCGATTTTTAGGTCTCGTATTCTATGCTTAAATCGGCATAATAAGCCCAAATTCCGGAATGGACGCTACAGATGATCGAAGACCCGCCCTTGTTAAAAATAAAACAAACGCGCAACCGGCCAACAGATGCGCAGATTGAGGCGTTCAAAGGCGTGCCAACAGGCTTTGTTGTTGATGCGATGTATGGCCGGGGGGCGTTGTGCAAGGATATTTATCCTATTGCCGGCCTGGCTGAGGGGCAAAGTGTTGCTGGTCCTGCCTTAACAGCAGATAATGGTCCTGCGGATATTCTGGCGTCTCTGGCGGCCCTTCATTATCTTCAGCCAGGCGATATTCTGGTTGCCGGGTTTGATGGTCATCAAGGGTGTGCGGCAGCAGGAGACAGGCTGTGCGGCATGGTCAAAAATGCAGGGGGTACGGCGTTGATTACAGATGGACCGGTTCGCGATCTTGACGGGTTGAAGGCGGCCGGTTTGCCCTTATGGGCAACAGGCCTGACGCCGGCGTCTCCGTTTTCGTCTGGTCCGGGGGTTGTGGGGTTTCCCGTTCAGATGGGTGGTCAGCAGATTTCCTGTGGTGATATAATTGTTGCTGACAGTGACGGGGTGGTGGTTGTTCGGTTTGCTGAGATTGATGCTGTTCTTCACAGGCTCAGCAGAATAAAAGAGCTGGAGGATGAACGTGACCAGCAGGTTGCCGAAGGGCTGACCGTGCCGCAGAATGTTCTTGAAATTCTGCACAGTAAGCGCACATTATTAACTGATGACTGAGACCGGTCCTGACACTGGTTGAACCTTTATTTCCTTCTCGGCTGTACAGCCGATAACAAACACAGGTAATCAAACGATGACGCTAAGAACGCTTCTTGAGAATGGGGCTGGCGGGGCTGTTGCGCTCAGCGCGCCGGATCGGCCGTCTTTAAGCTATGACCAGCTGCGGGCCCATATTGACACGATTGGCCAACAGCTTGCCGGACAGGGGCTGAGCTCAACAGACCGGGTGGCGATCGTGTTGCCGAACGGCCCGGAAATGGCTTCTGCTTTTCTGGCTGTGGCCTGTTATATGTCTGCTGCGCCGCTGAATCCCAGCTATAAGCAGAGTGAATATGAATTCTACCTGTCTGACTTAAAGCCAGCTTTGGTGATTGTTGAGCAGGGCAGTGAAAATCCCGTGCATCAGGCTGCTCAAGGTCTGGGTATTCCGGTTGTTGAGGCAAAGGTAGAGGCCGGTATGGCCGCCGGGGCGTTCAGCCTGTTTGACAAAACTGCTGAAATTTCGCCTGCAGATGCTGAGGCAGAAGCCCTTGTTCTGCATACATCCGGGACAACATCACGGCCAAAGGTGGTGCCGCTGTTGCAGAAAAACATACTGGCTTCTGCACGTAATATCGCCGCCAGCCTGGAGTTAACAGACGCAGATCACTGCCTGAACATCATGCCGCTGTTTCATATTCACGGGCTGATCGCGGTACTGATTTCCAGCCTGGGCAAGGGCGCTTCTGTGTGCTGCAGCCCCGGGTTTAATGCGCTGAAATTCATGGAGCTGGCAACAGCAGAGGCGATCAGCTGGTATTCTGGTGTCCCGACCATGCATCAGGCGATATTGTTGCGGGCCAAACGCAATCCTGAACAGGCCAAAGCGTTGCACTTGCGCTTTATCCGTTCTTCCTCAGCCTCTCTGCCGCCAGCTGTTTTTGAAGAGCTGGTTAAGGTGTTTGGCTGTCCGGTTATCGAAGCCTATGGCATGACTGAGGCGGCGCATCAGATGACGTCTAACCCGCTTGGTGACGGGCGTCAGAAAGCGGGTTTTGTGGGTATTGCGACCTCACCAGAGGTGTGCATTCTGGATGCAGAGGGCACGCCGCAGCCGCAAGGCGGTGAAGGTGAGGTGTGTATTCAAGGCGATAATGTGACGCCAGGTTATGAAAACAACCCTGAAGCCAATGCCTCCAGCTTTACCAACGGGTGGTTCCGGACTGGTGATCAGGGTTATTTTGATGAAGATGGCTATCTGAAAATCACCGGCCGGTTAAAGGAAATCATTAACCGGGGCGGGGAAAAAATATCGCCTCTGGAAGTGGATAATGTGTTGATGGATCATCCCGCCATTCAACAGGTCGTCACTTTTGGGGTTGCGGACAAATTGCTGGGTGAAGAGGTTGGCGCGGCAATTGTGCTGGCTGACGGGGCCGCTTTGTCTGAAGCTGAGCTGAAGGATTATGCCAATCAGCATCTGGCCAAGTTCAAAGTCCCGCGGCATATCTGTTTTGTTGATGAAATCCCGAAAGGGGCAACAGGCAAGCTGCAGCGCATTGGCCTGGCAGACAAGCTGGGCCTTTAGGGCATGAGCAGATCATCACAACCCCAGAGGCAGAGCTGAGATGAGCAAAATTTGTATTTATGGTGCAGGGGCAATTGGCGGGTTTATGGCGGCCCGGTTGCATGAGGCGGGTGCAGATGTCAGCCTCATCGCCAGAGGCCCGCATCTGGCCGCGATTCGTGAACGGGGACTGCGGCTGAATTATGCCGGACAGGAAACCGTCTATCAGCTGCCCGCAACAGATAACCCGGCAGAGCTTGGCCCGCAGGATTATATTATCATCGCTTTGAAAGCCCATGCGCTGAGCGCGATCGCGCCTCAGCTTGGCCCGCTGATGGATGAGCAGACCAGCATTGTGTCTGCGGTAAACGGGGTGCCCTGGTGGTATTTTCACAACGCCAATACAGGGACTGTGCTTGATGACAAGCCGCTTGATGCGGTTGATCCGGGGGCTGTGATCTGGAACAGCTGGGGGCCGGAACGGGCTATTGGTTGTGTTGTTTATCCTGCTTGTGAGATTGCTGAGCCTGGCCTTATCAGACATCTTGATGGGGACAGATTTTCCTTGGGTGAGCCATCAGGTGAGCGAACTGATCGGCTGAAAACATTGTCTGAGCTGATGATCAAAGGCGGGCTGAAGGCGCCGCAGAAACGCCGCATCCGTGATGAGATTTGGATCAAATTATGGGGCAATTGTTCATTCAATCCTGTCTCTGCCCTGACCGGGGCCAGTCTTGATCAGATCGGAGCAGATGAAGGGTGTCGTGAGCTGGTGCGCCAGATCATGACAGAATGCCAGGCTGTGGGGGAAGCCCTGAATGTCCGGTTCGCGGTGTCTATTGACGAGCGGATTGAAGGGGCAGCCCGCATTATTGGTCATAAGCCGTCAACCCGTCAGGATATTGAAGCCGGTCGGCCGCTGGAAATTGATCCGCTGATGACAGCTGCTCTGGAACTGGCAGAAGGGCTGTCGATTGATACACCTGCCTTGCGCCAGGTCACCTCATTGCTGAAACTTCAGGCCGCTACATTAGGGCTGTATCAGTATCGTTGATAACAGCTGGCGTAAGTAAGGAATGTGGTTATGACGATACACAGCCAGCAGACGCAAACACCAGCAGATGCCTTATTCAGCCTGCAGGGGAAAACAGCCCTTATCACAGGATCGACAAGGGGTATCGGGTTTGCGCTGGCCCAGGGGCTGGGGCAGGCAGGAGCCGAAATTCTGGTTAATGGCCGTCAGTCTGACAGGGTGACAGATGCGGTCAGCATGCTGGCTGACCAGTCTGTCAAAGCTTATGCATTTGTTGCAGATGTCACCCAGCAAGATCAGATCACCACAGCGATAGATGCCTATGAAGCTGATAAAGGCCCGATAGATATTCTGATCAATAATGCGGGCATGCAGCATCGCGCCCCTCTGGAAAGGTTTGATGCAGAAATTTTTGATCAGATGATCGCGGTCAATCTGAAAGCTGCTTTTTATACAGCCAAGGCCTTGTCGCGGCATATGATTGCGCGTCAGGCGGGAAAGGTGATCAATATTGCCTCTGTGATGAGCCAGCTGGCCCGGCCGGGGATTGCCCCCTATACGGCCACAAAAGGCGCGGTCGCCAATTTAACCAAGGGTATGGCAGCAGACTGGGCCCGGTATGGGCTGAATTGTAATGCGATTGCCCCAGGCTATTTCAAAACCGAATTAAACGCCGCACTTGTTGCTGATGAAGCCTTTACAGACTGGCTGGTCACCCGCACGCCGGCAGGCCGTTGGGGGGATGTCAGCGACCTTGTGGGCACAGCTGTTTTCCTAGCTTCTAGAGCGTCATCCTTTGTGCATGGCCAGACGATTTATGTTGATGGCGGGCTGACGGCAACGGTCTGAGGTTTGTGTTTTTTGGTCAGTCTGAGTTCTGCAGACGGGTACGGGTGCTGTCTGCTTTTTCTTTCACCTTGTTTGAACAGGCTATATCCCCGTCAGTCACAAATTTTTGGTGATTGGCTTCCAGCTGTTTCAGGTCATACAGATAATTGACCATCACCCCATGTGACCGGCTTTGCCCGTTTTCTGATGTGTCGGCATCGGCATGCAGGGCGTGAATGAGGGCCCCGTTACCAAGGTGAAAGCGGGCAACCGGATCAAGCGGCACACCATCTGCTGTCTTTTCATGAATCAGATAGCAGGCGGCAAGTGCGGTCAGCTCTGCTTCATCTCTGTCGCTAGCTTCTTGTGTCTGTCTGCTCAGCCATCTGGCAAATTGGGGCAGGGGGGACAGCGTCACGAACTGAGTCAGGCTTTCAAATTCGCGGCGCAATTCAGCCACCACAGTCTTGATTAATGAATTGCCAAAGGAGATGCCAGCCAGCCCAATCTGGCAGTTCGAAATAGAATAGAACGTCGCTGTTGTGGGGGCGGCCTCTTCGCTGGCATCTGGCCGGTCAGCCAGAATCGCCTGGATCGAATCGGGGATATCCTGACTCAGCGCAATTTCTACAAAAATCAGCGGCTCACCAGGCATCGCGGGGTGAAAAAACGCAAAACAGCGTCTGTCACGTGGCTGCAGCCGGCGGCGCAGATCATCCCAGCTTTCAATCGCGTGCACAGCTTCATAGGCAATGATTTTTTCAAGGATATGCGCCGGGCTTGACCAGCTGATCGGCTGTAAGACCAGAAAGCCTCTGTTAAACCAGCTGGTGAATAAATGCTGTAAATCCTGATCAATGACAGCCAGTTCCGGCGTGTCCGCCAAGAGCCCTAACAGCGTTTTGCGCATATTGACCAGCCGCTGTGTGGCCCCAGGCAGCTCATTCAGTTTTTTAAACAGAGTCTGCCGCCGCGAAGACGCAGCCGTCATCAGCGCATGATAACTGGCCTTATCAGCACCTGCCTGATAGGTCTGAAGAGCGTCTTTTAAGCTGGTGATATCCAGATCGAAATCTGTCGCCAGAGTGGTGAAAAAGGCTTTTTGGTTCTCTGCGGTTTCGCTCTCAAACTTATCCAGGATTTGCTGTGCCAGAGACAGGCCTGTGACCTCACCTTTATTAGAGAGCAGCTGTTCTGATAAGGCCGGAAGTGACAGATCAAGGCGATGTTCATTATTCAGCCAGTTGGTTGTCTGACTGAAGAGGTTTGTTAATAGCGCGCCCAGTGAAACCATGTGAACATCCTTTGCCGTTCAATCTGATCTGACCCATCCTCTTCTCTTCTTTAGATAAGATGTGGAGCGGGTCTGTTCAAGCGGGGCAGCCGGGCAAATGAAACAGGCCGTGCAAAACGGGATATGTCTGCACGGCCTGAGGGTTGATAAAAGGCGGGTGTAGGGAAAAATTTTGGGGATGCCCGCACTTTTATCGTTATGCCTAACGTTTCACGAACGTAATGGCATACATCGCTTCTCCTTCAAACAGTTTGGAGATTTCGCGGCCGTCACTCTGGAAATATTTCTGGCTATTGATACCGTTTTCCAGCCGATACCCTTTTTCCCACATATTTTGACGGTGTACTTCCAAGGCAGCCTGGCTCAGAGACGGCACAATGATTGTGAACCTCTCTTCGCTGGCGGTATCAATGTGATGAGACATATCATTCATTTTTTCCTCCATAAGAGCGTTTTATTCAGCAACATTCAGGGTGAACTGGGCTTCTTCTGTGCTGTCATTCAGGGCTGTTGTTGACGAAGCCCCGCCTTTCACCGCAACAGAAATCGCATCAAACCAGCCTGCCCCCACTTCACGCTGGTGTCTGTGGGCTGTATAGCCATTTTCTTCTGCCGCAAATTCAGCATTCTGCAGCTGAGAGTAAGCAGCCATACCGCTTTGCTTATAGCCACGGGCCAGTTCAAACATGCTGTAGTTCAGTGAATGGAAGCCTGCCAGTGTGATAAACTGGAACTTATAGCCCATCTTGCCAATTTCAGCCTGGAACCGGGCAATATCCTGTTCGTTCAGATTCGCTGACCAGTTGAAGGACGGGCTGCAGTTATAAGCCAGAAGCTGGTCCGGGAATTCTGCGCGGATGGCTTTGGCAAAGGCTTCGGCCTGATCCAGATCTGGTGTTGATGTCTCCATCCACAACAGGTCAGCATAAGGGGCAAAGGCCAGGCCACGTGTGACGCATCTGTCAAAGGCATCCTCATCTCTCAGGCAATAGAACCCTTCTGCGGTGCGTTCGCCACTGATAAAGGGCTTGTCACGCGGGTCAATGTCAGAGGTGATTAATTTTGCGCTTTCAGCGTCTGTACGGGCCATGATCACTGTGGACACGCGCGAGCAGTCTGCGGCCAGACGTGCCGCGTTCAGGTTGGTCACGGCCTGCTGAACAGGGATCAGAACTTTGCCGCCCATATGGCCGCATTTCTTTTCGGAAGCCAGCTGGTCTTCAAAGTGAACACCGGCAGCCCCAGCCTCAATATAGGCGCGGGTCAGCTCAAACGCGTTCAGAGCACCGCCAAAACCAGCTTCACAATCAGCCACAATCGGGGCCAGCCAATCTGTTGACGGCTTGCCGTCTTCCAGGGTTTCGATCTGATCGGCCCGCATCAGGGTCCGGTTGATCCGCTTGGCCAGCTCTGGGCCGGAATTGGCCGGATAGATAGATTGGTCAGGATACATTGACCCGGCTGTGTTGCTGTCAGCGGCAACCTGCCAGCCAGACAGGTAAATTGCCTTCAGCCCGGCCCGGATTTGCTGCATCGCCTGATTGCCGGTCATCGCGCCGAGTGTGTTGACATAATCTTCTGTATGCAGCAGATGCCACAATTTATCTGCCCCGTTACGGGCCAACGTATGTTCCACCGCGACAGATCCTGACAGTTTGGTCACTTCGGCGATATCATAATCCCGCGTGGTATTGGCAAAACGGCCAGGGGCGGCTTTGGTCAGCTGTTCAAATGTCTGTGTCATGGTCATCTCCTAAAATAGGGTCTGGTGGTGATGATGCGAGCAAGGGATAAGCCGGTCCGCATCGCTGAGTTGTTTTTCGTCTTACGGCATGGATTTCCGAAAAGCTAATTAAAAGGTGTAACGAGTTAAAATTGTAAAAATTCACAATTTAATATTGTAAAATATTTACATATATGGTGTAAGATTTATTTACAAAACGCAGACCAATCTGGAGACACAGCCATGGCAGAACTGCAGGCAGGCAAGGTGATGGTTGGCCATAAGATCAGGCGGTTGCGGAACACGCTGAAGCTCAGCCAGTCTGATATGGCAGCCGAACTTGGCATTTCGACCTCTTATCTGAATTTGCTGGAAAATAACGCCAGGCCGGTGACCGTCCCGATTCTGTTTCGCCTGGGGCAGACCTATGACATTGACCTGCGTGAGATGGCTGAGGATGATTCGTCCCGGCTGACCGCCCTGCTGACAGAAGTCATGTCTGATCAAGTCCTGGATGGGGTGCAGATGTCACGCCGGGATGTTCATCTTCTGGCCAGCCAGCATCCGAATGCCGCAACAGCTCTGATTATGTTGCATCAGGCGTTTGACCAGATGCGTGATGCTGCTCATCAGGGCAGCAGCCGCCAGGGTGAGGCGGTGACCCCGCAGCCTCTGGAGACGGTCAGGCGGGTATTAGAAGAGGCGGGGAATTATTTTCCTGAGCTGGAAGAGGCGGCTGAGCTGTTTGTGGACAGTATGGGACCGGCCTACAGTTCAGGCAAACTGCATCAGATAACCATGCATCTTGAACAGAAATATGGAATCCGCACCCAGATTATGCCGCAATCGGTGATGGGGAATTTATTTCGTGAATTTGATCCGCACCGCAGCCGTCTGTTGTTGTCTGAAAATCTGCAGGAATCGCAGCGCCTGTTCCAGACCGCTGCCCAAATCGCCCTTGTCGGTTACCGTGATGTTATCGACAGCATCATCAGCCGCCTTGATATTGATGATGATTCAGCAACTTTATTGCGGATCACATTATCAGGGTATTTTGCCGGGGCGGTGATGATGCCTTATTCAGATTTTCTGATGGCAGCCAAAGAAACCCGGCATGATCTGGAAGCGCTTGGCAACCGGTTCACAGCGAATTTTGAACAGGTCTGCCACAGGTTAACCACATTGACCCGGCCGAATGAACGCGGCATTCCGTTCTTTTTTCTGCGGGTGGATGAGGCGGGCTATATTTCAAAGCGTCTGTCAGCAGGGGGGATTGAATTTGCGCGGCAGGGCGGGGCCTGCGGGAGATGGATACCGCATCAGGCGTTTCGCAACCCTGGCCAGATCATGACCCAAGCGTCCAGCCTGGAAGAGGGCCAGAAGCTGTTGACCATCACCAGAACCCATCACATACCGCGTACACAGCCTGCGCATTATGGCACCCCTGCCTATGCCATTGCGCTGGGATGTGATCTGAAATTTGCCAAGGAGATTGGGTATACTGATTATATGATCAACCTCAAAGACCCGGCTCTTACGCCGATTGGTCTGGGCTGTCATGTGTGTGAGCGCCTGCATTGCCAGCACAGAGGCGCATTGCCGCGCGGCCAGAAATTGCGGTTCGATTTGTCTAAACGTTATTCCGGGCTGTTTGACTCTCTGCGGTCCTGAAGCCTGACGGGTAAGGTTGCAGACCAGCCGGTTCTGCTGATTTAAGACAGCATCTTTGTCATTCACCCTTTACAAGTGTGATGAATCATGTTTGCCTAAAAAAAAGGTCGCAGATAAACTGCGACCAAGTTTAGGGAGGATGACACATCTGTTTGAAAAAACAGATGGTCATAATACAGTACGCGCAAAGACGTGAACTGATTCACAAAAAAATCACTGAAAACGCATGTTGCTGAAAATCCATCTTTTTTAAGATGGATTTCTTTTTGCCGTTGTGAGCGGTTCTGGCTCTTATATCAGCAAGTTGCAGGCCTGCGACTTCCAGAATTTGTTAACCCGGGCTATCATGATCAATTTCCCCTTTTTACAAGCAAGAGGAGATGGTCTGATGGAACAAATCCGATGCCTTGGTTTGAAATTTATGTTGAGGATATGAAACGTGCCCGCAAATTTTATGAAGGGCTGCTGGGTGTTGAGCTGAATTTGGAGGATATGCCCGGAGGTGAGATGGAGATGTATCTGTTTCCCGGCGAAATGTCGCTGCCAAGGGCGGCCGGTGCCTTGATAAAGCACCCTATGCGCAAGCCGAATGAGCAAGGGCATCTGCTTTATTTTTCTGTGCCCGACTGTGCGACAACAGCTGAATGGGCCGCAGAGGCAGGTGTTCCGGTCTTTGTTGAAAAACAGTCAATAGGCGAGCATGGCTTCATTGCGATCATTGGTGACAGTGAAGGCAATGCGGTTGGGCTTCATTCCTGGGTGTGAATGTCACGGCCATGACCAGACATCAGCCAGGTGGCAAACCGCCAGACCGGCCAGGCTGCCAGGATCTGCGCCAGAATGAAACACCCGGCAGCAGATGGTGAAATGCCTGAAAATGTATCTGTGAAGGTCCTGGCAATGGTGACAGCCGGATTGGCAAAGCTGGTTGATGAGGTGAACCAGTAGCCGGCAGAAATATACAGCCCGACCAGCACAGGCACAGCAGTTGGCCTGTAGACACGGCCAACCAGAATCACAAGAATCAGCCCGCTGGTGGCAATAAATTCTGCATAATAGAGGGGCAGGCTGGCCCGATCTGTCTGGGCAATTTGCAGAACCGGCAAATCAAACAGGATATGAGCAAGCCCGGTTCCGGCAAGACCGCCGGCGATCTGGCAAAGCATATAGAAGATAGCTGTGCGGGCGGAAATCTCTGAAGCAAAGAAAAACGTTAAGGTAACCGCCGGGTTGAAATGTGCCCCTGACACTGGCCCCAAAATCGTGATCAGCACAATCAGAATACATCCCGTGGCCAGCGTGTTGCCGAGAAGCGCAAGCCCGTCAATACCTGCTGAGAGTTGTTCTGCCATGATGCCAGAGCCGACAACCGTCAGCACGAGCATAAAAGTGCCTAACATTTCTGCACAAAGTTTCTGCGGCATAGAACAAGGTCTCTTTGAAGTTAAAAGTTACGGGTGAGGGACCCTGACCGGCTTCGCGTTCTGGGTAGATGTATTATAGACAACCAGCCCGCCACTGGGCGGTGATATATCTGTTATCGCGCTGATGACGACCTGATGCGTCACCATCAAAACCATATCATCAGAAGACAGGCTGTCCAGCTTATCTTTCAGCAGGGCTAAGGTTTCCTGCCTGTCAACATGACCCTGGAAAAACGAATTCAGCCCGTCAAATTCTGACCAGCTGCCATAATTCAACAGTTCGGCTGTCTGTGTGCAGCGGCACCAGCGGCTGGACAGAATCGCGGTGAAGGTGATCTGATGTTCACGAAAATACCGGCCAATCGCCTCAGCCTGCCGGCGTCCGGCTTCGTCTAGATTGCGTTGCGTGTTGCAATCCTCTATCTGAAAATTATCAGGATCGCCATATCCAGGGGCCAGCGCGTGCCGCATGAACACCACATTTGCACCTGTCTGCGCAAGTGCCGCCCTAACCGGCTCCTGCGGGGTGTCTGCGCTCAAGCCAGAAACGGGCATAAGCATCAAGAACATCAGGCCAAGCCCAAACAGGCGTCTGTAAACATTCATCAAAACCACCACCACCCCAATAACACGCCAAAAAACAGCCCTTCTGCAAAGGCAAGCCACAGGATTTGATAGCTGCTCAGGCCGGTCCGCTTCTGCAGCTCATCCAGCATAAGGCCGTGCCAGTCACGCAGTCGCTTCAGCATGGTCTGCGCCGATAAGGCCAGCACAAAAGGCCTGTTTGCCTGTCTGCAGAACACCAGCTTATGCCCATTTTATTGAACAGCCCATAGACGGGGTCTGCTTGGCTGGTCCTTTGCCGGTTGTGGCCACCATCTGCATTGCGGCCAGAAGTTCTGGGTGGCGGTTATAGGCGTCGCCCATTCTGGCATCATCCAGACGGCCGCGATACTGCAGCTGTCCGGCTGCATTCAGGCCAAAAAAATCAGGTGTACAAACCGCCCCATAGGCCCGGGCAACCTGTTGTGTCTCGTCAACCAGATAGGGAAAAGACATCTTATGCAGCCGGGCAAATTCTTTCATTTTTGCCGGGCTGTCATCAGGGTGGCGGTGATAGTCATTCGGCATAATGGCGACTGTGTTCACACCAGACCGGCGCAGGGTGTCTGTGTCCTCAACAAGCCGGTCAATAATGGCCTTAACATAAGGGCAGTGATTACAGATAAAGGCAATCAACAGGCCGTTCTCGCTCATCAGACTTGCCAGCGTATGGCTCTGACCATCTGCATCAGCAAGTGTAAAGTCAGGGGCCTGCCAGCCAAAATCGCAAATCGGGGTATCCAGCAGCATGTCTAAGACTCCTTAACAGGTCAGGCAGAAAGGGGGCGGACTGGTGGTTCAGTCCTGCTCACCGGCCGCAGGCATAACCAGCAAATGCCTGTAGCGAAGTAAATCTTAGATCAGCCTGGGGCGGCTTGTCGATAATGGCAGTCGCCCCCCAGGATCCGCCTTCTGCCAAATTCTGGCGATCAATCCAGGCTGTCTTCAGGCCTGCATCTGCAGCAGGCCGGATATCATGAAACAGAGACTGGGCAACATGCAGTATATCAGCCTTGCTGTCTGACAGATGGCTGAGCAGATAGTCAAAATTCCTCGGATTTGGTTTGTAAGAACCGATATCCTCTGCTGTGAAAATACCGTCAAGCTCAACCCCGAGACGTTCATGAGAGCCTTCAAAGCTGGTTCTGTCCACATTTGAGAGAATCACTAGGCGAAACCGGGCCTTCAACTGGCGCAAGGCGTCCGCGCTGTCTGCAAAAGCTGGCCAGTAGGGCACAAACCCGCCAAACCGTCTGTCCAGCTCATCGCTGGTTTGCAAGGCAAACCGTTCAGCAAACAGACGGTGAGTGAGGGCGAGCACATCTGGATACAGCATATCCGGATGGCTGGCCTGAACCGCGCTTTCAATCTCTGCAAAACCGAGCAGGCAAGTCTGCCGCGACATGCTGCTGTTATTCGACCGCAACAACATCTGAAACCCGTCCCAGATGCCTGTCTCCCAGTCAATCAAGGTGCCGTAGCAATCAAAGGTCAATGTTGTCTTGCTGCTGATATCCATTATGTCNNNCCGTTTTCTTCTCTGGTTGCCTTGCCTGTTCTTTTTTAAAAAACCNCGAANAAACCTNGNAAAATTTCACAGTTGCGTTTNTCCTTCCGCAACGNGAACATNNATAAACAGAGNTTTCAAGATTTTAGGTNCAGAAGGAGAGTANAATGAAGAAAGTTACAGCACTTGTATTGNCAACTGTCTGGCTGGCCGGGCTTTCAGCNTGTTCNAGCTATCCCAGCTGGGTNCCGGACTGGGCNCAGATTGGCGCTGATACCGCAGAANAGGCCAGCAGCTAAATCAAACNGGGCCAGCAGCTTCAGTNTTGCTGGCCTGTTTTTTTCACCAGATTGGTTTAATCANTGNTTGTGCCAAAACCGCGGCCAGCTGTTTTATACTCTTCACGTGGCGGTGCAAATACATCCAGAATAACACACCCCTCAGGCCCGGCGATAACGCTGTGTTCCACATCAGATGGTGTGCGCCAGAATGAGCCCTTTTCAACAGGGATATGCTCCCCATGCTGAATCCGTGTGGCTGACCCTTCGATAAGATACCCCCATTGTTCTTCTGGATGGCTGTGCAGACTGCCTTTGGCGTTGGCCTCAAGCCGGACCACAGACAACATCGCCTGATCACCGGGGAAAATGCGGGTTGTCACGCCTTCAGCCAGCTCGCGCGGCAGACCTTGAGACAGGTCATCAATATGGAAGAAATTTGCAGTCATCGTCTCATCCTTGCCAGATATAATTCACAATACCGAATATGAACAACGGAAGCTGCAAACAGAAATTCGTTAGCAAAGCCCGGTCTTTAGTCAGATAGCCAGCAACGGTCCAACCTGTTGCCCCGGCCCCGTGGATCATAATATTCACAGGATAGATATTGAGGTTGGTGAGGGCAATCCCTGTCAGGACGGCAGCGGTGCTGGTCCATTTTATAAGCTTGATCTTATCCATTGGTTCGGTCTCGCTGATTATCTGTGGTTGTCAGAAGCTGTTTGATTGTGTTTCTTTTTGAGATACAGCAGCTGGGGGCGCCGTCAACTAGCAAGACGGGAACTTGTGCTCAGATAACGAGTTGTCTACTGTTTGCCGGTCTTGAGTTTATCCAGCTGTTTTTTTCGGAGCCGTTGACGATGCAGCACGCTGAACACACACAACGTCCAAAAGCCAGACTGGCCGTTATTGGTGCAGGTCTTGTCGGCAAAAAACATATCGCGCTTATCCGTCAGAGCCCGGTTTGCCGTCTTGTCTGTATTGTTGACCCGGATGAGGGTGCACGCCGCCTGGCCGAGCAGCTGGCGGTGAACTGGTACCCGTCAGTGGCGCAGATGTGTGCTGAAGAGGGTGTTGACGGGGCGATTGTGGCAACCCCGAACCAGTTTCATGTAGACCATGGTCTGTTGCTGATCGAAGCCGGCATTCCGGTGCTGATTGAAAAGCCGCTGGCCAGTGATTTGACCGGGGCCCGCCAGCTGGTTGCAGCAGCTGAAGCGGCCAAGGTGGCATTGCTGACAGGGCATCACCGTCGCCATAATCCGCTGATCCAGAAAGCAAAGGCGATGATTGATGAAGGCCATATCGGCCGGACTGTATCACTGTCGATGACCTGCTGGCTGATGAAACCTGAAGATTATTATCAGGCTGACTGGCGCACAAAAAAAGGGGCCGGGCCGATTTATATTAATCTCATCCATGATCTTGATCTGGCGCGCTATTTCTTGGGGGATGTGAAAAAAGTCATGGCGATGCAGTCTTCTGCGACCAGAGGGTTTGAGGTTGAAGACAGCGCGGTCATCCTGCTTGAGTTCGTCAATGGCGCTTTGGGGACCATTAATCTGTCTGATACCATTGTCAGCCCATGGAGTTGGGAGCTGAGCTCAGGTGAAAATGCAGATTACCCGACCACAACAGAATATGCCTATATGATCGGTGGCACAGCCGGGGCGCTGGCGGTGCCGAACCTGTCTTTATGGGCAGCTGAGAGCAAACCAAGCTGGTGGCAGCCGATAAAGCAGGTCAAGCCTGTCTATGGGTCTGCTGACCCGCTGGTCCGGCAAATTGAACAATTTGTTGATGTTATTGCTGGCAATCAGGCCCCTTTGGTGAATGGGGCAGATGGGCTGGCATCTCTTGTGCTGATTGAAGCGGTGAAACAGGCAGCGGAAACCGGACAGACCGTCTATCTGGATGAGTTTTCTGGTTGATGGGTATTTATCCGGTGATTTTGTGCCGGGGGCAGATTAGATGCTAAAGTCAAAAAGGCCTTTACCGGTGCGCGCAGGAGCATAATGTAACCTTAAGATGATCGAATATCTGACCACCAAGGAAGTTGCCGCGTTGATGCGGGTGAAACAACGCAAGGTTTATGATCTTGTGGCCCGGTCTGATATCCCGTTCAGCAAAACCACAGGCAAGCTGTTGTTTCCCAAAGACGCTGTGCTGGCCTGGATCAATAAGGATCATGAACCGGCAAGGCCAGGCCAGCTGACGATTTCGGGCAGCCATGATCCGCTTCTTGAAGCTGTGCTGCGCCAGTCAGGGGCCGAAATCGCAACCATCTGGAACGGCAGCAGTTCAGGCCTTGAGCTGGTGTCTTCAGGACGGGCCTCTGCTGCGGTTCTGCATATTTTCAGCCCAGATGATCACAGCTGGAACCTTCGCGCGGTAGAGGCCGCCTGTACAGATAAAGATGTTGTCTTGCTGCACTGGGCAAAGCGGACGCGCGGGCTGGTGATGAACAAGGCAAGTGCTGATCAGGTGACCAGCCTTGCGGATATCCAGCCCTTCCGCCTGAGCCGCCGCCAGCCCGGGGCAGGCGCGCAGATTTTATTTGACTGTCTGCTGGAGGAGGCGGGCCTTGCACAGAACCGCTTGCACCAGACAGAAGCGTTTCATACCGAACTGGATTCGGTGCTGGCGCTGCTGGAAGGACAGGCGGATATTGCCTTTGGTCTGCAACATCTGGCCAGCCGGTATGATCTGGCCTTTCTGCCGTTAATCACTGAATATGTTGATATCGTAGTCGACCGGCGAATGGTGTTTGAACCGGCCTTTCAGTCCTTGCTGGCCTTTTGCCGAACAGCTGCCTTCACTACGCTAGCCGGCAGGTTTGACGGCTATAATATAAGCTATCTTGGCGACGTCAGATTAAATATCTGACCAACGGGTTACGGGTTTGCGTTCGCAAAAAACACCTGTTTTCCCTTGATCTGATAAGCAGAAATGGCGCGCTGGCCCGCATCAGACACCAGCCAGTCAATAAAGGCCTGCCCTGCTTTTTTATTTACTGTCGGGCATTTTTCGGGGCTGACCAGCATCACGCCATATGGGTTGAAAAGCCGTTTATCACCTTCAACAAGGATTTTCATATCTGCCTTATTGCCGAAATTTGTCCAGCTGGCCCGGTCTGTCAGGGTATAGCCGGCAATGCCCACAGCAATATTTAAGGTTGCTCCCATGCCGGAGCCGGTTTCCCTGTACCATTGTCCAGAGCCTGTGCGCGGATCAAGCCCTGCAGCAGCCCAGATGCTGGTTTCCTTGCCATGTGTGCCGGAGAGATCCCCACGTGAGGCAAAGACCGATTGTGATGAGGCAATCTGTGAAAACGCGTCTGTCGCGTCTGTCAGCCCTGCAATTTTTGCCGGATCAGAAGACGGGCCGATAATGACATAATCATTATACATCACATCATAGCGGCGGGCAGCAAAGCCATCAGCAACAAACCTATCCTCCCGTTCGCGGCTGTGCACCAGAAGAATATCACCATCACAATTCATGGCGTTCTTAATCGCCGCGCCTGTGCCCACCGCAACGATGTGTGCTTTCACACCTGTGTCCTGTTCCATCAGGGGCAGAATATAATCATATAACCCTGAATTTTTGGTCGAGGTTGTCGACTGAACAATGATTTCAGTGTTGGCAAAAGCCGGGCTGAACAAAAAGCTGGTCAGAATTGCGGGAAGGAAAAAGCGGGATAAGGTCATTATTTTCATATCTCTTGTTCAGATGAGTCTAGCTGTTCGGGTTCAGATCAATGAGGTCACCCCGCAAATAGGCCTGCGCGGGTGCAGATTGTGGGGCGTGAAAAAAGTTGTCGGCATCTGTGTGTTCGGTCAGCCGGCCATGGCTGAAAAACAGCACATCACGGGCTAGGCGGCGGGCCTGACCGATATCATGGGTGACCACAATAATTTTCATCCCCTGCTGTGCTGCTGTTTTCAGGCTGGTTTCGATGATGTGAACTGATGCGGGGTCAAGATTGGCGGTGGCTTCATCCATCAGCAGCAGATCAGGTGCGGTTAACAAAGCCCGTGCCATGGCCAGACGTTGTTTTTCCCCGCCGGACAACAGCCGGGCAGGCTGGTAACGCAAGCCCTCCAGCCGCATCTCTGCCAGCAGCTGATGTACTGTGTCCATTGTGATATCTGGCCGCAACCCAGCAACAAAGGCCAGATTGTCAAACACCGTCCGGCGCAGCACAGTTGGTGACTGAAACACAAAGGATTGCCGCTTCACAACAGCCTCATCAAGAGGCCGGCCACAAAACTGAATCTCTCCTGCGGCAGGTTGTGTCAGCCCGTGTAGACACCGCAAAAACAGGCTCTTGCCTGCCCCGTTCGGGCCCATGATGACGCTGATCCCGTCAGAAGAAATGTCACAGCTGACCGCGTTCAGCAGCGCGCGTTTCTGTGTTGTCACCCTAAGACCGTGAACCTGGATCGGCAGCAGCTTGGGCACAGGTGCGCTACACATAGGCACGCGCCTGTGCAGCTGTTTTCAGCCGCAGCCCCACAGCGTTAATCAGCAAAGCCTTGCCCATCAATACCACGCCAAGGGCCAACGCCAGCTCAAGCTCTCCTTTCGAGGTCTCAAGAGCAATGGTTGTGGTCATCACGCGGGTCAGATGGTCAATATTGCCGCCAACAACAATCACGGCCCCTACCTCAGAGACAGCCCGGCCAAACCCGGCCAGAACAACCGTCAGCAGCGAAAACCTTGCATCATAAATATAACTGAAGACAGCTATCCGGCGCGGCACCACCAATGAGGTGAACAGGTCGCGGTAATCTTCATGCAGATCTTCCAGAATCTGGCAGCTGAGCGCCGCGATGATTGGTGTGATCAAAATCACCTGGGCAATGATCATCGCGGTCGGCGTATACAGCAGACCCAGCCAGCCAAGAGGCCCAGACCTGGACAGGTGAAGATAAACAATCAAGCCGACAACAACCGGCGGCATCCCCATTAATGTGTTGATAAGACTTACCAGTGCGCCGCGCCCGGGAAACCGCTGAACCGCCAGAACGGCGCCAAGAGGCAGGCCAATTGCACAGGCAATCAGCACTGCCGTGAGG
>PBLR01000023.1 GCA_002722385.1 SAR116 cluster bacterium | reverse complement strand
GCGCAGAATAGACAGCAAAGCCGCAGGAAAGGAACAGAAATCAAAACCCAGGGGCGGATACACATATTTTGCTGAAAAAATAATCAAAACACTGTGAATATGCAGAAATTATAACCAGAAGAGGGTTTAAATCAGGTCAAAAGAAACAGATTGCCTAAAAATTAAACAGGACAGGGAGAGATGTTCAGATCCCCGACCCTGCTCCATAAGGCCAGTATAGACTCCTGATGGGGGGTTATGGCGTGCGGCTCATCAGGCCGCGTAAATCACTGGGGCAGGTCAGCGCATCTGCCAGCGCCTGATCAACCTAACGCACCGCTGGCTGATCTGCTGCCTGATAAGCCGGGTTCAGCCTTGCGGTGGCGGCCTGCATCTGGCTCAGCGCTGTCAGCGTATGGCGTTTATGCGCTCCAAACCGGTCTCCTGACAGGCGCCAACAGGCCATCGGGCTGGCATAAAAGGCCAGCAGGGCTTCACATACAGCATCAATGTCATCATCTGTCAGCGGGGCAGGGCTGGGCATAGTTTCCTTCACAATCCGCCAGGGGCTGGTCTGAACAGACAGCTTCTGCCAGACTGAACCAACCCCCAGCGTATCACGGTTAAATTTTTGCCGGAAATGAAATCGCTAAACAGATAATCCTGCAGAAAGGATCACATCAGGTGACACATTTCTTCACCCATCATGCCAGCGCGGGCGCGCATCAGACCCCGAACGGCCATCCTGAACAACAGGCCCGTTACCATGCGGTGATGACGGCCTGCCAGCCGCATATAGACACCTTCTGGCAGACAGACCCGGCCCCGGAAGCCAGCTATGATCAGCTCTGCCTTGTGCATATACCGGCCTATATTGACGGGCTGATGTCTGATCTGGCCCCGGCGGGCCTGTCGGCTGACCGCCTGTACCAGCTTGACGGCGACACCTATGCCGGGCCGGACAGCCTCGAGGCGGGGTTGCGCGGGGCGGGCGGGGCCTGTTTTCTGGTTGACCAGGTGATGCGGCAAGGCGGCAACGGGTTTTCGGCAATGCGTCCGCCCGGCCATCATGCGGAACCGGATCGGGCGATGGGGTTTTGTCTGTTTTCCTCTGCTGCAATCGCTGCCCGCCATGCCCAGGACGCGCATGGGGCTGGCCGTGTGGCGGTCCTTGATTTTGATGTGCATCACGGCAATGGGACCCAGGCCGCCTTCTGGGATCACAAAGACCTTTTCTATGCGTCCAGCCACCAGATGCCACTTTATCCGGGGACCGGCGCGGCTGATGAGGGCGGTGCGCATAACAATATCTTTAATCTGCCTTTTGCTGCCGGTACAGGTGGGGCGGATATTCTGGCGGGCTGGCGGGAACATCTGCTGCCGGCGGTAGCTGAGGCGCGGCCTGATCTCATCATCATCTCTGCCGGGTTTGATGCGCATGAAGACGACCCGCTTGGCGGGCTGGGGATGAGCACAGATGATTTTGCCGCCCTGACCCGTGATATTGCTGAACTGGCGGCGGATTGCTGTGGCGGGCGGTTTATTTCTGTTCTGGAGGGCGGCTATAATCTGGATGCGCTGGGCGCTTCTGTGCTGGCGCATCTGTCTGTTCTGGCAGAAGCCTGATAAGCGGTTTTGATATTAGCGGTTTTGTCTGGCGGCGCTGATCTGTTGTTCTAACTCAACACAGTTGAACCGGCAGGCGGCCCTGAAGGCGGCCTCTGTCCGGGCGGCTTTATCGGGTTGGCCATGATGCAAAAAAAACAGGGTCAGATGCCCCAGAACAGGGGCTTTGTGATTGGCCAGCTCCAGCGCGGTCAGATACAGCTGTTCGGTGCGGCGGCGCGACATCTGGCCCAGCTCAGACGCTCTGGCCATCACCAACGTGGCGGCAGGCGGGTTTGTACCAGCATCATAAGCCTCTTTTGCCAGAGAAAAAGCCTCCAGATAGCGGCCATCAGCAAATGCGCTACGGCTGTGGCGCAGGCTGTCCGCATCGCCCATAGCCACTCCGCTGGCCAGGCTGAACAGACCAGAACACAAACAGATAATCAGGACAGGGATCACTCTCATACCACCCAGAACGGCACAACCGCCTGCAGCCTTACCCGTTAAGGGGAAAAAGATAATTTTTTTGACAGAAGAATTGGAGCGGCTGACCAGGTTCGAACTGGCCCTAAGAGCTTGGAAGGCTCTTGTGCTACCACTACACCACAGCCGCTCAACAATGCGATAAACCTACCACATTGCGTTGTCTATATCACTATTTTTACAGAAATCAAAGCCGTGTTGTCTAATCTAATCTGACACCCATGGGGGCGAGGTTTTGGCAAAAAACGCGGCGATCCCATCTTTTGCGCCTTGCGTGTCCCAGATCGCGGCCAGCGCGTCTATCGCGGCTTCATTCTGCTGGTTATGATCCGGGGTCTGGCTGAACCGGGCAATCAGGGCTTTGGCCGCAGCCATGGCTTCCGGCCCGGCCTTCAGCGCGGCGTCTATCTCGGCCTCTACCGCCTCATCTAGCCGGTCAGGGGCAACCGCGCCAGCCACCAGCCCATAAAGGGCTGCCTCATCAGCCCTGAACAGCCTGGCGGTGATAAACAGCCGTCTCAGCCCGGCTTCGCCCAAGCGGCGCCACACAAACGGGCCGATTGTGGCCGGGATTAGCCCGAGCCGTGTTTCTGAAAAACAAAATTTTGCCTCTGCTGAGCTCAGCACGATATCAGCTGTGCTCATCAGCCCTAGCCCGCCGCCAAAACTGTTGCCCTGAACCCGCATAATCACCGGTTTGGGCAGGGCGTTCAGCGCCGCCAGCATATCTGACAGGGTTTTGGCTTCTGCCCGCCGGCCGCCAGCGTCTTTTTGCTGCTGGTCCTGCATCCAGCGCAAATCCCCGCCTGCACAGAAAACCGGCCCGTCAGAGCCTATAACCACCACACGCACCGCCTCATCAGCTCCCAGCTGCAATGCCGCCTGATGCAGCTCAGCAATCATCTCTGCGTTCAGCGCGTGATGCTTGTCCGGCCGGTTAAGCCATAACCGCGCCACGCCGCGTCTGTCGATATCGATCTGCAGTGTTTTAAAACTCATCTGCTCTCTGCCTTGTTCAGCCCCATAGTGGTGACAATCTGTTCGGCCGCCACCAGCTTATCGCGGTCAAGGCCGGTCTGCCAGCCGGCCGCCGCCAGCGCGTCATGTAGCGCCTTTGTGTTCACATTTCCTTTTGCCCCCGGCGCATAAGGACAGCCGCCAAGCCCGGCAATGGCTGAATCAAACCGCCTGAGGCCATAGGATAGCGCCATGTTGACATTGGCAATCGCCTGATGATTGGTGTCATGGAAATGCCCGGCCAGCTTGGCGGCCGGCAGCTCTGCACACAGCCTGTCCAGCAATCCGGCGATACTGTCTGTTGTGCCCTGGCCTGTGGTATCGCCCAGCGAGACCTCATAACAGCCCATCACCAAAAGCTCTTCTGCCAGCCTCAGCACAGGGTCTGGGGCAACTGCCCCTTCATACGGGCAATGCACCACCACCGAGATATAACCTCTGACGCGAACACCTGCCGCCAGCGCCTCTGCCACCACAGGCCGGAACCGGTCCAGGCTTTCCGCCACAGAACAATTGATATTATGCTGGCTGAACCCTTCTGTTGCGGCCCCGAATACGGCGACCTCATCCACACCGGCGGCCAGCGCCTCATCAAACCCGCGTTTATTCGGCGTCAGCACGATATAGCGCACATTTTCCTTACGCTGAATACCGGCCATCACCTCAGCTGCGTCTCCTAATTGCGGTACCCATTTTGGCGAGACAAAGCTGGTCGCCTCAATCAGCCCGAACCCGGCCTCAGACAGGCTGTCCACCAGCTTTATTTTCTGTGCTGTGGGGATCTGGGTCTTTTCGTTCTGTAGCCCGTCACGCGGGCCCACCTCAACCAGCTCAACTGTACGCATCATGTCTCCCCTGTCTCATCAGGGGTCAGGCGGCACAGAATCTGGCCTGCGCTGACCGCTTCTCCTGTCTCTACCGGAATATCCTCAATCTGGCCTGCCACCGGGGCCAGAACCGGCTGTTCCATCTTCATGGCCTCCAGCACCATGAGCCTGTCTCCGGCGGCAACCTTGTCGCCGCTTTTCACCGCAATCTGGCTGACGGTTGCGCTCATCACAGCACAGACAACCCCGTCAGACTGGGCCTGGCTGTCTGTCTTTGTGCTGTCGGCCAGCGAAAATGTCCAGCTGGCCTGCCCGTCACTGACCCAGATAGCGCGCCCCAGACAGACAGAGGTCAGATTAACCGCCCCGTCCGGCCCGGTTAATGTCCAGCCGGTCAGCACCTCATCATCACATCGGACCACCGTAAAGGGGATTCGTCTGTCCTCTGTCTCCAGCTCAATCTTCTCCGGCCCATACAGATATAAGCCCGCCCGCTGCAGCCCGCCCGCACCCTGCAACAGCAAAGGCAGATGGCCCGGCCCCCACTGCCGCCAGCCTGACAAGGGGGCTTCGGCGGGTGTCTGGCTCAGGCAGGCTGTCGCCAGAATCGCATCCGGGGGCGGGCCGTCATCTGTCAGCTGGTCCAGATGCTGATCTAAAAAGGCTGTTGTCATCTTGCCTGCGCGCACTACCTGATGGCGGCATAAGCGGGCCAGAAACCCCAGATTACTGGTCAGCCCGATCACACAGGTCTGGCCCAGTGCCGTGCCCAGCCGGGCCAGTGCCTGATCCCGGCTCTCAGCTGTGGCGATCAGCTTGGCCACCATCGGATCATAATAGCCTGATACCTCATCACCGGCCTCAACCCCTGTATCCACCCGCACCCCCTCATGGGCCGGGAACATCAGCTGGTCAATCCGGCCCGGGCTGGGCAGAAAGCCATTGGCCGGGTCTTCTGCATAAATCCGCGCTTCAACTGCATGACCGCACAGCTGGATATCCTGCTGGCGCAGGCTCAGCGGTTCACCAGCGGCGATCCGCAACTGCCAGTCCACCAGATCAAGGCCGGTGACTTGTTCGGTGACCGGATGTTCAACCTGCAGACGGGTGTTCATTTCCATGAACCAGAACCCGTCACGGCGCAAAGGCCCGCTGCCATCAGCAATAAATTCAACAGTCCCGGCCCCTTCATAGCTGATAGCCTGTGCGGCGGTGACGGCGGCTTCTGTCATCGCGCTGCGCACCTCATCCGGCATCTCCGGGGCCGGGGCCTCTTCGATGATTTTTTGATGACGGCGTTGCACTGAACAGTCCCGCTCAAACAGATGCAGATGTGTGCCCTGACGGTCAGACAGGACCTGCACCTCAATATGGCGCGGGGCGGTGATGTATTTTTCGATAATCACATGCCCGTCACCAAAGGCGGCGGTGGCCTCACGAACCACACTCATCAGAAGATCAGAAAACGTCTCTTCTGTATCGACTTTGCGCATGCCCTTACCGCCGCCACCGGCACGGGCCTTAATCAGCACAGGATAGCCGATTTCTGCGGCTTTTTCGGCCAGCACATCCGGCCTTTGGTCTGCCCCGTCATAGCCGGGCACAACCGGCACCCCTGCCTCTGCCATCAGCCGCTTGGCCTCATCTTTCAGCCCCATGGCCCGGACCGCATCTGCGGGCGGGCCTACAAAAATCAAACCTGCTGTGCGCACCGCTTCGGCAAAGTCAGGATTTTCAGATAAAAACCCATATCCCGGGTGAATGGCGTCTGCCCCTGTGTTCAGGGCCGCCTCCAGAACCGCTTCTTGGTTTAAATAAGACGCCGCTGCCTCAGCCCCGCCGATACAGATCGCCTCATCTGCCAGCCGCACATGGCGGGCCTGCCGGTCAGCCTCAGAAAACACCGCAATAGTATGGATGCCTGTCCTCTGGGCGGTAGCGATAATGCGGCAGGCAATCTCTCCGCGATTGGCAATCAGAAGACGTTGGATCGTCATCTTTGTCACTTCTCCTTGATCAGCCATCAGAACCGAAAGACCGGGAAGTTTGTATCTGCATCTGGCGCTTGTGCGGCGGCGGCCAGGGACAGCGCCAGAACCTCTCTTGTCTTGCGCGGGTCAATTATCCCGTCATCCCACAGCCGAGCAGAGGCATAAAACGGGTCAGACTGCTCGGCAAACTGATCCAGAACCGGCTGGCGGATGGCGTCTGCGGCCTCTTCTGACAGGCTCTCTCCTTTTTTGGCCAGCCCATCCCGGCGCACACGCACCAGCACACCTGCGGCCTGTTCTCCGCCCATCACCGCGATTTTTGCATTTGGCCACATCCAGACGAAATTGGGCCCAAAGGCACGCCCGCACATGCCGTAATTGCCCGCCCCGTAAGATCCGCCGATCATCAGCGTTATTTTGGGCACAGCGGCAGTGGATACCGCGGCGACCAGCTTGGCCCCGTCCTTGGCAATCCCGCCAGCCTCATAGGCAGAGCCGACCATAAAGCCGGTGATGTTCTGCAGAAAGATCAGAGGGGTGCCGCGCTGACAGCACAGCTCAATAAAATGCGCCCCTTTTTGTGCACTGTCTGAAAACAACACCCCGTTATTGCCGATAATCCCGACCGGACGGCCGTCAATATGGGCAAAGCCGCAGACCAAAGTGGTGCCGTAACGGGCTTTGAATTCTTCAAATACGGACCCGTCCACCAGCCGGGCGATGACCTCACGCACATCATAGGGTTGTCTGGGATCAGCCGGAATGACAGATAACATCTCTTCTGCATCAAAGGCGGGTGGGGCAGGGGGGCGCAGATTTGTCTGTTCACGCCCGGGGCCCAGATTATAGACAATCTGGCGGGCCAGCATCAGCGCGTGATCATCATCTTTGGCCAGATAATCTGCTACACCGGAAAGCCGTGTATGGGTATCTCCGCCGCCCAGGCTTTCGGCATCCACATCTTCTCCTGTCGCCTCTTTGACCAGAGGCGGGCCGGCAAGAAATATAGTGCCCTGATTTTCAACAATAATGGTTTGATCAGACATGGCCGGCACATAGGCCCCGCCGGCGGTACAGGACCCCATCACCACCGCGATCTGGGCAATGCCTCTCGCGCTCATCCGGGCCTGATTATAAAAAATCCGGCCGAAATGATCACGATCAGGAAACACCTCATCCTGGTTCGGCAGATTGGCCCCGCCGCTATCGACCAGATACAGACAGGGCAGGTGGTTCTGCTCGGCAATTTCCTGTGCCCGCAGATGTTTTTTCACTGACAGCGCGAAATAAGTGCCGCCCTTCACCGTCGCATCATTACAGATGATCATACAAGGCCGGCCTGACACCTGGCCGATACCGGCAATTAGCCCGGCTGACGGGACCTCATCACCATACAGCCCATAAGCCGCGAACAGCCCGACCTCCAGAAACGGCGTGCCCGGGTCCAGCAGCCTGTCAATGCGTGTGCGCGGCAGCAATTTGCCTCTGGCTTCATGGCGCGCCCGTGCGGCCTCACTGCCGCCCTGCATCAGATCGGCGGCGATATCTTCAGCCCGCGCAATATGGGCCAGCATGGCGGCTTTATTTGTCTGCGCCTCATCAGACGCCAGCGATAAAGAAGAGGTCAGGGTCTGCATCACATCCGGTGTTTCCTGTTACGCGGTCTCAGCGAATAATTCGCGCCCGATCAGCATACGTCTGATTTCTGATGTACCAGCGCCAATCTCATACAGCTTGGCATCCCGCAACAGCCGGCCTGTGGGATAATCATTGATATAGCCGTTGCCGCCCAGACATTGGATCGCCTCCAGCGAGATTTTGGTGGCTTTTTCTGCTGCGTACAAGATACAGCCTGCTGAATCCTTGCGGGTGGTCTCGCCGCGGTCACAGGCTGCCGCCACCGCATAAACATAAGCCCGGCAGGCATTCATCTCTGTGTACATATCGGCCAGCTTGCCCTGCATCAGCTGGAATGTGCCAATCGGCTGGCCGAACTGTTCGCGGTCATGCACATAAGGGACCACCACATCCATCGCTGCGGCCATAATCCCCAACGGCCCTGCGGCCAGCACCACCCGTTCATAATCCAGCCCGGACATCAGCACATTTACGCCCTTGCCTTCCTCGCCCAGCACATTTTCAAACGGAACCTCACAATCCTCAAATATCAGCTCAGCTGTGTTTGACCCGCGCATACCCAGCTTATCCAGCTTGGTCCCGACCCTGAATCCGGCCATATCCTTTTCGATGATAAACGCGGTGATGCCTTTGGGCCCGGCCTGCATATCTGTCTTGGCATAGACCACCAGGGTAGAGGCATCTGGTGAATTGGTGATCCACATCTTGCCGCCGTTCAGCACATAACGGTCATTTCGTTTCTCAGCCGCCAGCTTCATTGACACCACATCAGACCCGGAGCCATGCTCACTCATCGCCAGTGACCCGACATGCTCGCCTGTGATCAATTTGGGCAGATAAGCTGCCTTCTGTTCAGCCGTACCCCATCTGGCAATCTGGTTTACACATAAATTGGAATGCGCGCCATAAGACAGACCAACAGAGGCTGAGGCCCGGCTGATCTCCTCAATCGCCACTGAATGGGCCAGATAGCCCATGCCGGCCCCGCCATCAGCCTCATTCACGGTGATGCCATGCAGGCCCAGCGCGCCCATTTTTTCCCACAGATCAGGTGGAAACTGGTTACTGGCGTCAATCTCTGCGGCACGCGGGGCAATCTCATCTGTTGCAAACCGGCGCACCGTCTCACGCAAGGCGTCAATCTCCTCGCCAAGGCCGAAATTCATCGAAGCATCAAACATCTGTCTCGGGGCCGCCTTTCCTCTGTTGTGATTGCAGCCCAACCAGTTTAACCAGACATCAGCCCGCCCGCCAATAGCTCTTCTGGCCGGCGATCAGAAAAAACAAATATTCAGGAAAAAGGGGGAGCTCACAACACCTTGATCAGCGTGACCACCAGGCCTGACTGTGCCACCAACAGCCCGACCATGCATTTCAACAGACGGGTCTCCAGCTCAGCCAGTTTTTTCAGCAGACCGGCCTCTACCTCTGAAATGCGGTTGGATAATCGGGCTTCAACTTCGGTAATACGTAAATCAACCTCAGTAATCTGCTTCGAAAGGCGCAGGTCTACCTCTGCCAGCTGAAATTTGGTCGCAAGATTGCTGTTCAACAGACTGGCCTATTCTTTGGCCAGAACCTCTTCTGTGCGCTCATCCATGCCGGTTTCCACAAGTCGTCTGATAAACCGGTGGGTATCAAAGACGATGCGGTCATCCATGAAAACATGATAGGACGGTTAAGGTTTCAGCGCAAATTCTCTGTTTTTCACTCCACCCATCCGGCCAGGTTTTCTTTTGCGATTTGCCGGATCACCGCCATGCCTGGGTCAGACGCGTTCAGACAGGGCACATACTCAAACTCGCCGCCGCCACGGTCTTCAAAACTTTCCCGGCCTTCCATCGCCAGCTCTTCCAAGGTTTCCAGGCAGTCAGCTGAAAAGCCTGGCGCCATAATCGCCAGTGACTTTACACCTTCAGCCCCCAGCCTTTCCAAAGTTTCATCAGTATAGGGCTGCAGCCACGGCTCAGAGCCGAACCGCGACTGGAAGGTGACATGAAACTTCTCTTCTTCCCAGCCTAGCTCTTCTCTGACCAGACGGGCTGTTTTCATACAGTGACAGTGATAGGGGTCGCCTTGTACGAAATAACGCTGAGGGATGCCATGAAAAGACAGCATCAGATGCTCTGGCATTTTGCGGCCCTTAAAGTGGGCTTTCAAGGATTTGACCAGCGCTTTGATGTAGAGCGGGTGGTCATGCCAGGGCGGTGCGGTGCGGATGGCCGGCTGCCAGCGCAAATCCAGTGCCCATTTAAACACCTCATCATTGACGGTCGCTGTGGTTGAGGCGGCATATTGCGGATATAAGGGGACAATCACAAACCGGTTACATCCGGCCTGACGCAACGCCTCGAGCCGGTCCGGGATAGACGGCTGGCCATAGCGCATTGCCCAGTCCACCATCAGATCCTCACGCGCCCCATATTCACCTTTCAGCATCTCTGCCTGCAGCCGTGTATATTTGCGCAACGGGCTGCCATCCGGGTCATCTTTCAGCCAGATTTTATCATAGGCNGCGCCTGACTTTTTCGGCCGCACATTCAAGATGATCAAATTTAGGATCAGCCACCAGAGCAGNCGCGGGATTTCGATCACCCGTTTGTCTGACAAAAACTGTTTTAAATACCGCCGCATNGATGTTTTATCTGTGGCATCTGGCGTGCCCAGATTNACCAGCAGCAAGCCGGTTTTGGCATGGCGGGGCCAGGTTGGATGGTCATCAGGCAAAGGTTTAACGCTCATCGGCACACCTCAAAGGTCGTCTGATTTAGAACAGGCAGGATTATCTGATAGTTAGCATATAGGGCGCGGCCATGCGGCTGACCAGTCCGCCGGTGATTATCCGGCTAATGTATTTGGCTTGCCTTGTCCGGCGGTATAGGCCGGCGGCTGAACCGCATCAAACACACGGGCTAGGCTGTCAACCAGCTGGTCGGCCATCTGCGTCGTGTGCAGCGGCCCTGGTGTAATCCGCAGCCTTTCTGTGCCCCGCGGCACGGTGGGATAATTAATCGGCTGGATATACAGCCCGTGATCAGCCAGCAAGGTCCAGCTAATCTCAGAACATTTGGTCGCATCACCGACCATGACCGGCACAATATGGGTTGTGCTGGGCAGGGCAGGCAGCTGGCGGCTTGCCAGCCTGTCTTTCAGATATTGCGCCATTTCCTGCTGTTTGCCGCGCTCTTCATTTGATTGGCGCAGATAGCGGATTGACGCCAGCGCCCCTTCAGCCAGAGCCGGCGGCATGGCGGTGGTGAAAATAAAGCCTGACCCGTAGCCGCGAATCGCATCACACAGCGCGTCACTGCCGGCGATATACCCGCCCATGGCACCGAACGCCTTGCCCAATGTACCTTGGATCAGGTCAATTTCATCAGCAACATCGTCCCGCTGGGCAATGCCGCCACCGGTTGGCCCGTACATGCCCACCGCATGAACCTCATCCAAATAGGTCATCGCGTTATATTTGCGCGCCAGTGCGGCAATTTCCGCAATCGGTGAGGTGTCGCCATCCATTGAATAGACAGATTCAAACACGATAACTTTGTGCCGGGATTTCGGAATGGATTTCAGCAATTCTTCTAAATGTTCCAGATCATTATGCCGGAAGATCGCTTTTTCCGCCCGGCCATAACGGATCCCGGAAATGATAGAGGCATGATTCATCGAATCAGACAGAATAATCGGGTTGTCCAGAAGCGCGATCAGCGCAGATAAAGATGCTTCATTGGCCACATAGCCAGATGTAAACACCAATGCGCGTTCTTTGTTGTGCAGGCTGGCCAGCTCATCTTCAAGGGCAACGATAGATGATGATGTTCCTGAAATATTACGGGTGCCGCCGGCCCCTGTACCATGGGCCTTGACCGCATCAGACATGGCTGCAATCGCATGCTCAGACTGGCCCATGCCCAAGTAATCATTGGAACACCAGATAATCACCTCACGTGGGCCTTTGTCCGTATGCCACAGGGCATGCGGATGCTGGCCGGTCAGCCGTTCAAGCTCTACAAAGTGGCGGTAGCGGTTTTCCAGCCTTAACTGGTCAACCTTATCCTGCAATAGGCTCTGGTAATCCAACAGATCCCCCGATGCTCCCCGTGGCTGCATCTGAACAACCACATGTTCATATCGCCAGTCCGGTCCCTATCATACGGGCTTTGCCGATGGGAAACAACAGCAAAACCGATGGTGCGACAATCGGGCTGTTTCTGATTGCCGCATGCCACGGCATTCCGCATAAGCTGAGGGGTCAGCGAACTGCGCTTAACCGGGCTGCCGAAAATTTCAGCTCAGGGATTTTGCCAAACGGGTCCAGGGCCGGATTGGTCAGCTGGTTGGCCGGGGCCTCGGTGAAACAGAACGGCACAAAAATCATACCTTTCGGCAATTTGGGGTCCACCCGGGCGGCTAGTTCAATCCGGCCGCGCCGTGTCTCCACCTGCACCTGTTCACCGGCTGAAATCTGCAACGCGTCCAGATCAGCCGGGCTGACATGCACTTCCGCCACAGGCTCCAGCGCGTCCAGCACAGACGCTCTGCGTGTCATAGAGCCCGTATGCCAATGTTCCAGCAGGCGGCCTGTTGACATCACCAGAGGAAAAGCCTCATCAGGCACTTCATCCGGGGGCAATACTTCAGCAGGGGTCAGACGCCCGCGACCTGAGGTAGTCGGGAAACGGTCTGAAAAAATCACATCCTGGCCGTCACTGGTCTCATCTGCGCACGGGTAGGTCACCGCATCTTCAGCCTCCAGCCTGTCCCAGGTAATGCCTGTCAATGACGGCATCACTAGACGCATTTCGGCAAACACATCACGCGGGTGTTTATAGTGCCAGTCCTGATCCATCCGGCGGGCCAGTTCAGTGATAATCCACCAGTCCTGACGGGCCTCTCCTGGCATCGGTACCGCAACCCGGCCCAGCTGTACCCGTCTGTCTGTATTGGTCACGGTTCCGGTTTTTTCCGGAAACGCGGACGCAGGCAGAATAACATCTGCATAAGCGGCGGTTTCAGTCATGAAAATATCCTGCACCACCAGATGCTCCAGCCGGGCAAAGGCATCTCTGGCATGGGTCTGATCAGGATCAGACATAATCGGGTTTTCGCCCATCACATAAATGCCCTTAATTGTGCGATCATAGGCGGCATCTGCAATCTCAACCACGGTCAGCCCCCGTTCTGTGTCCAGCTCAGCATTCCACACAGCCTCATATTTTGACCGGATATCGTCATCTGTGACCGGCTTATAATCAGGATAGAACATCGGGATCAGCCCGGCATCAGATGCACCTTGTACATTATTCTGCCCGCGCAACGGATGCAGGCCTGCGCCATCACGCCCGACATGGCCGCAAATTAGCGCCAGCGAGATCAGACAACGAGCATTATCAGTTCCATGCGTATGTTGCGAGACCCCCATACCCCAGAAAATCATGCCTGCCTTCGCCCCTGCAAACCGTCTGGCCACATCACGGATCACCTCAGCCTCAATGCCGCAGACCGGGGCCATCGCTTCTGGTGTCATTGCGGCGGTCTGGTCGGCCAGATTCGCAAAACCTTCTGTATGCGCTTCAACATAGGCTTTGTCATACAGTTCTTCAGTGATGATGGTGTTGATCATCGCGTTCAGCAGCGCGACATCAGTTCCCGGCGTGAATCTCAGGCTGGCGGCGGCATAGCGGTCCAGAGCCTGGCCCCGTGGGTCCAGCACAAACAGCTCAGCCCCCCTCTGGGCAGCATTTTTGATAAAGGTTGCTGCGACCGGATGGTTCACAGTCGGGTTCGCGCCGATCACGATAATCGCATCTGAATGCTGGCACTGGGAAAAGGATGCGGTCACAGCACCTGACCCGATATTCTCCAGCAGGGCCGCCACTGACGAGGCATGGCACAGCCGTGTGCAATGATCCACATTGTTGGTCTGGAAACAGGTGCGCACGAACTTCTGTACCAGATAGGCTTCTTCATTGGTTCCTTTGGCAGACCCGAATCCGGCCAGTGCAGGCGGCCCGTCTTTCGTTTTGATAGCGGTAAATCCGGCCGCCGCCACATCAAGGGCCTCTTCCCAGGTCGCTTCACGGAAATGGGTGAAGGGGGTGGCAGGGTCAAACGCCCCACCAGCTGATTTCGGCACGTCACTTTTTCTGATCAGCGGTACAGTCAGCCTCTCGGGGTGATGGATATAATCGAAGCCATAGCGGCCTTTGACGCATAACCGGCTCTGGTTGGCCGGGCCGTTCCGGCCGGACACAGAGACGATTTTCTCCTCCCTGACATGAAAGGTCAGCTGACAGCCCACCCCGCAATAAGGGCAGACAGAGTCAACCTGGCTGTCAGGTGTGATGGCCAGCTTCTGTGTTTCATCCAGAACTGTTTTCGGCATCAGCGCGCCGGTCGGGCAGGCTTGTACACATTCTCCGCATCCCACACAGGTCGACGCGCCCATCTCATCATCGAAATCAAAAATGATATGGGCATCTGCGCCCCGGCCGGCCAGCCCGATAACGTCATTCACCTGAACTTCCCGGCAGGCCCGCACGCATAAATTACACTGGATACAGGCATCCATATTCACCGCGATGGCCGGATGGCTGTTGTCGGTCTGCGGGCCGTCCAGCTTGTCAAACCGGCTGCTGGCCACCTCCTGGCTGTCAGCATAGGCCCATAACTGAGAATCTGGTGAGGGGGCAGAGCTGCGCGCCGGCTGATCTGCAACCAGCAGTTCCATCACCATCTTGCGGGCGGTCTCGGCTCGTGTTGAGGCGGTGGTGACCACCATCCCGTCCGCTATTTTGCGCTGACAGCTTGCCGCCAGCACGCGCTCACCTTCAATTTCCACCATACAGGCCCGGCAATTGCCATCTGCACGATAGCCTTTGTCATCTTTGTAACACAGATGCGGGATATCGGTGCCTGCCTCCTGCGCCACCTGCCAGATGGTCTGCCCGGCGTCTGCGGTGACCGGCTTGCCGTCAAGCGTGAAACTGACGGTCTGTTGCTTCGGTGTCATGTCATCCATCATTCACCTGCCTGTTCTGGGCTGATATCTTGCGGGAAATGTGTCATTGCGCTGACAAGCGGGTTGGGCGCGGCCTGGCCCAGACCACAGATACTGGCATCTGCCATCACTTCGGCCAGTTCTCCCAGCAGTTCTGTATCCGGGACGGGACCGGCCATCACCTCAGCTGCTTTTTGTGTGCCGGACCGGCAGGGGGTGCATTGCCCGCAGCTTTCATGTGCAAAAAACCGCATTAAATTCAATGCCGCCTGCCAGATATTATCCTGATCAGACAGCACAACCACCGCATGTGATCCTACAAAACAGCCTTCTTCTGCCAGCGCGCCGCCGAAATCAAGCGGGATATCGGCTTTGCTGGCCGGCAGAATTCCGCCTGACGCGCCGCCCGGCAGATAGGCTTTCAAGGTATGCCCGTCTGCCATCCCGCCACAGGCCGCGATCAGCTCTTCTGCTGTGCTGCCGGCGGCGGCGGTCACCAGGCCAGGGCGTTTGACCCGGCCGGACACGGAATAGGTCCGGAACCCCGGATGCCCGTCCTTGCCTTGCGCGTTATACCAGTCAGCCCCATGCTCCAGAATATCGCGCACCCAGAACAGGGTCTCCACATTGTTGACCAGGGTCGGCTGGCCGAAAATACCGGCTTCAGCCACATAAGGCGGGCGGTGACGCGGCAGCCCGCGCTTGCCTTCAATACTTTCGATCATGGCTGATTCTTCGCCGCAGATATAGGCCCCGGCCCCGCGCCGCAGCTCAATCTCAACATGTCCTGCCAGACCGGCGCTGCGCACTTTGGCCAGCTCGGCTCTCAGCATCTCGATAATCTCAGGATATTCATCACGCATATAGATAAAGGCTTTCTCTATGCCGACGATATGGGCCGCGATCAGAACCCCTTCGATCATCCGGTGCGGGTCGGTGGACAAATAATGCCTGTCTTTGAAGGTGCCGGGCTCGCCCTCATCCCCATTCACCGCCAGATAGCGCGGCCCGTCATATCCGGACACGATCCGCCATTTCCGGCCGGTGGGAAATCCGGCCCCGCCCAGGCCCCGTAAAGCAGAGGCTTCTATGACTGACAGAAGCTCGGTCTTATCTTTTGTGCCTGCGGCCAGGTCCTGTGCCAGCTGATATCCGCCCGCCTGGCAATAGGCGGCAAAATCTGTGTAGCCTTCCAGCGGCTTATGCGCCGGGGCGGCCTCTGTGCGCGCGCGCAAACCGTCCTGATCTGCACATTCAATCAGGTGATGCCCGTCTGCGGCCGCCGGGGCCTTGTCACACGCGCCTAGGCACGGGGCCGCAACATAGCGCACATCTGCGCCGGCCTCTGCCTGCAGCCTCGTCAGCATTTCCTCAGACCCGGCCAGCGCACAGGACAGCGATGTACACACTCTGATCGTGCGTGGCGGCGGCGGTGTCTCTGCTTCGCGGACCAGCTCAAAATGATCATAAAAACTGGCCACTTCCCAGACCTCAGCCATAGGCAGGCGCATCAGCGCGGCCAGCGCCGCCAAATCAGCTGCGCCCAGATGACCGGCCTCATCCTGCAGGATATGTAGATATTCAATCAGCCGATCACGGACCGGGGCCTGCCCGTCCAGATACGGGGCCAGCATAGCCCCCACAGCAGCAAGACTTTGCGGGTCAACCTGGCGGCCTTTGGGTTTGAACCGGCCGCCTCGCTGTGACGGGCTGTCTTGGCTGATATGTGTATCTGGCATCTTTACCGGTTCCTTAAGATTTTTCGGCCATCTGGTCTTACGACGGCAAAATTACGCCTGCCCACTGTGACCAGAAACAGCCGTGCTCTTTTATCGATTTCTGGCCTGTTCTGTCTTCTCTGCGACAAGCTCCAGCGCGATATGCTCTGTATGGATGACTTGTTTTCCGGCCTCTTCAAACGTTACGGTCACCACTTGACCAATGATCGACTGAACCTGACCATCTCCCCAGTCAGGCCGGACCGGATGGCGGACGAAATCGCCGACCTCAAAATCAAACATCATGCTGTATCAGTCTCCTGAATACCGGCTGTCTGCCGCTTCCCTTTGGGCGCAGTTTACGGCAAAGTTTTGCGCCTGTCTAATCACTCAGCTGCTGTTTTGCGGTCTATTCCGGCCTGTAAAAACACCTCATCAGATATATCAGGGGTGAAAAAAGGCCGCTTGAACAAAATCAAGATGTCCGATGGCCGTTTTTCAGAATGTTTTTTTGCTCACCCAATAATGGGGACGGGCAGGGCAAATCACATTTGCGTGATTAGGGCAAAATTAACAAACAACAGGCAAAGCAGGCGCAACAAGGCAAAGCGGCAGCGATGCGGGTTGACGTGTCTGATTTTGGTCGTGGCAACAGGGGTTGAAACGAAATCGGGAATCAAGTAACAGAGTGACCAGTCACGACACCAACGGCGAGATTCGCCTTGCTGACGTGTCGAACTGGGCTTTTGTGACAGCAAAGGATTTTGTATCATGGGCAACCCGAAATCTTCTACCCCTGTTGATACCCCGATTACGGTTTTGCCTGAAGGCTACAAGCCTTCAGGCAATGAAGAGTTCATGAATGACCGGCAGCGCGAATATTTCCGCCAGAAGCTGTTGGCCTGGCGGGCAGAACTCTTGGATGAGGCTAACCAGACCATTGCCAATCTGTCGACCGAAAGCCTGCATAAACCTGACCAGATGGACCGGGCGCAAATTGAAAGCGCAGCAGCGCTTGACCTACGAACCCGTGACCGGGAACGTAAATTGCTGCAGAAGATTGAATCGGCCCTGCGTCGGATTGAAGACGGCACCTTTGGCTATTGCACCGAAACAGACGAGCCAATCAGCCTGGCCCGTCTGGAAGCCCGGCCGATCGCCTCTATGTCACTTGCTGCCCAGGAACAGCACGAACGCATGGAACGCGTCCACCGCGACGATTAAGCCCTGACAGACATCACGGGCGGGTGAGGAGACTTGTCGCCCACTCATCTTGCATTTTTGCTGGCTTCTGTGGTGGTGGTGATCACCGCTTCTCGCAGCTGGAACAGATTCATGAGCCGGTCAATGGTCACCTCCGGTATCTCGCCCATCCTGACCTTCAGATGTCCGACCCGCTCTTTCAGACTGGCGATTCGGGTCTCAAGGCAGTCTATTCTTATATTCACATCATCAAATCTTTTATTCATATCATCAAACCGCAGGTCCACATCGTCAAACCGTTGATGAATTGTGGCAAACCCCTCAGTCATCCGCCTGTCCATATCCTCGAATCGGGGGTCAACTTTATCAAACCGGCGGTCCACATCACCAAAGCGGTTCTCAACCGCGCTCAGCCGCTCTTCAATACGGGCTGTCCATCGCCCGCCAACAAACAGCACAACACCAATACTGCCGGCCATCCCCAACTGGGTGAACAGTGCAGAAAACAAAATATTGACATCAATGCCGGGCATGGCCGGTGGTTCCGGTTCCAAAGCGGTCTTTTGAATCTTCAGTCTGGCTGGTGATATTCACAGTGAAAAGCATCTGCAAGTTGCAAAAAACAGATCTTCCCCCAGCCGTGAGACGAGAGTAAACCGCGCCAGCCCTCTGATTCTAACGGGAAAAAATCAAAAAGAACAAAAGGTGAATATTTTGGTTGACAAATGGAACAAAAACAGTACACATTAGAGTCATGGTCGGCGCAGGGTTAGGTCAGGCGGCAACAGACCGCCCCGAAAAAGCCGGGAAGATCACACCGCCAGCGACAGGCTGGAGCAGGTGGCTTGACCAGACCAGATTAACGCTGGGCAAGCGGGAGAAAATATGCAAGATGGAGGCTTCAAATGGGTGCTGAACTTGTGGAACTGAAGATGAACGAGACTGATAAGACCAAAGCGCTTGAAGCGGCGATTGGCCAGATTGAAA
>PBLR01000022.1 GCA_002722385.1 SAR116 cluster bacterium | reverse complement strand
CGCCCTGGCCCTGCTGGCCATGTTCACGGGCCTGAAGAAGAAACGCATTTAAACTGTCATCAACCGCCGGGCCCAGACGCCGGTGAAACGCCTGCCGTCCGCCTTCGGTCAGCACCACACTGAAAAATTCAAATACTGGTAACTGGTCAGCAAGAGCCAGCCATCTATTCAGCTTATCTGCCGCATCGCTGAAACGTTCAGAAATTGTGGCCGCTTCAGCCAATGCGTCAAACAGGCTGGCGTCCCCGCGGTAAACAGCCAGCTCAAACAGCTCGTCCTCATCAAGACCGATAAGCGGTGATTTCAGCAGACAGGCCAGTTGCAAATCATCATCTGGCAGCAGACACACATCACCAAGAGCGAGCAAATCAAGAATTTCGATCTGGTTATTCAGCACAATGCGGTCAGCCCCGGCCACAGGAATATTTGCACGTTCAAGTTCTGCCCGCAGCAAAGCAAAAAAGCTGTCGCGTCTGCGCAGCAGAATTAAAATATCCTGAGGCCGGATGGCACGGCCGAACAGATCTGTTTCTGCACCGCCCAGAAGCGCCTTTATATGGGCAACAACTTCCCGTGCATGACGGGTGTCACTGTCTTCTTCAACCAACAGATCAGGGGCATCAAACATCGGCAGTTCAGCTTTTTTTGCGCCGGCCTGTACCGGCCAAACCTCAACCAGACCTGCCATGCCTGTACGGAACACATCATGGGGCTGATAAGGCGTATTGCCAAGGCCGCTCACCTCATCTGCGGTCATGACACTGTCCACAAATTCCAGTACCGCCCGGCTTGACCGGAAGGACAATGAAAAGTCAATCACATCAAACGGTTTTTGCACCGCTCCTGCTCTTGTGATGAACCGGGTTTGTGAGTCAGCAAATGTCTGTGGGTTGGCGCCCTGAAAGCTGTAAATAGATTGTTTGAAATCCCCTACCGCAAACACGGTACGGTCTTTTGATTCCTCATCCCCGTCAAAAAACGGTTCAGACAATTTGTTCAGCAAAGACCATTGCGCCGGACTGGTGTCCTGAGCCTCATCAATCAGCAGATGATTAATGCCCTGATCCAGCTTCCAGCGGACCCAGGCCATCATCTGATCCTGTGCCAGAAGCGTTTCTGTGAAAAAGATCAAATCTTCATAATCAAGCCTGCCAGAAGCCAGCTTGCGAGCCTGGAACTGGCGGTAAACAGCTACACTGACCCGGGCAAGAGACAGGCTGAGCTGAACACAGCGTTCTGCAGATTTTGTCTCAAAATAAAACTGCAATCTGTCGGCGACCTGATTTTGCAGAACAGCACAATCTGGGTCATGCTTGTCCACCTGCTTGTCTGTCATACGTTTCAGGCGGGCACCAGTCGACGTCGTAAACAAAGCCAGCAGGCCGGTAAGATCAACAGGCAGGGATCCGTTATTCAGCTCAAGCCAAAGCTGAAGTCTCTGGCCCCGGCCCGCCTGGGTTGAGCTGCCCTGCTGCAACGCTTCTGCAATTCTGGCGAGCGGCATCTGCTGGATATCCTCAGCCAGTTTCTGTTCTTCAGTTTCAAGATCAACCGGGCCTTCAATCTCTAATGTTTGTCGCAGCTCTGTCTCATAGACAGAAAAACCCAGCGGATCATCAGCAAGCTTGTCAATCTGGCGCCGGTTCCGCATATGGCTTTTTATATGTTTTATGGCCTGTGTTTCATCTGTCTGCTGGGTGAAAACAAACAGAGCTTCAGCCAGCTTTATATCCTGAATCCGGCCGGCCTGTTCCAACAAGCCGAAGAAACAATCTGTCAGCAACCGTTCACTGTCCATCTCGCTCAGCAGCTGGAAATCAGGCGGCACATTGGCTTCAATCGGAAAGCGTTTCAGCACCGCCTGACAAAATGAATGAACAGTTTCAATACGGGGGCCGTCTTCATGATCAAGGATATGTGCAAACAGGCTGCGGGCTGTCTGAATCTGTGTTTGGCTGGGTCTGTGCTCACCCAGCTTTTTCATCTCTTCGATCAGGTCAACCTGCTCGCAAATCGCCCAGCTGGACAGCTTTTCATATAGCCGACTTTTCATTTCTGCTGCCGCGGCTTTGGTGTAGGTCACACATAAAATCGTATCAGGGGCTACACCGCTCAGCAGCAGCCGCAGCACGCGCATTGTCAGAACCTGTGTTTTTCCGGTTCCGGCATTGGCAGAAACAAACACCGACCGTTCAGGATCAGACGCAGCGATTTGCAGCAAAGTGGCTGCCTTGCCAGCCTGATGGTCAACAATCGGCTCAGTCATCATCCACCTCTTGCGGCCGCCATTCACGCACCCGGGACAGATGCCGGTAATCAGAGTAAGCTGGTCTGTCATGCGGATTGGGCTCAGGCAGATAAGGCTGATCCGCATCATCATATTTACAAATCAGATCCAGCAGATATTGGCGGTCCTGTTTTGCATCAAAGCCTGAGGGAAGAACCGGCGTGACACGAGCGGCCCGCTCCAGGCTGCCAGACAACTGCCAGTATTCAAGGGCCCGGAAGCCGTTCGGCGTGAAGGTTTCGCCAATAGCAAAACCGCCGCTCTGGGCAATCACAGCTTCAATCAGAAGCTGGGTCGCCCGGCGGTTTTCAACCTTTGTCTTGCTGGGTGTGGCCCCGGTTTTATAATCAATAATGCTCAGCCTGCCATCAGCATGGATATCCAGCCTGTCAGCTGTGGCGGTAACATTGACCGGCCCATGCGGGGCATCAAGGCTGATTTGACCTTTTTGCTCAGCCAGTGTTTTGACCAGTTCTGAGCGGATGCTGTGTTCATGTTGAATAAACCAGTCCGCAATCACCCGGAATCTGGTCAGCCAGAACGCCTTGATTGGTGGATGCCAGAAATAAGGCGCAAACGTTTCCTCGCCAAGACGGTAAAGTGTCTCTGCTGCGTTGTCTGGCAGGTCTCCTGATGGAAATTGTTCAGTGAATTCGGCCAGCGCTTGATGAGTTAACGTCCCGCGCAAGGCGGCATCCGGTCGTTTGTCAACAGGCTGTAAAGGCCTGAGCTTGAGGATTTTTTTCGCATAGATAAAGTAGGGATCTGAAATCCAGCTGTCGAATTCAGTTGCTGAAAACTGGCGCGGACGCGCCGCTATTTCTGGCCGGGGTGAAGGCATATCGACAGGCAAGACCGGTTGGGTGAGATGATGATAAAGAGCAGCTGTGATATCTTCTGGAATACCGCTCTCCAGCCTTTCAGTCAGTTTCGCTGCCGTCAGCACAGCCTTCAGCCGCTCAAGCCACCGGCTTGGTGTGGTCGGGCTGTCATCAGCTCGTCTGGCCCGGGTGATAGTCACACGCGATGTGCAGACCTGCATCAGAAAATCATGAGCAGACAAGCCGACACGCCAACGCCGGTCTGGCAAGCTTAACGCTGTNCGTATCGGCTGGTTGGTCCAGGGATCAAAATCTNGTGCAGGGGGCCAGCTGCCCTCATTCACGCCNGCAAGAATAATATGATCAGCTGTCTGCATACGGGCTTCAACAGTACCCAGAATGGCNAGGCGCGGATGAGACCGCCATGCAGACCGCACAATCTGCTGGCTGGCCAGAACATGAAACAAATCTGCATAATCTTTTGTCTGCACAGGAAGACTGCTGCCTGAGGCCGCCAGTTCCCCCAGCAAACGGGCCGCCACAACCCCGTCATCACGGCTCCATAATGCCTGCACGGCCTGATTTTCAATATCTGTTTGCGCCAGCTGTTCTGCTGCCCGGCCATGGGCTTCTGCCAGCTCATCCAAAGTGGCATTTTTGTTTGTGAACGCCTCTGTCAGGGGCAATAAAGGTTTAAGAATATGTGTTTCATAAAATTCCAGTAACGGACGCAAAGCCAGTTCAGCCTGAAGCATCATGGTGATGCCGGTCCTGTCGCTTTGGTTCAGATACCCTCTGAGGACCTGCTTTTCCAGCTGGCGGCCCAATTGTCTGAACCGTGCCGGGGCCAGCCCGCCACAGGCCAGAGGATGTTTGATGAGCGCCAGAAGCGCCTGTGCAGACCCGTCCTGTTGGGCCCATTCTGCGATCAGCTGCAGATAATGACCTGTTCGGCTCAGCGGCAAGGGTATGCCTGCGCTGTCATCTACATCCAATTCCCACTTCATCAATGCCGCCCTGACCTGGCGGGCAAGCTGTCTGTCCGGGGTAACCAGCATGGCGGTCTGTTTTGGTGTGTCCAGGGTTTGTCTCATCAGACAGGCAATGATATCTGCTTCATGATGGGTGTCATCAGCCTCAATCAGCCGCAAACCGGACAAGCCTTCTGCTGTAATTTCAGGATGGTCTCTGCCAATTTGCCGCCACCGTGCGGTTTGCTCAGCTGGCAAAAACACCTGTTTCATCAGCGCGGTGCGGGCAACCTCAGCCGGGGGCCGGTCACAAACAGGCCAGAGCGTCACCTTATCCGGGGCCAGATCAAGTTTAGAAAATGTTGTGAACAATTGATGCATCGGATGACCAACATCACCAAGAATAGCTTTATGATCCTCATCACTCACCGCTTCCCCATCATGACCGGGAAACACCAGAACCCCTTTCGGCAACTGACAGATAGCCCGCATCACTTCAACTGTTTTCGGCAAACTGCCTGTGGAACCGGCAAGAAGAACCGGTGTTTGTGGCGGCCGGTCTGCCCATTGCCTGAGCTGTCTGTCCAGCACGGCAAGGCGGCGGGCAGAAGGGTCCATGACCCCTCTTTCCTGAGTGATATCAGGCCAGTTTTGCAGAATAATGCTTAAAAAGTTCAGGATATCAGCCCAATGTTTGGCGAATTCAGACGGGATCACCGCCTCATCTAAGGCCTCGACACTTCCGCCAGACTGATAAACCTGATCCAAAAACCGGGCCAGGCTGGCCGCCAGTTGAAATGACTGTGCCGGAGACAGCCTCTGCCCGCCTATAGGACGGCTCTGGATCAGGCGGGCCAGCACAATATGCCTGTCTGTCATGCTGGCAGATGGCGGCAATTCACCTAGCTCATCTGTGGTTAAGGTTAGGGATAAAAATTCCGGGTCAAGCTCATCCACATCGCCAATAGGCTGCATGTCTGGCAGAAACAACGCCTGGCCGTCAGATTGCTGGATAAAGGCTGTTTTCAGTGCCTGTGCGGCCCGGCGGGACGGCAACAGAATTTTAAATTTCGCCAGCTCTTCTGGGCGGTGAACGGCGGCCAGAATCCCGCTGGCAAGGTCTTGTGCAAAAGGCCGGCCAGCCGGAATCGTAAACACACCCGGACGCGCGAAATCAACAAAAGAAAATGAGGTATTTTTGTTCGCAACCATATCCGGCAGTATAGTCCAGTTTCATCTGCACAGACAGTCCAAAACAGACCGCTTCAGAAGGCAGATGTTCAGGCTAGGCGAAAAAATCCTGTTTGAAGATGTTGATAAGCTCAGGTGAGGCGGCCACCGCTGCCACGCGGCTGTCCTCATCGGGTCCCATCACCAGATCAATCCTGACCTGATCAGCCGGCAGCAAGTCTTTAATTTTGTCTGACCATTCAATCAGACAACAACATTCAAAAAATGCCTCTTCCACACCCAAGGCCAGAACTTGCTCAGCGGTTTCAAGGCGATAGAGATCCATATGCCACACCTCAAACCCGCCACTGGCCTGATAGGGCTGTACCAGGGTAAATGTCGGGCTGGGGATATCATCCTGCGGCCCGCAAGAGGCCGTGATCATTGCCCGTGCTATCTCAGACTTGCCTGCCCCCAAGGGCCCGGACAGGCAAAACACACGGCCAGGCGTAATCAAGCGGGACAATGCCCCTGCAAACGCCCGGGTGGCTGAAAGATCAGGAAGCGTGAGGGCGAGGCTGTCCAGCATGGTTACACCTTTATAAGAAGATGGTTCGCCCAAAAGACAGCCCGCTAACCCACATATCTTTAGTATCTGTATTGTTCAGTCTTGAACGGTCCTTGCTGGTCGACACCGATATAATCAGCCTGTTCCTCACGCAGGGTCGTCAGCGTGGCCCCGACTTTCTCCAGATGCAGGGCAGCAACTTTTTCATCCAGATGCCGCGGCAAGGTATATACGGTGTTGTTATAGTTAGCATGGCTAGTCCACAGCTCAATCTGGGCCAGAACCTGATTGGTGAAAGAAGCTGACATCACAAATGACGGGTGACCTGTCGCACAGCCCAGATTAACAAGGCGGCCTTTGGCCAGGAGAATCATACGCTTGCCATCTGGGAATTCGATCTCATCAACCTGTGGCTTTACCTCACGCCAGGTCATGTTTGACAGAGACGAGACCTGAATTTCATTATCAAAATGGCCGATGTTACAAACGATGGCCCGATCTTTCATCTCCCGCATATGATCAAGCGTGATGACGTCTTTATTGCCTGTGGCGGTCACAAAGATATCCGCTTTTTCGGCAGCCTGTTCCATCGTGACCACCTCATACCCTTCCATCGCGGCCTGAAGCGCGCAAATAGGGTCAATTTCGGTCACCATCACACGTGCCCCGCCCTGACGCAGGGAGGCCGCAGACCCCTTGCCCACATCACCATATCCACACACCACAGCAACCTTGCCTGCCAGCATCACATCAGTTGCCCGGCGGATACCGTCAACCAGAGATTCACGGCAGCCATACAGATTATCAAATTTGGATTTGGTGACAGAATCATTCACATTAATCGCCGGGAACGGCAGCTGATTTTTCTCTGCCATCTGATACAGCCTCAAGACCCCTGTTGTGGTTTCTTCAGACACACCCAGAATGGCGTCTTTCTGGCGGGTGAACCAGCCAGGGCTGGTGGCATGACGTTTATGAAGCTGGGCTTTTAGATATTCTTCTTCTTCAGAGGCAGGCTGGGCCAGCACATCTTCGCCAGCTTCCAGACGGGCGCCAAGCAGAATATACATGGTTGCATCACCACCATCATCAAGGATGAGATTCGCAGGTTCGCCATCAGACCAGTCGAAAATCTTATCAACATAGGCCCAGTAATCTTCCAAGGTTTCCCCTTTGACCGCAAACACTGGAATGTCGGCTTCAGCGATTGCCGCGGCGGCCTGATCTTGTGTTGAAAAAATATTACAGGACGACCAGCGTAATTCAGCCCCCAGCTCAGCCAGCGTTTCAATAAGAACAGCGGTCTGAATGGTCATATGCAAACACCCGGCAATGCGTGCCCCTTTCAAGGGCTGTTTGCCTTTATATTCGTCACGCAACGCCATCAGGCCAGGCATTTCATTTTCAGCAATCGATATTTCACGACGGCCCCATTCTGCCAACCCGGCATCGGCAATTACATAATCATGACTCATTTCAACGCTCCAAACTCATCTGCGGCTGTATATTTATGAAAACCTGTGACTGTGCCTAGCAAAATTCCAGCACAATAGCAAAACCTAACGAATTTCACGGTGAAAAACAGACACAGAAAGATTGTGCGCCTTTGCCCAGCTGGCAAACCATTCAGCACAAACAACAGATCGGTGCTTGCCGCCAGTACAGCCAAACGCGATCGTCAGGTGCGGGCGGCCATCTCCTGTCTGAGACGGCAAGGTGCTGGCGATCATTTCTGTCATCTTGTCCATAAAGGGCTGAAAGCGCGGATCTGCCGCGACAAACGCCTGCACATCCTGATCAAGACCTGTTTTGGCCCTCAGCTCAAACTGCCAATGCGGGTTATGTAAGAACCGCATATCAAAAACATAATCAGCAGATTCAGGCAGCCCCTTTTTATAGGAGAAGCTCTGCGCTGTCAGCTGAACCTTATCTTCATCACCAAGATCAAGACGTGCCAGCAATTCACGCCGGAAATCTGCCGGGGCACGTCCGGTACTGTCAATGTGGATATCCGCCAGATGCGTTACCGCTGCCAGAGAAGACCTGTCCAGCTCTATTGCCTGCTCCAGGCTGTCTGTCTGCTCTGCCATGGGATGACGCCGTCTGGTGGCTTTATATCTGCGCAGTAATTCTTCTGTTTTTGCCTCAATTAACACCACCTGACAGCGGTCCTGCATGGAGGATTTCAGATTTGTCACCAACCTGACAATGGTGTCCGGGTCAAACCCGGCCGTGCGCAGATCAACCCCGATTGCAAGTCTTGTTTTTTCTGTCTCAACAGACAGCGCAACAAGCTGGTCAACCAGCGCCAGCGGCAGATTATCCACAGCTACAAATTCAGCATCTTCAAGAATATCAAGGGCGGTTGAATGGCCAGAACCAGACTGGCCGATAACAATGACCAGCTGCACCGCCTCATCAGCAGCAGAAACATCATCACCACCAGCAACGCTGGTCTTGTCATTACGGGTCAAAGACGTCATGCAACCAATCTAGCAAAGTTCTGGCTAGCGAACCAGTGGCAGACGAAGCGTAAAGACAGCCCCACCATCAGGCCGGTTTGCCGCTGTCAGGCTGCCGCCATGGGCATTGGCAATCTGCCTGGCAATAGACAAGCCCAGACCGGAATGCTGGCCGAACCCTTCTTCAGTAGGGCGTTCTGTATAGAATCTTTGAAAAATCTTCTCTTCTTTGCCTTCCGGCAGGCCTTTGCCTCTGTCAGCAACAGTGATCACAGCAAAGCCCTTTCCACGTTTCAGCCCGACGTCAATCGGCTGCTCGCCTTTATGGAAGGTCATGGCATTGGCGATGAGATTTTCAAGAATCTGGATAATCCGGGTGGTGTGAATTGCGGCACGGACCGGCCGTTTGGGCCCTGTGAATACCAGGCTTTGCGGGCCGTGTCTTTGTATGAATACAGTTGACCAGCTTTCAAGAAGTTCAAGAATATCGTGAAGTTCTGCAGGCTGAAGCGATAATTCAGCATCAACACGGCTGGCCTGAGAAATATCAGAGATAAGCCTGTCCAAACGCTGAACATCAGCCAAAATGATATCCATCAATTTCCGCTGCTGTTCAGGATTATCAATACGGGAGACGGTTTCAACAGCTGAGCGAAGAGAGGTTAGCGGGTTTTTGATCTCATGCGCAACATCAGCCGCAAACCCGGCAGTTGCCTGAATCCGGCGTTGTAATTCTGCTGTCATATCAACAAGAGCTTGAGACAGCTGGCCAATCTCGTCTTTGCGTGCTGGCAATCCTTTCAGCGGGGCGGTTGTGTCTGCTGTCTGTCTCAGCCTGTCTGCTGAGGCGGCCAGAAACACAATCGGCCGGGTGATTGAGCGGGCAAGATATAAACCCAGAAGTATGGTGACAAACAAAATCCCGGCGAACAACTGAACAAAGGCCCATTGCACATTTTCAATTTCACTTTCAATTGTGCCGCCTGTGCTGGTCATCAATAACGCCCCTTTCACAATCCGCAGATCCTGAATCGGCAAGCTGACCGACAAAACCAGCTGACCGCGCGGGTTGCGCCACATGCCGCGCATGACCTCACCAGCCAGGGCCCGTTTTACATCAGGAAAGCCATCTGCATGCCGCAGGCCGCGCATATTCATCACGGGCACAGGTGTTCTGTTGCTGATCAAATCCGCAAACCCGTTCATCATCTGGACAATTTCATACCGAACCTGTTCCTGCATCGGCTCTGGCATCCGTTTTTTAATTCTGATCCGACTGCGGGTGGCCCCGCGCTTGTTGGTATCAGCCATAATCTGGCCAGAGGGCTGAAAGACACGCGCGCGAAGCTGTGTGCCGTAACCGACCAGCGGAAGTAAATGACGCATTGTTTGCGGGGCCAGCCCTCTCACACCGAAAGGGCGTTCGCGTGTGTCTTCAAGAGCCAGTGAGCGGGCCAATATCCGGCCCTGACGTTCAAGAGCTTCGAATTCTGCCTGCACCAGAACAGACCGGTATTGGTCAATCGAAAACAGGCCGATAAAAAACAGCGCCAGCGGAAACAGCATAATCGCCAGAATGCGGGCGGATAACGGGCTTATAAAAGACGGCCAGAACCGGAATTTTTCTGCCACAACGAAGCGTCTCCTGCCTGTCCATCAGATAGCGATAAGGTCTTTGTGTCAGCAGCCCGAACCACTGGCTGACCCCCGTACCTGCTGTGCTGCTGTCAGTCTGCTTTATATTTATACCCGATTCCGTACAGCGTCTCAATTCTGTCAAATTCTGGGTCAGACACTCTGAATTTCCGTCTGATCCGCTTGATATGACTGTCGATGGTCCGGTCCTCCAAGAACACCGCATCACCATAGGCCGCATCCATCAGCTGGTCCCGGTTCTTCACATGCCCGGGTCGCATGGCCAGAGCCTGAAGCAGTAAAAATTCTGTGACCGTCAGCTTTACCTCACGGCCTTTCCAGGAACAAAGATGCTTATCAGGGTCCAGCACCAGATCCCCTTGTGAGACAACAGACCCGGAAGTGGCATCGCTGTCTTCCAAACCGGACCGGCGCAACACAGCTTTGATCCTGGCAAGAAGAAGACGCTGGGAAAACGGCTTGGTGATATAATCATCAGCTCCCATACCCAGCCCTAACGCTTCGTCTAGTTCATCATCCTTACTGGTCAGGAAAATCACCGGTAAGGATGAACGCTGGCGCAATTTGCTCAGCAATTCTGTGCCATCCATACGCGGCATTTTGATATCCAGAACCGCCAGCGCAGGCGGGCGGCGCAATAACCCGCTTAACGCCTGTTCACTGTCAAAATAAGTGTCAACTTCATAGCCCTCTGCCTCAAGCATCAGGGCAACAGAGGTTAAGATGTTCTGGTCATCATCGACCAAAGCCAGTCTTGTTACCATGCCATCCTCTTTACATTCTGGTCTTGCGTTTGATTACTGACTGTTTGCATTCTGCTGACGTTCGCGCTCAAACTGCGGCCTTTACAAGGCAAAAATAAGGCAGACCGCAAAACGCCTAGAGCCTAATGTGCGTCAGACCAGCTTGCCGCGATACCGGCTTCAGCAATCAGCGGCACCTTCAAGCTGACCACAGGATCAGCTGCCTGTTCCATAACAGAAGTGATCACAGCCACTGCCCTGTCTGCCTGCTCATCAGGGACCTCAAAAATCAGCTCATCATGAACCTGAAGCAGCATCACCGCCTCCAGATGTTCAGCATCAAGAGCAGCCGGCAGGCGGCACATCGCCCGCTTGATGATATCAGCCGCACTGCCTTGAATAGGCGCGTTAATCGCCTGGCGTTCAGCAAAGCCGCGCATAGCCGGGGCCTTTTCAGCGATTTGGGGAATATGAATGCGCCTGCCGAACAGCGTTTCCACAAACTGGTGGTCACGGGCAAATTGTTTGGCGTCATCCATATAGGATTTTATGCCTGGAAAACGGTCCAAATAGGCTTTGATATAGTCTCGTGCTTCGCCTTGCGGTACCGACAATTGTCTGGACAGACCAAAGCCTGAAATGCCATAGATAATTCCGAAATTAATCGCTTTTGCCCGCCGCCTTGTTTCAGAATCCATAATCTCAAGCGGCACCCCGAACACTTCTGCTGCGGTCTGCGCATGAATATCAACACCGTCTTTAAACGCTTTAATCATGCTGGCTTCTTCAGCAACATGAGCGACAAGACGCAGTTCAATCTGGCTGTAATCAGCCGAGATCAGCTTGCAGCCAGGTTTGGCCACAAAGGCGGTTCTGATCTGGCGGCCCTCTGCGGTCCGGATAGGGATATTCTGTAGATTCGGATCTGACGAGGACAGCCGGCCTGTGGACGCCCCGACCATGGAAAAAGAGGTATGTACCCGCCCGGTGCGCGAATTCACAGATTTGGTCAGCGCATCTGTGTAGGTTGATTTCAATTTGGCCAGTTGTCTGTAATCCAGCACGGATTTCGCAATTTCAACGCCGTTTGCGGCCAGCTCTTCCAGCACATCCGCACCTGTTGAAAACGCCCCTGTCTTTGATTTCTTGCCGCCTTCCAGCCCCAGCTTTTCAAACAGAACCTCACCCAGCTGTTTCGGGGACGCCACATTAAATGGCTCTCCGGCCTGGTGATGAATTTCAGCTTCCAGATCAGCAATACGAACCGCAAAATCAGCTGACAGGCGCTTTAAAATGCTCTGGTCAACCGCGATACCTGTGGCTTCCATCTTTGCCAGAACGGGAATCAGGGGCCGTTCAAGACGTTCATAAACAGGGGCCATACCTTCACGCGCCAGACGCGGCTTCAGCATCATCCACAAACGCAGGGTGATATCCGCATCTTCTGCGGCATAGGCACAAGCCTGCTGCAGATCGACCTCAGCGAAGGGAATCTGTTTTGTCCCTTTACCACATACCTCTTCATATTTGATCGTTGTGACCTGGAGCAGGTTTGACGCCAGATGATCAAGCCCATGCCGGTCAGTCCGGCCTGCATCCAAAACATAAGACAGGCACATCGTGTCATCGACTGAGGTGAGCGAAAACCCGCCATTGCCTTCATGCAGGAAAATATGCGCATCATATTTCAGATTATGACCGATTTTCAGAACAGAACTGTCGACACATAAATCCTTCAGCTTCGACAGCGCAACCTCAATATCTATCTGCTCAAGCTGATGTTCTGGTGCTTTTTCAGGCAGGTCACTGTCGAAATCAAGACCTTGTTGCTGGCCGCTATCAGCCGCAGGCAACCGGTGCCGGAGAGGAATATAACAGGCCTTTCCAGGGGCCGTCGCCAACGCCACACCCACCAGCTCAGCCGCCGCTGCGTTCAGGCTGCTGGTCTCTGTATCAATCGCCACAAACCCTTGATGGCGCGCCTCATCAAGCCAGGCCTCCAACCCCTCAACCGTGGTCACAAGCTGATAATCGGTTTGCTCAACAACAGGCGGCAGAATATCCTGAGCCGCTGTGCTGCCAGCCGCCGGGGTCTGGCCAGATTGTGGCTTATCTGCCCCTGCTGGCATATTGCCGCCCAGGCTGGCAATCAGAGATTTAAACCCCTGCTCAGCCAGAAACGTCATCAACCTGTCTTGATCTCGCTCAGGTGTTTTCAGCTCTTCAATGCTCAACGGCAGGTCAACATCATCTTTCAGCTGAACCAGCTGGCGCGAGATGCGGGCCTGCTCAGCATAGGTGATCAGATTTTCGCGCCGTTTCGGCTGTTTAATGGTTTCCGCATTGCTCAGCAAGATGTCCAGATCACCAAACTGGTTAATCAATTCAGCCGCTGTCTTGATGCCGATACCGGGCACACCTGGCACATTATCTGTTGAATCACCGGCCAGAGACTGAACATCAACAACCCTATCTGGGCTTACCCCAAATTTTTCCATCACCTCCGGGGCGCCTATCGGCCTGTTCTTCATCGGATCCAGCATGGTCACAGACCCGCGCACCAATTGCATCAGGTCTTTATCAGAAGACACAATCAAACAAGGCTGGTTTTGCTGTTCGGCCTGTTTTGCAAATGATGCAATCAGGTCATCTGCTTCAAAGCCGGGCATCTCAAGAACAGGCAGGCTCATCGCCTCAGCCGCATCGCGCACCAGCGGAAACTGGGGCACCAGCTCTTCAGGCGGGTCTGATCTGTTGGCTTTATAGTCAGCGTAAATATCGTTCCGGAACGTGACCCGCCCCGCATCAAAAATAACCGCCACATGAGACGGATTCAAATCTGCCATCAGCTTGAGCAGCATTTTGGTGAACCCAAACACAGCATTAATGGGTGTGCCGTCCGGGCGTGTCATCATCGGTAGCCCGTGAAAGGCGCGGAAAATATAGCCTGAGCCATCAACAAGGATAAGCCTGTCTGAAGACATCTCGTTCATCTGGCCACTGTCTCAGATTCTGAAGATAGCATTGCCGGGGCACCCATTACGAGCTGATAAACTGGCGTGAACAATACGGGCAGGTGGCCTGTGCCGCACCGCCTGGCCCGGTGGTCAGGGTCAGCCAGATCTGGGGATGGCCGAGGGCCCCGCCGCCGCCATCACAACTGACCCGGCTGGTGCCGGCAGGCACGTGAGAGACTTCGCCAAACGTGCTTTGTTGTGACTGCGGCTCTGATGTGGTGTGGTGTGCTGACATCGTCTGGTGGTCTCCCCTTGTCCATTAAAGCTGCGGATAAACAGGCAGGAGGACAGCACCCCCTTAACCGGTGAGGATACAGCCTGTCCCCGTCTTCTTGGTTATACCCTATTGTCTTCAGCCAGATCAAATCACAATCCGTGTTTCACAATCCGCTTTGTTGATTGGTTTTTTCTCGCAGTTGTTCTTATAATTATATACATATTCTGTCGTCTCATATCCGCCCTGAAAAGAAGCCATAATCCATGACCTCCGCCCCGCTCAGCTTTACCTGGCAAAGTACCGACACCAACACCGAGATGGCGATTACCGCTCGCAATGTTGTCAAAACCTATAAGGGCCCATCAGCCACCGGCCCGAAACAGGCGCTGAGCGGCATCGACCTTAATGTTCCGAAAGGCGGTATATTCGGCCTGTTGGGGCCGAATGGGGCTGGCAAATCCACCTTTATCAATATTCTTGGCGGCACGGTGGTGAAGACCAGCGGCGCCGTTACGGTCTGGGGCACAGACCTTGATCAGTACCCGCGTCAGGCCCGGGCCAATATCGGCATTGTGCCGCAGGAGCTGAATATTGATGTTTATTTCACCCCGCGGGAGTTGCTTCATTTCACCGCCGGCCTGTATGGCGTGCCAGCTTCAGAACGTGATGTTGATGCGATTCTGGAAACCGTCGGCCTGACCGAACAGGCCAATGCCTATGCCCGCACACTTTCAGGCGGCATGCGCAGGCGCCTGCTGGTCGGCAAGGCGATGGTCCACCAGCCGCCTGTTCTGGTTCTGGATGAGCCGACCGCCGGCGTGGATGTGGCCTTGCGCCAGCGGCTGTGGGAGACAATCCGTGCCCTGAATGAAGGCGGCGTCACCATTGTGCTGACCACACATTATCTGGAAGAGGCCGAGGCTTTATGTGATCATGTCGCCATTCTGAATCATGGCCAGATTATCACCTCATCACCCAAAACAGATCTGCTTCGTTCTGCCGCGCAAAAGGACCTGAGCGTTCAGCTGCCCGGCGGCTGGCCAGACACACTGCCTGAGGAGATTGCCCGGCTTGGCCCGGTACGCACGCAAACAGGCCTGAAGATCAGGTTTAACCCAAATGAAATGACCACAGGCGATATCCTCGCCCAATTCAGCCAGCATAAGATCAAAATCGGTGATGTCAGTACTGATGAGCCGGATTTAGAAGATATTTTCCTGCAGCTGACCAGCGGCAATGAGGGGCCATAGGCATAGACATTTTTTGTAAAAAAGTTGTCACCAAGGCGGAAATCATCTAAAACACCCTCACTCTATGAGATGCACCCGTAGCTCAGCTGG
>PBLR01000021.1 GCA_002722385.1 SAR116 cluster bacterium | reverse complement strand
AGCTGGCCCAGACGGGTTTGTGTATCCAGCACTGACGGCATTGTCAGCGCAGTGGCCCTGACCAGGGTCAAGGTCGGCAAAAGACATGCAAAAATCAGCACGAATGAGCCGGCCTGGCGCAGCTGACCAACAGAGGGAAGCTGGGGCAGGATCAGCCAGCCGATTGCCATCAACGCCAGCAAAATCAACAAAGACTGCCGCCGCAGACGGACCATAGACAAAAGCAGAATAGCCAAAAATGTCAGCAGGGCCGCATCGGTGAATCCCTGAGCGGTCGGCTGGATCAACAGTAACGGCAACGACATGGCCCAGCAGAGAAGAGCCAGAATTACTTTTAATGTTCCCAGAGCAGACAAAAAGACACAAATCCAAAACAGTTCATGACCGCACAAACCATATATCAGGCGCACAGCTTTAGCCTATACAGGCTCTGCACAAATTCCTATAGTGTAGGCACAATGAGCCGTGGTCACCTGTTTCTCGTTCCGTTTTTTCAGCTTACAGACAAGCCTTATGCGCTGCTTGCCATAGTGTGTCTGGCGGAGGCCGTCAGCATGCTCAGTTTTGCGGCCTGGCCTCTGTTCCTTGTCAAGCTGCAGCCTTTATGGGGGCTGTCGAATTTTTCAACTGGCTGGGTCAGCGGGGCCTATTTCATTGGCTATGTCTGTGCAACACCTGTTCTGGTCGGGCTTACAGACCGGTTTGATGCCAAGAATATCTATTTGTTCTCCTGTCTTATAGCAGCTGTTGGCGCGCTGTGTTTTGCCCTGCTTGCGAACGGGTTCTGGAGCGCGGCCTTGAGCTGGGGGCTGGTCGGGGCAGGTCTGGCAGGGACCTATATGCCCGGGCTTCAGATCCTGAATGCCAGGCTGAATGACACGGACAGGCTGAGGTTATTGCCTTACTACACCTCTGCGTTCGGGATTGGCACAGGGCTGTCCTTTTTTGTGATGGGCTGGCTGTACACCCATGCGGACTGGCAGACGGCCTTTTTCTGTGCCACCGCAGGCAGCCTTGTTGCCGGCGGGCTGGTTGGCCTGTTTGTCCGCCCTGCCCCTATTGCAAAACAGGCAGATCAGCCGCGCCGTCACCCGCTTGATTTCCGGCCTGCGTTTCAAAACGCCGCCGCGATGCGTTATATTTGTTCATATGGGGCGCATAATTTTGAATTATTCGCCTTTCGCGGCTGGCTGTTTGCCTATCTTATTTTTGCAGCAAGTTATTATCAGATAGAGCTGTCCTCTGCCTGGCTGTCCGGGCTGATCTCATTGATGGCCCTGATGGGGATGGTCGCCTCTGTTTACGGGGCCAAGCTGTGTCTGGCCAATGGCCGGGCGAAAATGATTTCCCGCTTTGGTCTGGCCTCATTTTTGATGGCGCTGATCTTCAGCCTGTCCGGCTATGTGAATTTCACCGCTGTGCTGATCTGTGCGGGGCTGTACAACATCACCATCATGTTTGATTCAGCCTCTCTGACCACCGGAACTGTATCAAAAGCCCGCACAGAAGACAGAGGCGCAACACTGGCGGTCCATTCCATGATAGGCTTTTGCGGTTCTGCCCTCGGCGCGCCGGCAACCGGTCTGGTTCTTGATCTGTCCGGTGGCGAGATGATCCTGTTTGCCTGGTCCGCCACACTGGCCGCGATGGGCCTGGGATCAGGGCTGGTCTGGCTGATTCTGCGCCGCCCGCACAACAGCTCATAAGGCCTGTTTTACGCCGGCAAACCGTCAACAATCACAAACAGCCTGTCTGCCCCATCACCCAGAACTTCTCTGGCGTGAGCATATTCAGGGCTGTGATAAGCAGTCTGGGCGGTGGCCATATCCGGCCAGCACACAATCACATTCCGTGCATAATCGCTGCCTTCAGTTGTCTCGCTCGCCCCGCCTCTGGCCAGATAATGCCCTCCATATGCCTCTACCGCCGCTGCGGCCAGAGGGGCATAAGCCTGCAGCTTGTCTGCATCCAGCACATTTACCCGCACAATCCAATAGGCCGCCATATCTGTGTTCCCCCATAGTTTTATTCTTTGTGTGTCGCCAGATCAGACAGCCAGTTTGAAAGCTCTGTTTCATGAATCCGGCGGTCGGTTATATCTGAGCCAATCTGATATTTTGCTAACAATGTTTCGGTTTCAGGCGCGCTGTCAAGGGTCTGGAAATCAGCAACCATCTGATCCTGATCAGCTGTCAACCCTGGCCCGGCCCCACTGAACTGAACCGGCTGGCTGAAGCCGTCAACATCTGCCCGCCGCAGAAATCCCGCAATATCCGCAAACCGTAATTCAGGATGATATTGGACACCTGAAAATGTCTCTTCGGCCGCGGTCTGGCTGGTGACCGCCTGAACCGCACAATGCTCATTTGCGGCCAAACAAACCAGAGACTGCGGCAATGTGCTGACATCATCGCGGTGCATGCATAGCGCATCAAATATGGCTGGTTTGGCCCGGTACAGCCTGTGGTCCCGGCCCGCATCTGTGAGCGTGATCTGGCGGGCGACCGCCAGCTCTACCCCGGCCGGATTGGCCTGCATCCTCCCGCCCAGAACAGCGACACCTAACTGCATCCCATAACATGAGCCAAATACAGGCAGGCCGAATGAAAAGGCCTGTTCCATCAGCTTTTGCGCCGGCCGGGCCGCAGCCATATCCGCTGCCCAGGACACACCTGCCCCTGTAAACACAACCCCATCCAGCACCGCCCAGTCCGGGGCAGGAGCCGGATCAGCTGTAAAATGAGGGCGGCTGATCTGGACCTTCAGTTCCGGGGCCAACGCGCTGAGGGTTTCAGCATAACGTTCTGCTGCACCATATGGCCCGCCATCAGCTGATCTGCTGACAAGGCCTTCATGATTGCCCTCAACAATCAGAAGATGAAGAGGCGGGGTGGTGGCTGTCATCTGTTATGGCCCTGTCTTACAGCTCAGTTGAGCCGATCTCTTCTTTTCGTTTGGCAACATAAGCAGCCAGCGCCTCAACCCGGTCTTGGGCAAGGCCGGGCGGCTGATAGGCTTCCAGCATCTGCTGCCAGACAGCTGTGGCTCTGTCTTCCGCATGCTGGCCACCTGCAGCTTCCCAGGCCTGATTATTGGTCCAGTCAGACAAAAAGGGCGGATAGAACGCCTCTTTATAGCGAGACATAGTATGATCAGCTCCGAAGAAATGACCGCCTGGCGCGACTTCATCCTGTGCAGACAGACCCAGATCATCATCTGTAAATTCAACCGGCCGCAACAGTGAGGACATGGCCTGCAGCATCTCGCAATCCACCACCAGCTTTTCATAAGAAGCAACCAGCCCGCCTTCACCCCAGCCGGCAGCGTGATAGATCAGATTGCCATGGCCGGACACCGCCCCCCATAGAGCCATCTGAGTTTCCCACACCGCCTGGGCATCCACCGCATTAGAGGCTGAACAGGCACTGGTCCGGTAAGGCAGACCATATCGTCTGGCCAGCTGGCCGCCGGCCATATTGGCACGCGCATTTTCAGGTGTCCCGAACGCAGGGGCCCCTGATTTCATATCCACATTGCTGGTAAAGCCGCCATAAACCACCGGCGCGCCTTTGCGCACAATCTGGGTCAGGCAGACCCCAAGCAGGGCTTCGGCATTCTGCTGGGCCAGCGCGCCTGCCAAGGTCACCGGGGCCATCGCCCCCATCAGGGTAAAGGGCGTCACCACAACCGCCTGGCCCAGTTCAGCCAGCGTTATCAGCGCATCTGACATTTCTGTGTCAAATTTGCGCGGGCTGTTGATGTTCACATTGGTGATACAGCTGGGCGAGGCGGCCAGTTCTTCCAGCGTCAGCCCGCGCGCAATTGCCAGCATGGTTGCGGTATCACGTACCCGTGTTGCTCCGATAGACATGGTCAGAAACACTTTATCTGCACAGGTCAGATTGACAAAAGTGGTGTCCAGATGACGTGTATTCACAGCCAGATCATTCGGCGCCAGCGTCTGGTTACCGAAAAAATGAAGCACATTAAAAGACTGCCCCAGCTTGATAAAATTCTGGTAATCTTCAAAATTGCCCGGCCGCCGCCCTTTGACAGCGCAATGCACATTCGGCGCCCCGGACACCATGCCGAAATGAATATGATTGCCACCAATTATCATCGCCCGGTCAGCATTGGTCGGCGTCAGCACAAATTCAGACGGGGCGGTGGCCAGCAATTCAGTTATCAGCTGTTCAGACAGCCGCACAATCTGGCTGGCCTCATCCACCTCAGCCCCGGCCTGTTTATAGAGCTGGCGTGCCCGCGCGCTGTTCACCTCAACACCTGTCTGTTCCAGCATCGTCATTGAGGCCTGGTGAATGGCCTCAAGCTGATCTGTGCTCAGTGGCTGCAGCGGGGCAAAGGGGCTGCGGGTGAAAAAAAAGGGTTGCTGGTTTATCGCCTGTGTGCTGTCCGCGCCGTCCTGTTTATCGCTGCGTGCCCGCCGCGCCCCTCGCCTAGCCATAATTCCCCGCCCCTGTGGTGCTGTCTGTCTGCCAAAAAAATTANCCGACTTTACCTTAAGACTGCGCCTGACAGGCCTGCTGAATAGCGTAATTCAGCCTCTTAAGGCTTTGTTTCCGACATGCCTTCAGGATGCGGCAGACAGATTGGTCAGGCCGCCGCCCGCTCGGGGTCAAACAAGGTGGCGGCGAATGAGGCCAGGTCTGCCTCTTCAGCCCAGACGCGGCAGGCCTGGCGCATAGGCTGCATTTCTTCGGCCAGCAGAACCGCCAGTAAATCATCAGCTGTCTTGTCCGCAAAGGCCGGCGGCAGGGCCCGGCTGATGTTCAGCTCTGTCATGAAGCCAGACACAATGTCAGGCAAATCGGCAAGATGAAATACACCGAACGCCCAGGCCGCGCTGCGCATATTATTTGTATCTGCTGCGACCACAAAAGGCAGGCTGGCCTCAAAGCCAAGGGCAGTGGCCAGACCATGATGAATCGGGCCCAATGAGGCCAGCGCATGGCTGAGGGCATGGGCAATCGAACAGGACACCATATCAATTGCCCGGCCCGCATAATAGCTGGCCAGAAGCATATCGCGGCGGACAGACAGGCTTTCAGGCACCTGAACCGCCAGCGGCAGAGAGGTCCGGCAGATCCGCAACGCTTCATGCGCATAAAGCTGTGCCCCGGGGTGGGTATAATGATTGGTTGCTGCTTCAAACGCATGCACAAGCGCATCCATCCCTGTCCAGGCGGTCAGATCAGGCGGCAGAGACACAGTCAGGCCAGGGTCAAGGATCACCAGATCAGGTTTTGTCTGCGGGCCCCAGACCCAGCCTTTATGACCATTTTCCAAAGTAATGATATTGGTCCCTGAGGCTTCTGAGCCGGTCCCGGCTGTAGTCGGGATCACCACACAGAGCACATCGCGGTTTTCCGGCAACGGGTTGGCCTGCATCAGATAATGGCTGACATCCTGGCCCCCATTCAGACAGGTTTTCACAATCTTGGCCATATCCAGTGCAGAGCCGCCGCCAATCCCTAGAACCGCATCTGCGCCGGCGGCCCTGGCCAGATCCACAGCCTTTTGTGTCGAGCCGATTTTCGGTTCGCCCTGAAAGTCGCTGAACAGCGTGACTGACAGTTTGGTTCCGGCCAGTTTCTTCAGGGCGTCTGCAAGGCCGATCTGCACCATGTAAGGATCTGCCAGCACCAGCAGATGACGGCAGGTCTGTTCAGAAAAGAACGAGACCGCCTGTTCCAAACCCTGATTGGTGACGATAGCAGGTGAGGCAGCGTTAATCACAAATTCATCCATAATCTTCTTCATCCACTGGTCTTGTTCACATGCTTACAGAGGCGGGCGAGGCAGCCTTGTTCTGAGAGATAACGGCTGAGATGCTAGTGTCTGTAGCTGTTATCTTCTGCATCCAGAACCGCCATCATCGCATCGAGATGAATCTGATGATTGCCGGTGGTCTGATCATAATCTTCCCACTGGCGTGCGGTTTTTTCAGCCGTCGCTTGGTCAAGCAGATTTACCGGCCGCCCTGTGGAGAGCGCGGTGATATAGGTTTTGGCCGCGCGTTCCAGATGATAAGCCAGATCCCAGGCCAGACCAGGTGTATCTGCGGCCACCAGAATGCCGTGGCTGCCCATCATCATGCAGTTATGATTGCCCAGCTGGCCCGCCAGCCTGAGCCCTTCATCCCCGATGCCCATCCCGTCAAACCCGTCATCCCAGGCCAGACGGTTATAAAAACGGGCGGTGGTCTGATCAATCGGCGGCAGGTCAGGGTTTTCAAGGCTGACCAGAGCAGTGGCATAATGAGGGTGCAGATGCACAAGACAACGCGCCGCCGGATTGGCCTGATGCATCGCCCCATGAATAGACCAGGCAGTGATATCCACGCGGCTGTCCTGCAGATCAGGTGGCGAGCTGGTGTCAAACAACATCAAATCGCTGGCTTTGATCTGCGAGAAATGAATCCCATAAGGGTTCATCAGAAATTGCTGGCCATCTTCTGAGACCGCATAGCTGAAATGATTTGAAATGCCTTCATGCAGGCCTTCTCTGGCCGCCAGCCGGAACAGGGCCGCCATCTGAACACGGGCTTGCGCTTCGTCAAGCTGAATGCCGGACATCGTCCTTCCCCCCTTTTTGTCTTTCATCACACCTTAAAGCTTGTCGCTTCAGATCAAGAATTGTCTTGTTTAATGAACGCTGGCAAGCCAAAAATAAAAGCACCAAATTGATCTGCACATCTGAGCATCAGGAGAGGCCGTCATGAACATCATCATGTCTGTCATTAATGGCCAAAAGACTGCCAGCGATTTGCCTGTTTTTGAAAAGCGTTACCCCGTAACAGGCGAGGTGATCGCGCATATCCAGCCCGCCACACCACAGATGCTGGATGAGGCGGTGCGCCATGCACAGGCCGCCCAGCGCGAATGGGCGCATATGGCGGCACATGACCGGGCCCGCATTCTGGGCCGGATTGCCAGGGCGTTGCATCAGCATAATGAAGAGCTGTCCGCATTAGAGGTTCAGGATGTCGGCAAGGTCTATGCAGAAGCGGTCAGTGCGGATGTGCCGTCTGGTGCAGAAGCCTTTGAATTTTTTGCCAGCTTATGTGCGACCTATCACGGTACCTCTCATCGCTGGCCAGATGCTATTGGTTATACCCAGCGTGTGCCTTTGGGCGTCTGTGCCGGTATCGGGGCCTGGAATTATCCGGTTCAGGTGGCCTGCTGGAAAGCTGCCCCGGCGCTGGCCGCCGGAAATGCCTTTATCCTGAAGCCGTCAGAAGAAACCCCGCTGACCGCCAATGCGCTGGCCGAGATATTTCAGAATGCCGGCCTGCCAGACGGGCTGTTTCAGGTCATCCATGGCGATCATGACATTGGTCAGGCAATTTGTGCGCATAAAGGAATCGCCAAAATTTCGCTGACAGGCGGGGTGGATACAGGCCGCCTGATTCTGGCCCAGTCCGCCGCCAGTCTGAAAAAAATCACCCTTGAGCTGGGCGGCAAAGCCCCTTTATTGGTGTTTGCAGATGGTGATTTTGACCTTGCAGTACAGACCGCGCTGGATGCCAATTTCTATACCGCCGGTGAGGTGTGTTCAAACGCCACCCGCGTGTTTGTAGAGGACAGCATTGCTGAGGCCTTCATACAGGCGGTGACAGCCAAAGCAGCTGAAATGCAAATCGGCGATCCGATGAAGCCGCACACCCAAATCGGGGCGCTGATTTCGGAACCCCATATGAACACTGTTCTTGGCCATATTGAGCGGGCCAGACAAGAGGGCGCAACCGTGCTGACAGGCGGTGAGCAGGTCAGGCCAGACGGGTGTGAGGGCGGCTATTTCATCTCTCCCACCATCCTGGGCAATTGCACAGATGATATGGCCTGCGTACGAGAAGAGATTTTCGGGCCGGTGATGTCTGTGCTGAGATTTTCTGATGAGCAAGACGCCATTGCCAGAGCAAATGATACAGAATTTGGCCTGGGCGCCGGGATCATCACCAGTGACCTGAGCCGGGCACACCGGGTGGCGGACCAGCTGCAGGCAGGCAATGTGTGGATCAACAACTATAATCTGATCCCGCCCGGGCTGCCGTTTGGCGGCTCTAAACAATCAGGGTTCGGGCGTGAAGGGTCTGTCTATGCGTTGGAAGCCTATACAGAAGTGAAAGCCACCTATGTCCAGCTCTGACCAGCCTTATCCTGTTTCCTTCCAGCCGGTCTGGTGTTTTGGTATGAACGCTATCTGATGATTTGTCCTCCTGCTCAATTTACTTTGTTTCAGATGATGGCGGGCGCAGATGTCGGCGGCGCAGAGCTGTTTTTTGAACGTCTCGCCATCGCCTTTCATCAGGCCGGGGTCAGCCAGCAAATCTGTATCAAGCCGCACGCCGCGCGCATTGCCCGCCTGTCAGAGGCCGGGCTGATGGTGCACAGCTCTTCTTACAGCCCGCTGACAGCGCCACTGCAGCGGCTGCGGTATAAACAGCTGATCAAACAGGCCGGCGCGGATATCCTGCTGACCTGGATGAACCGGGCGACCCAGCTGGCCCCGAAAGGAAAATTTGTTCATGTCGCCAGGCTGGGCGGTTATTACAATCTGAAATATTACTCAGGCTGTGATCATCTGGTCGCCAATACACAAGGCATTGCTGATTACCTGATCAGTGAAGGTGTGCCCGCACACAAAGTCCATCATCAGGTGAATTTTGTCCCTGACGGGGCAGAGGTGACCCCGGTTCCCCGTCCGGCAGAGGCAAAAGACAAAATTGTTCTTGCTGCGCTGGGCCGCCTGCACCCCAATAAAGGGTTTGATACGCTTTTGGCGGCCCTTGGCCAGTGCCGTGATGTGCATCTGTTGCTGGCCGGAACCGGGCCTGAACAAGACCGGCTGATCCAGCTGGCCGAACAGCTGGGCGTGGGTAATCATGTCTCCTTTCTGGGCTGGCAGGACAGCCCTCAGGCCGTTATCAGGGCCGCCGATATCTTTATCTGCCCGTCCCGGCATGAACCGTTCGGCAATGTGATTGCCGAAGCCTTTGCCTGTCACCGGCCGGTGATCGCCACCGCTTCGCAAGGGGCGGTTGAATATATCAATACCAGCCAGACCCAGACCGGCATGATTGTGCCGGTGAATGACAGCAGAGCCCTGGCCGGGGCGATAGGTGAGCTGGCCCAAAAGCCGGCCATCAGAGCAGAGCTGGCAGAGGCCGGTTACCGCGAATGGGCCGCCCGGTTCCACCCAGATCAGGTGGTTGCGGACTGGATTTCCTATCTGAACAAGGTGGCCTGATATGTGCGGTATTGCCGGTTATTTTTTAAAACCAGATGCACAGCCGCTGGCAGGCTGCCTTGAGCAGATGCAGTCCTGCCTGCATCACCGCGGGCCTGATGGTCAGGAAAGCGCGCGGGCGGGCCGGGCCGGATTTACCCAGACCCGCCTGGCGATCATTGACCTTGCCGGCGGGCGCCAGCCCTTTGTTGCCAAACGCCCTGGCGGGACCGCCCTGCTGGTCGCCAATGGCGAGATTTACAATCATCAGGCCTTGCGCGCTGAGCTGGAGGGCGGGTTTGCCTTCCAGAGCCGGTCAGACTGTGAGGTGCTGCTGCCGCTGTGGCTGGCCCGCAAGCAAGAGCTGGTCACCGCGCCGCGCGGGATGTTTGCCGCCGCCCTTTATGATGAGGCCAGAGATGAAGGCAGCCTGGTCCGCGATATGTTCGGGATCAAGCCTTTATATTACTGTGTGCATGACACAGGGGTGTATTTCGCCTCAGAGATGACCGCGCTGCGCAGGATTGGCCTGGGCAGCCCAGACCCAGACCAGCATTGTGCAGCCTATGTGCTGGACAAGCAGTTCGCCCCGCATCCGGTCACCCCTTTTAAAGGGATTGAACGGCTGGCCCCGGGTGAGAGGCTGGTGATCACAGCAGGAGAGATTACCGGCCGCCACCGGCACAGACCCCTGGACCGGCCCTGCCCGCCGTCAGACCCGGCAGAGCTGGACAGCCATATCCATAACAGTGTTGAGGCGCATCAGATGTCAGATGTGCCGTTCGGGCTGTTTCTGTCCGGCGGGGTGGATTCATCTGTGCTGCTGGCGATGATGGCCCGGCTGAGGCAGGACGGACAGATTGCCGAACATACGCCCAAGCTTCTGGCCTATACCGCCCGGTTTGACAGTGAACAGGTTGCTGATGAAACAGAGCTGGCCCGCCTGCTTGCCAGACAGACAGGGGCCGCGTTCATTGATGTGGTCTATGACCGCAACAGGTTTTTTTCCGAATGCGGGGCGGCGGTTGCGGCAATGGATGAACCGGTTGCCGATTACGCCATTCTGCCCAGCTTTGCGCTGGCCAAACGGGCAAGACAGGATGTCAAAGTGGTCTTATGCGGCGAAGGCGGAGATGAATTTTTTGCCGGTTATGGCCGTTACCGGGCCGGCCTGCGGCTGATCGGGGCCAAATTCGCGAACCGGGCCGGCCCCGCGCTGAACGCGGGCCTGCTGCGCCCGGACCTCGCCCGTGAGCTGACAGCTGATCTGGCCCGGCAAGACAGCAGGCTGCCACCCTGGACAAGCCGTCTGAGTGACAGGGCCGCCGCCCTACAGACCTTGCAGGCTTATGATATTGAAAGCTGGCTGCCTGACAATCTTTTGGTCAAGCTGGACAGATGTCTGATGCATAACAGCCTGGAAGGGCGCACACCGTTTATTGACAAGATGTTATCTGTTTATGGGTTTCACCTTCCTTTCGATCAGAAGCTCAGCGGCAAACAAGGCAAATATGCCCTGAAAGCCTGGCTGGATGAGCATTTGCCAGAGGCACGGCCCTTTGCCCGTAAACGCGGCTTTACCGTACCTGTCGGCCAGTGGATTGAATCAGAAGCTAACGCACTGGGCGCTGCTGTGGCCCGGCTGGACGCCATATCTGAGCTGGTTATCCCTGATGAGGTTGCCCCTGTGTTCAGACAAGCTGGCGGCAAGGGCGGGCTGTTGGCCTGGCGGCTGCTATTTTACGGGTTATGGCACCAGATCCATGTCCGCGGGGTGGCCACAGATCAACCGGTTCTGGAGATTCTGAACAGTTAAGTCCGGACCGTTAAATCTGATCCTCACCCAAAGGCAGAGCGGTGGTGTATTTAATTTCTTCCATCGCAAAAGATGAGCTGACATCGGTCAGCCTGACGTCAGCAATTAGGTCTTTGTAGAACCGGTCATAGGCCGCCATATCCGGAACCACTACCCGCAACAGATAATCCACCTCGCCGCTCATCCGGTAAAATTCAACCACTTCTTTACGCTGAGAGATGGTGCGGGCAAATTCAGCCAGCCAGTCGGCATTATGCTGATCAGTTTTGATCGCCACAAACACCGACATGCCCAGGCCGATTTTTGTCGCCTCAAGCAAGGCGACACGTGCCCGGATAACGCCGTCTTCTTCAAGTTTCTGAATCCGCCGCCAACAGGGGGTGACAGACAGGCCTATCTTGCGGGCAATATCCGCAATCGGCTGGGCCGCGTCTTCCTGCAGAAGAGCAAGGATTTTTCTGTCGGTCTTGTCCATATATGCACCCCGGCTGAGCTGATGAGATGATCAAAAGAGGAAACGCCCCTTTATCTGTTCACGCTAACCAGATTCATAAAAAAACACCAGACAACATCCCTATAAATGAACAGCTCCGGATATAAAAAACGCCCCCGGCCCAGAGCCAGAAGCGACAACCAATATGCATGTTTTTTAAGAATATATACAACTATAGCCAGAATTGTGCCATTTGTCAACCAGAAAATTTACCCCCCGTTCCTGTTGTCCGTATTCAGGGCTGTTTTTTTGTTGGTCAGCCTGAAAAAATTGCCTTAAAAAAAATGCATGGAGAAACAGCCCTTACATGCATATCATCTGTACCCCACAGACTGGACAGAATACCGCCTTCTGGACAGCGGGGACGGCCAGAAGCTGGAGCAGTTCGGCCGGTACAGATTCATCCGGCCAGAGCCGCAGGCGCTGTGGGGCAAAGCCCTGCCCGAATCAGACTGGGCCGCCGCAGATGGCCTGTTTGTGGCCGGAAACACAGAAGATAAGGGGAGGTGGCAGCTTTCGGATACCCTGCCCGCCTCCTGGGAGATGAGCTTTGAAGGGGTGCGGTTTTGCGCGCTGCCGACCCCATTCCGCCATTTAGGCTTTTTCCCGGAACAATCCCCGCACTGGCAATGGACCGCCCGGAAGATAGCAGAATTTATCGCAAAAGAAGGCCGGCCGCCGAGGCTACTGAACCTGTTTGCTTATTCCGGGGTGGCCAGCCTGCATGCGGCCGCCGCCGGCGCAGAGGTCACCCATCTGGACGCCAGCAAAAAAGCGGTTGCGCAGGCCTTTGATAACCGGACCCTGTCTGGATCAGAGGACGCGCCGATCCGGTTTATCACAGATGATGCCTTAAGGTTTGTGGCCAGAGAACAGCGCCGCGGCAACCAGTATGACGGCATCATGCTGGACCCGCCGAAATATGGGCGCGGGCCAAAAGGTGAGGTCTGGCAGGTGAATGAGAATCTGCCGGAATTGCTGGCCGGCTGCCGCGCATTGCTGTCAGACCGGCCGTTATTGTTTATCGCCACCCTTTATGCGATCCGGATGTCCACCACAGCCGTGCATGCGGCGATTGCAGATGTTCTGGACGGGCTGGGTGGTGAGATACAATCCGGTGAGCTGGCCTTGCGCGAAGACCGGCCAGGCGGGCGGGCCATCGGCCAGGCGTTATATGTCAGATGGTCCAGCTGAGGCGGTCAGGCTTTCAGCATTTCATAGAGGCAGATGCCTGTTGCCACCGCCAGATTGAGGCTGTCTGAGCGGCCCTTCATCGGCAGCCGGACAAGCTGGGTGCACAGGGCGGTGAGCTGGTCAGGCAGGCCGGCCTGTTCATTTCCCATCAGCAGGATGCAGGGCCGGGCCCAGTCCGCGCTGCGGTAATCAACACTGGCCGGCAGGGCTGTGCCGATAATCTGGCCCGGCCAGGCGGGCGCAAAAGCCGCAAAACCGGCTGTCGTGGTCTGGATGATATCAACATTAAATACCGCCCCCATTGAGGCTCTGATCGCCTCAACCGAATAGGGGTCTGTGCAGTCATCGATCAGGATAAGGCCTTGTGCGGCGACCGCGTCCGCGGTGCGCATGATGGTGCCCAGATTGCCCGGATCACGGACCCGGTCAAGGGCGATCCAGCAGCCCTGTGGGGCTGTGTCTGCCGGTGAGGCAAGCTGGTCAAGGCGGGTCCAGCTCTGGGCAAAGGCGCCGATCACCATCTGGGCATTATCTTTGCGGCTGATGCGTTTCAGCAGGCTTTCGGTCACCGGCAGGGCGCGCCCGCCGGCGCGTTTGCAGGCTGCGATCAGCGCCGCCAGCCCCGGTTCATCTTCACGGCCGGCAGCATAAACCAGCCGGGCCGGGGCAGAGCCCATCTGCACAGCTTCGGTACAGATGCGCATGCCTTCCGCCAGAAACCAGCCGGTTTTTTTGCGGTATTTGCGATCATGTAAGGACCGCAGCAGTTTCACCTCAGCATTCTGGGCTGAGGTGATGATGGTCTGTTCAGCAGGGCGATAGCTCATAAACCAGAGACTAGCCTGTCCGGCAGGCCTAGAACAAGCCTTCGATCTCGCCTGCCTCGTCAAGAGTGATGGATTCAGCCGCCGGGACGCGTGGCAGACCCGGCATGGTCATGATATCGCCGCAAATCACCACAATAAACCCGGCCCCGGCCGATAAGCGCACCTCTCGCACAGGCACAATATGGCCGGTTGGCGCACCACGCAGATTCGGATCAGTGGAAAAGGAATATTGAGTCTTGGCCATACAGACAGGCAAATCACCAAAACCGGCCGCTTCCCAGTCCCGCAGCTGGTTGCGGATTTTCATATCGGCGGCCACATCATCTGCCCGGTAAATACGGGTGGCGATGGTTCTGATTTTTTCAAACAGAGGCAGGTTCTCTTCATATAAGGGCGCGAACTGAGCCACGTCTGCCTCGCAGATATTCACCACTTCTTCGGCCAGCTCCAGTGTGCCGTCTGAGCCTTTTGCCCAATGTTCACACCGGACAGCCTTGACCCCCATCCGTTCGGTTTCAGACCTGATCACGTCAATTTCAGCATCTGTGTCTGTTACAAAATGGTTAATCGCCACAATCACAGGCACGCCGAACTGTTTGATGTTTTCAATGTGACGCAGCAGATTGGCACAGCCTTTTTCAACCGCCTCTACATCCTCAGCTCCCAGCTGATCCTTGGTCAGACCGCCATTCATCTTTAGTGCCCGGACAGTGGCCACCAGAACCACACATTTCGGCGAGAGGCCGGCTTTACGGCATTTAATGTCAAAGAATTTTTCAGCGCCCAGATCCGCCCCGAAGCCGGCTTCAGTGACCACATAATCTGAGAGTTTCATCGCTGATTTGGTCGCAATGACAGAATTACAGCCATGCGCGATATTGGCAAAAGGCCCGCCATGAATAAAGGCCGGGTTATGTTCAAGAGTCTGGACCAGATTCGGCTGCATGGCTTCTTTCAGGAGTACCGTCATGGCGCCATCTGCCTTGATATCGGCACAGGTTACGGCCGTTCTGTCGCGCTTATAGCCGATGATAATCGCGCCCAGACGGGCTTTCAGATCAGCCATATCTGTGGCCAGGCACAAGATCGCCATAATCTCGGACGCGACGGTAATATCAAAGCCTGATTCGCGCGGGAAACCGTTCGCCACCCCGCCCATAGAGACGACGTTGTGACGCAAGGCGCGGTCATTCATATCCAGAACCCGGCGCCAGACCACACGGCGCATATCAATTTCGCAGTCATTGCCCCAATAGATATGATTATCGATCATCGCGGACAGCAGGTTATGCGCTGAGGTGATGGCGTGAAAATCACCGGTGAAATGAAGATTGATATCTTCCATGGGGATCACCTGAGCATAGCCGCCGCCGGCCGCCCCGCCTTTCATCCCGAAACAGGGCCCGAGAGAGGGTTCACGAAGACACATCACCGCCTGTTTGCCGATCCGGTTCAGACCGTCACCCAGTCCAACCGTGGTTGTGGTCTTGCCTTCGCCGGCCGGGGTCGGGTTAATCGCGGTGACCAGAATCAAATTGGATGTATCACGTTCAGGCTGTGATTCAATCCAGTCCAGATCGATTTTCGCCTTGTCATGGCCATAAGGCTTGAGCGCCTTATCAGGAATGGCCAGGGATTTGCCCACCTCCTGAATCGGTCTGGCTGTCGCTGCTCTGGCGATATCAATATCTCTCATAGTCCGGTCCTTAAAAAATATCTGTCAGGTCAAGTCTGGCTAGCTAAGACTCAGTCTGTGCTATTCGCATTTGCACAAGGCGACGCGGACTAGCAAAAAACCGCCCGCAGGTCTGTTTTTTTGCTATTCTTGACATTTTTTTTGGGTCATGCTGAATCGCAGGAACGGGGCGCGCTTCATTTTTTTCAAGGTGCTGATGTCGATGAGGGATGACAGGATCAGAAATCTGTTGCAGGCCAGCAAAAGTGCCGGGCCGGTGACCGTCGGATTTCTGCTGATACCAAATTTTTCCATGCTGGCGTTTGCCTCAGCCATTGAACCTTTGCGCGCGGCAAACCGCATGTCAGGCACCGAGCTGTTTTCCTGGGTGATTTCCAGCCCGTCAGGCCAGCCGACAGAAGCGTCAAACGGTGTGGTGGTGGATGTGGATGGCGCCCCGGATATGCTGTTGAACTGCCGGCTGGTGTTTGTCTGTGCCGGGCTGGATGTGAAGAGCTATTCTGATAAGGAGTCGCTGAATATGATCCGCCGTCTGGACCGCAATGGCGCGATTATCGGGGCGATTTGCACAGGCACCTATCTGATGGCGGCGGCCGGGCTGCTGGAAGGCCGGCGCTGTACCATCCATTGGGAGAATATTGACGGGCTGGCCGAAGAATTCCCGTTGCTGGAAATCACCAATGAGCTGTTTGAAATTGATGACACACGGGTGACCTGTTCCGGCGGGACCGCCTCATTGGATATGATCTTATATCTGATCGGCCAGGTACATGGCCAGTCGCTGGCCGCACAAGTGTCTGACCAGTTTATCCATGACCGGATCAGAGATCCCAGTGACCGCCAGCGTATGGAGCTGAGATCACGCCTTGGTGTGTCGCACCCGAAATTACTGGCGGTGGTGGCGCTGATGGAACAGGGCCTGGAAGAGCCGTTATCACAGACCGAACTGGCGATGAAAGCCAGCCTGTCCACCCGCCAGCTGGAACGGTTGTTCAGAAAATATCTGTCGACCACGCCAACACGGTATTATTTGAATCTGCGGCTGGCCCGGGCCCGGCATCTGTTGCGCCAGACCTCTATGTCTATCCTGTCGATTGCGCTGGCCTGCGGGTTTGTCTCTGCGTCTCATTTTTCCAAATGCTACCGCGAGGTCTATGGCCGCACACCGCGGGCCGAACGCCAGCCAGACACAGTTTCAACACCCTGATCAGGCGGCGCGGGCGTGATGGCGGATCGCTTCGATCATGCTTGCCAGACCGTTTTTACGGGTAGGCGAAAGATGCTTATCCAGGCCAATTTCAGACAGAAAGGCCGGATCCAAAGCCAGAATTTCATCCGGGCGGCGACCAGAATAGACCCTGAGCAGCAGCGCAATAAGCCCCTGTACAATCGCCGCATCAGAAGAGGCGCTGAAATGGATAAGGCCGGCTTCATCTGTTTCTGAGCCGAAATAGACAACGGACTGGCAGCCTTTGAGAAGATGAGCGTCATCCCGCCAGTCAGCACGAATCTCAGGCAGGCGGCGGCCTTGATCAATCAGATGCTGGTAGCGGTCCGCCCAGTCATCAAAGAACGAAAATTCTGCGATAATTTCGTCTGCTTCAGCTTGTGCGGATGGTGTCTGTGACATCGGTCTTGCTCACTTTCTTGGCGATGGTCTGGTCAGGCAGGCGATACAGCCACCGCCGCCCCGAAACAGGCCATCAGAACACATCGCCCCTGATCCACTTGCGTGACAGGCGCAAACTGTCTTAAACCTAATGCAGGCTCTTTGTTTCGACAAGGTGCGGCGATAAGAAATCCGGATAAGCCTTGAGATGATGTGCTGATGCCCAACCCCCTGTTCTTTCGGCCCTCTGGCCCGGTTCTGACTTTGCCTCTGGTCTGGGCGGTGTTGCTTGGCCTGCTGGCGGTGCGGCTGGTCGCCATAACAGTAAGCCCGCTGGGCCCGGGGGTGGATGAGGCCCAATACTGGCTGTGGGGCCAGACACCGCAATTGGGCTATTATTCCAAACCCCCGCTGATCGGCTGGATTCTGGCGCTGACAGATAGGATTTTTGCAGACCAGATTATCGGCTTGCGGGTGGCTGCACCTGTGTTGCATCTGCTGAGCGCGCTTATCCTGTGGCAGACCGGGGCTGTGGTGTTTTCAGAAAAAGCCGGACGGCTGGCCGCGGTCTTGTGGGCCAGCCTGCCTGCGGTGGGCCTGGGCAGTTTCGTGATGTCAACAGACACGCCGATGCTGCTGTTCTGGTCAGCCGGGCTGTTTTGTTTTACCCATGCCCTTCAGGCCAGCAGATATGTTTATCGCTGGATCATCTGTTGCGGTATCTGTATCGGGCTGGCGGCGCTGGCCAAATATGCCGGACTGTATTTCCTGCTGGGCGTGCTGGCCGTTCTGGGTACAGACAGAAGCCGCCGCGGCCGCCAGCGGGTCATGCTGGTGCTGGTGTTTTGTATGGCTGTGCTTGTCACCTCTCTGCCGACCTGGGTCTGGAATATCAGCAACGGGTTTGTGACCATCCTGCATTTGGGCGAAAATGCCAATCTGCAGGACAGCCAGGCCTCATTCAGCGGGGCGGCCGCGTTCTGGGCGGCACAGCTGGGTGTGGCAGGGCCTGTTGTACTGGTAATGCTGGTCTTCACAACGGCCAGAGCAGGGCATGGTGAGCCTGGCCGGTGGCTGCATTTATTTGTCTGGCCGGTGCTGGTGATCATGACCGTTCAGGCGGTGCTGAAAGAAGCCAATGCCAACTGGGCGGTTGCTGCCTATCCGGCCGCCATCCTGTTGGTCAGCCAGATGATTGTGGCCAGCCGGCAGAGGCTGATGCGGCGGGCAGGCCAGCTGGCGGTGCTGGTCAATCTTGTGATCTGCAGCGGGTTTATCGCTGCATCTGCATCCGGCAGCCTTGGCCCGTTTGCCCCGGCTTCTGACCCCTTCCGGCATTTAAAAGGCTGGCCGGCGCTGGCCGAACAAACCCTGAGCGCCGCGCGCACAACCGGGGCAAGGACCATTATTGCCTATGACCGGGAAAGTGCGGCCTTGCTGCATTGGCATCTGCAGGGGCATCTGCAGGGTGAGGGGCTGGCGATTGTGCTGCCGCGGCTGGGGCCGGGGGCAGGCAATCATTATCACCGGCGCCATCCGCTGAGCCCGCGTTCTGCCCGGCCCTTGCTGGCGCTGACAGATACAGACAGCGCCCCGACACATCTGCCGGTAGAGGCGGACTGGCGCAGCGGGGGCGCCAGATCAGAGGTGAAGATCAGCAGAAGAGACAGCCGCCGGGTCTGGTTCTGGGTGGCAGATTAGCCCTTGGCCGCGACAAAATCAGCAAATTTCTGGAGCGTGATTTCACTGACGTGATGTTCCACCCCTTCAGCATCCTGTTCAGCCACATCAGCATCCACACCAATAGCGATCAGAAAATCACGCACGATACGATGGCGCTGTTTGCAATAGGCCGCCAGTTCCTGGCCAGCAGGGGTCAGAAAAATAGACCGGTAGGGGCGGGAAATAACAAGACCGTCTTTTTGCAGGCGTTGCACAGTGGCATTAACGGTCGGTGCGGTCACCCCGAACAGGGACGCCAGATCAACCGCGCGGGCTTCGCCGGTCTGTTCAATCAGATCAGCGATCATCTCCACATAATCCTCGGCAACCTCGCTTTGATGGGCTTTCCGGATCCGTTCAAATTTTGCCGCGCTCTGCGCGATATGAGCTTCAGTCATGGACCATCATCACGCCAGTTTCGCCCCCTGATTTCAGAACATCATCTTCTGTTGAAGTTCAGGTATAAAATAGAAAGTTAGCTGAAGCAAAGTTTTTTTAAAGTCTTTTTTTTAAGCGCTTGTGTTCACAGCTTTAAATGGTATAACGGTCATCCGACAGTCCTGGCAGGCGCGCTTCTGCCCTGCAGCCACCAGAGGAGACAGCCCATGACCACGCTGAATGACCTTGATCCGCAAACAGAACTTGAGTTGCAGGCCGCCGCGTTCCGGACCTTGCGAGACCATCTGCAGACCAGAACAGATGTGCAGAATATTGATATGATGAATTTGGCGGGGTTCTGCCGGAACTGCCTGTCCCGCTGGGTTCAGGAAGCCGGTCAGGAACGCAATCTGGATATCAGCAAAGATGAGGCACGCGCCTATCTGTATGGTATGGCTTATGACGAGTGGCGGGAAAAATACCAGACCGAAGCAACAGAGGCCCAGAAAGCAGCTTTTTCCGCCTCTCATGACTGATGTTGTGTTTGTTCAGATCCCTTAACCCCTGTTGCAAAAAATGAGACCCCAGATGGATGTAACCCCGACACAAGGTGCAGATCAGCTGCGCCAATATATTGAGCGCGTTGAACGGCTTGAAGAAGAAAAACGCGCCCTGATGGCCGATATCCGGGATGTGTATTCTGAAGCCAAACATTCCGGCTTTGACCCCAAAACCATGCGCCAGATCATCAAATTGCGCGCTATGGATTCAGACCTGCTGGCAGAACAGGACACCCTGCTGACCACCTATCGTGAAGCCCTTGGCCTGGATTAAGACCAGATGACCGCCCGCCAGAATGACACCGGTTTTGCCGACAGGCTGAATGACGCCTTAATCCGCACAGGAACGGTTTTATGTGTGGGTATTGATGCGCATCCCGGGCTGATGCCGGCTGTATTTGGCGGGGCAGGACAGGCCGCCGGGTCTGAAGATGCGCTGCGGCATCTGCGTGCCTTCACTTTTGCCGTGATTGAAGCAGCAGCCGGACGGGTGCCCGCGGTCAAGCCGCAAGCCGCGTTTTTTGAACAGCATGGCCCGGGGGGCGTACAGATTCTGGCTGAGGCCGCAGCAGAAGCGCAGAGACGCGGCCTGTTGGTGATTATGGATGCCAAGCGCGGCGATATCGGCACCACCGCCAAAGCCTACGCGCAGGCCTGGCTGGGCCCGCAGGCCGCCTTCCCGTCTGATGCGCTGACCATCAATCCTTATCTGGGGTTTGACAGTCTGGAGCCGTTTATTGACCGGGCAGAACAGACCGGGTCAGGGCTGTTTATTCTGGTCAGGACCAGCAATAAGGGATCTGCTGATCTGCAGCAGAGGCAAAGTGAGGGAAAAGCAATCTGGGCCCATCTGGCAGACGGGCTGGCCCCTTATGTGAACAGGCTGACTGACCCTGCAACCGGGCTGTCTTCAGTCGGGATTGTGGTCGGGGCGACCGGTCCTGAAGAAGCCAGAGCGGTGCGCCAGCAACTGCCCGCCGCCCCGTTTCTGATCCCCGGTTATGGTGCCCAAGGGGCGAGCGCAGAAGACGCCCTGTCCGGCCTGATAAAAGATAAGGGCACAGGTTTATATACAGGCGGGCTGGTCAACGCATCGCGGGCCATCACCCATGGGCCGGCGGTACAGGCCGCAGGCGAAACAGATGAGGCGGTTGAGGCGATGGCGGCAGCGATCACAGCCGCAATTGCTGATTTGTCAGCCTGAAAAGCCCAGGGTTCTGACCTGAGCGGAAAACATCGATTTGGTGTCATCACTGTCAGCGGCAATCGCGATATAGCTGGGGTTCGGCGGCGGATAGCCGAATCGATCCTTGAAATCAGCGCGGACATCAATCTGGTGGCTGAACCAGACCTGTTCCGGATCGGACGGCACTTGCAGAATCTGCATCCATCCAGCAGAACCGGTATAGGGGTTTTCAAACCAGCGGCCGCGCCGCTGGCCCCCGCCCCACAGATAGGTCAGCACCCGGCCGGGGGCATCCGCCCCTTCGCTCGCCTCAACAAAGGGGCGCAACAGCCTCTCTTTGAAGCTGGCCCGTTCCGGCTGATAGGGAAAGGCCACATAAACCGCCAGCGTGCGGTCATCGCCGCCTTTCTGGGTCAGATCTGTATCCACCGCCGGGCCCAGACGCCGCCAGCTGAAGGTCAGATACGGGGTGCGTTTTAAATTCACCGGCCGGGCGGTAAACGGCAGATAAGCAATCGATACTGAATTATCTGTGTCGATCTGAATCACGTCCGGGTGGCCATCAGGCCGGGCAAAGCGATTCGCCAGCTTGTCCTCAAAGGTAAATTCAGACCAGCCTGCCTGGATAAGAGCCTTGTCCAGCTCTGCGCGCGCCGTCCCGCCAAACCCCAGCAATACAGCGGTCAGCCCCGTCAGAAGTACAGCCCTGGCCAGACCGGCCAATGCCGGAACAGCCGCCAGCCCGCCCCGGCCAGCAGGGGGTTTTGCGGTATCAGTGAGCCAGAGCC
>PBLR01000020.1 GCA_002722385.1 SAR116 cluster bacterium | reverse complement strand
GAGCGGTTAGGCGCGCTGATGCGCGAAATCGTCGGAAACATGGGCTATGATGTTGAGAGCTTTCGTGTTGAGGTGGTTGGCAAAAAGCGCGGTAATACAGAGTGCGGCTGTATCCAGATCAAAGTATATTGACGCTGCCTCTCATCACGTCAGCCCGCATGGAATTGTGACAGAGCTGTTGCCAGGGCGCCAAGACCAGAAGATTTAATTGGCATGAACGGCCGTTGCAGTCTTTTGCAGGCTCGTTTCACTTCCAGTGCGCTAGCATGGCTGACATTATCCATCGGCACAATCACAGCATCTGCATTAGCCACAAGCACAGGCAGATCTGACAATTCTTTTTTTCCCGCGCCACCTAAATGATGGACAAGTTCGCCGCCGAGTTTCCTGACAAATGATTTCATCGCATTTGATGTTGTGTTCAGCCCGCCAACATACAAAATGGACATATATTTTAGTGTGTCTGTTTTTTGTGCTGGCTCTGAGCAACCCAGATTTTGAACTATCTGTTCTAAAGACTGCAAATCTTGCTCCAGCAGTTTAATTTTGCGCCCCGCATCTTTCAGCCGTCGCAATCTGACATCAGCTGTCGTCTGTAACTCCTGTTTTTCGTCTTCCAGGCGTTTGTGTCTTTGCCGCAAAATCCTCAGCTTTGACTGGTGGCAAACATGTTTGCTACCTTGTGCGGCAGTAGCGGCAGGCCTTTGCGTGAGAGCAGAGGTTAATTCTGCTGTTTTTTGTCGCAGTAGAGCGATTGTGGTTTCCTGTTCTTCCAGATGTTGTTGCATCTTCCGCTGACTGTTGCCGTGTCTGGCCTCGAGTGTTTTGATACTGTTTTCATATTCGACCAGTCTTTTTATCAAGGACTGGTTGCTTGAGCCAACCAGATGAGACAGCATATGCACATCAGAAAAAATGCGTGTTCTGTCTTCTGTGGTCAGTGCGGTGTGAGAGATAGCTGCCCAATAAGCACCCGGAATCAAGCCTTCTTTTAAAAGCCTCTGCCAGTTCTGAACGATCGCAGATGAGTCCTGTAAATTCTGGAATACACGCACAAGGCCGGAAAATTTTTTATTCAGAACCTTGTTCACATGAACAGATATCTGATTCTGTGTTGAACAATCCCTCACCAACATTGAATGGATGACACTGTCAAGCTGTGTCTCATCGTCACATTTGGCACCAAATTTCCGGCCAATCCGGCGTGCTTCTTCCATAGACAGACAAGTACCAACCACAGAACACATCATATTTTGGTCAATTTGCCAGAGCTTTTTTTGCTTTGCGTTTGGGCTGTCAAACGGCACCGACATATCCCCCTCTATCCACATAAAGAAACACTTTTACCGAAATAGGACTGTATTAGTCTAATTTATATTGAAATTGATAATCATTATCAATATAGAGTCAACCCACAACCTCAGCAGGAGAAAAAATGGCTAGGATGAACAGGGTTTTTTCAGGCAAGATTTTGGCAGTCGGATTGTCCGCATTTATTTTGTCGCCAGTGCATGCTGAGATTTGGTCCAGTGACAGCGGCTCTCTTTTTGCGAATGGCCGCGATGCGTTGACGTGGGTAACAAGTGGCCAAATTCTCAATAGTCAGATCATCAACAGCACAAGCGAACAAACAAACTTGGAACTGATCAGCATTGACCAAAAAGGTGTCTTTAAATGCAGTGTGACAACCCGTTTTGGTCTCAGTGAACCACAGACCGACTATCACTGCGAACACCCCCCATTGAAACGGTGAGCCGGAACAAGTTGTTCCACGATCTAAAAAGAGGACCAAGCAGGTCCTTTTTTATTTGACTATGATAATCGTTCTCAATAAATAGACATTATTCATATTGATAATCATTCTCAATATTGCTTAAATGAAAGGGAAACTCCGATGAAATATGCAAAGTTAGCGGCATTTGCGGTATCAGGCGCGCTCTGCGCCGGGACTGCGCTCGCAGGTGATGTTTATGGCCCCTATCCGGTAACCTTGAAAAGTTATCAGGGTGAGAAGACAAATTCTGTGTCTTATTCTGGTCAGGTTGGCCGCCAGCTGCTGCATAACAGCCTGAAAAAAGCAATTGGTAGCGGCTCATCTGCTGATGTGCTGAACGCCTATTTTAATGGTGCTGATGGTGAGCTCGCTCTGCTGGATCCAAAATCAAGCGACAAATTCAAGGTTGATGTGACCAACATCAATGATGTGTCAAAAACGAATTTGTCTGGCAAAGCCTACAAAGGCGTGATCAATGGCTGGCCGGGCAACATGACCGGCAAGGAAGTTCTGGCCTCTATGATTGAAAGAGCAGCTGCATCACCAAAAGGTTATGATGCCAAGCACGGGTATGATTACGCTCAGCTGGTCTCAAAATTCGCCATGGGCGGTGTGTTCTATCACCAGGCATGCGACAATTATCTGGATGAAAAGCTGGAAGCAGATAATAAACCAAATAATAAGCCCTATAAGAAAGGGGCGTATTACACAGGCAAAGAACATTCCTGGGATGAAGGCTTTGGATACTGGGGTGCAGCAGCACATGGTGTGACCCTGTCTGCCCGCCAGAATTACGACATCACCAAGAAAAAAGATATGGCAGCAGCTGATATCAATGGAGATGGTGTTGTCAATCTGAAGTCAGAAATGAATTATGCCCATGCTTACTACGCTGCTGGGTTCGATAAAGGTGGTTTGACAGATTATTACAACACAATCACAAAGGCCTTTATTGATGGTCGTCAGATTATCACAGATGCCAAAGGTGAGGTCCTCAGCGATGGTGAGCGGTCAAATCTGAAGGCGAAAGCCCGGATTATCTGTTCAAACTGGGAACGTGTGATTGCCGAAGCTGTGTTTAAATATGCAGGCAGTGTCTATGGCGATCTGGAAAAGCTGAAGGCAAATCCGGGTGATGAAAAAGCCTATCGTGCTTATGTAAAACATTGGGGTGAGCTGAAGGGATTTGCTCTGTCTCTGCACACAAGCGGCCAGAATCTTGGTGAGCTTGGCGTGAGAATCGACCGTCTGATCGGCTTCAGCCCGGTTGTTGGCGGCGTCTCTCCAGCTAATATCAGCTTAAATGCGTCTAAGGTGAGTGGCGTTGATGCCAGCGGCAACTTCACCATGGCCAAAGCAAATGTGGATGGCTATATGGTGCATATGCTGAAGCTACAGAAGCTGATGGAAGAAGAATTCGGCGTTGCGGCCAAGAACAATGACAAGCTGTCTGGTATTTCAAATCTGGCAGAAGTCCTCGGTTCTGGCGACAGCGCAGAAAACGACTAAGACCGGCTGACCACAGGGGAGGGTGCACTCTTCCCTGTGGATGGGATTGACGTTATGGCTGAATATATAGAGCTTTTCCAAACAGATGTTCTGGGGCAATTCCTGAACCCGAAAAAACGTTTGTTCTGGGGTTATTTATGCTCAGCCTTTTTTTTGGCCTTACTTTGGCTCTGCCTGTTTCAACGCCAAAATCTGAAAAGCGCAATGAGAACAATATTTTCGCCTGCTGTCTGGCTGAGCCGGTCAAGCCGTGCGGATTTGGTTTGTTTCCTGATTAACCGCGTCTTTTTTATGATCTTCAGGCCCTTGCTGATCACCCAGATTGTGATCGCAACTGCTTTATACCAGTTTCTTCATTTTCAAAATCTGCTGCCGTTGGGCTTGTTCGGGGATACGCCTTACTGGCTGTCAGCAACATTATTTACGCTTTGCTTTTTTCTGCTTGATGATTTATCGCGATTCGCGATCCATCTTGCTCTGCACAAAATTCCGATTCTCTGGGAATTCCATAAATTCCATCACAGTGCTGAAACATTAACGCCCCTGACTGTGACCAGGGCACATCCCATAGAAGGTATTTTATTCACCTTCCGCAGCGCGTTTGTACAGGGCGTGACAATTGCTGTGTTTCTGTTCCTGTTCGGACAGCAGATCAGCTTGCTGACGGTGTTGGGCGTGAATGTTTTTGTGATTCTGTTTCACGGGCTCGGCTCAAATCTGCGTCATTCTCATATTGCCATTCGCTATCCGGCGGCACTTGAACGGGTTCTGATGTCGCCTGCCCAGCACCATCTGCATCATTCCAGCGAACAGCGGCATTTTGATAAAAATTTTGGTGTTGCCCTGTCTGTTTGGGACAGGATGGCGGGCTCGTTCATGCATTCTGCATCTCAGCCGCTCAACTTCGGGATTGGTGATGAAACAAAACTTTATACCAGAACGGTCGGGCATATGTATGCTCTGCCCTTTATCAAGGTCGCACAGATGGTGTGGTCATGGATGAAACGCAAACGGATGGACTTCCGCCGGAACCGTCTTACGTCAAATACAGCAGCCGAATAGGAAAAGGAAACCAGTCAATGTTAAGAACAATATGCGGGATAGTGCTGATGTCTGTGATCAGCAGCGGCGCAGCCTGGGCAGACAGTCTTGGCATCTATACACATCGTCAGCCTTTTCTGCTGGAACCGATCCTTGAGGCCTATACCAAGAAAACAGGGGTGACGTTTCAGACCGTCTATGCCCCGAAGGGCCTGGCCGCACGTCTGCAGGCTGAAGGGGATCGCACCAAAGCTGATCTGGTTCTGACTGTGGATATCAGCCGGATTAAGGAATTGGCAGATACCGGTCTGCTGGCGCCTCTGGCGTCTGATACCCTGAATCAGCATGTACCGGCTCATTTGCGTGATCCTGAAGATAGATGGACAGCTCTGTCCTTGAGGGCGCGGATCATTGCGGTATCAAAAGAACGGGTCGGTAAAGACGCCATTACCACCATTGAAGAGCTGGCCACACCAAAATGGCAGGGCCGTGTGTGTTCCCGCAAAGGCAGTCATGTCTATAATCGGGCGATTCTGGCCTCTCTGATTGCGCATAATGGCGAGCAAGAAGCACGCAACTGGACTTTGGGCTTTGTTGATAATCTGGCCCGCCGCCCGCAGGGCAATGACCGCGCGCAGGCCAAAGCTATCTTCACCGGCCAATGTGATGTCGCGCTGATGAACACCTATTATTTTGGCAAAATGAAATTCGCCAAAGACAAGCCTGAACAGAGAAAATGGGCTGACGCTATGGAAATAGCCTTTTTCAATCAGGACGGCAGAGGCCAGCATGTGAATATCTCTGCAGCTGGCATCATCAAAGGGTCAAAGAAACAAGATCAGGCCCGTGCGTTTCTGGAATGGCTGACATCAGAAGAAGCCCAGACAATCTACACAGAAGTGAATTTTGAATATCCGGTTAACCCAAAGGCAAAGCTGAGTGACGAAGTGGCTTCATGGGGAACGTTCAAAATGGACGAGCTGCCAATGAGCACAATTGCAGATAACACGCCGATGGCGCAACGCATTATTAATGAGACAGGGTGGTAGGGCCTCAAACCTGTGAAAAGTTGCAGGGATAGTGAGGTGAATTTATTCGGGCTAGGGGATAAGAAGATGTGTGAGAATTGTGAATGTGCGGCCCGGAACGGTTCCGAAGAATTCAAGAAACAAGCGATCAGGCGCTATTATGCCTGCATGGTGAATGTTCAGGAAAGAACAGCGCAGCAAGCCTTCATGTCGACCTGCGCTTTTTACAAATACGTCACACCTGAAACACCTGACTGGCGGGTGCCTAAAGAAGTGGCAATGATCTTAAACCCTGGTCTACGGATCTAAGCTGATGTCAAAGAAGAACAGCCCTTGTATTGGGGTATGTAAATTTAAAAGAGACGGGCATTGTATTGGCTGTTCAATGACAAAAAAACAAAAAGAGATGTCAAAGAAATTGAAAAAACCGAAACAGACTGAAGCCTTCTTCGCAATGCTGGTCGCTCAGCAGGAAGAAATGGGGGGATATGGTCACTGGCAAGGGGCGTATGAGCGCAAAAAAAGAGGAGCTGACCGCTCCTAAATTTTAGTTCCGCTGTCAGTTGTTTAGCTGAGATGTGCGCGCAGCATCCATGCGAATTTTTCGTGCTTTAAGCCGCGTTCGATACACAAATCTTCGGTCAGCTTGTCACCATGATTTGCGGCAACATCGCCAGCCCCCGCCAGAGTTGAAGCCAATGCTTCCTGGGCCTGAACCATGACTTTGATCATGTCTTGATCCGACATCTGTCCGTCACATTCAGAAATTTTGGACTGTTTGACCATTGCGGATAGATTACCATCCACATATGAGCCAATAGCTTTCATTCTTTCCGCCAGATCATCCTGTGCTTCAAAATGGTCCTCGTAAATTTCCTGAAANATGCTGTGTAAAGGGCCGAAAGCCATACCGGTCACATTCCAGTGAAAATTTTGTGCCAGCATTGTCGTGATCGTTGTTTCGCTTACACCTTGGTAAACAGCGTCTGCAATCACTTGGCGACTGTCTGCTGAGATAGATGAGTTGAGTTGTTCCATCGGAGCGTCTCCCATTTCTAGATGCTATCTATACTGGAACAATACAATATTGGATGATATTACGCTGAAATTTTCCACAATTCACAAGCAATTGTCAGAAATTCCCGGCGGTGTTTCTGCCGGACAACAGACTGAATCAGGAAATGGACACTGTCATAATCGGACCGTGAAACAGCATTCACAATGGATAACAGCCATTTTTCATCCCACGATAACCGCGCTGTGCCGGGCAGATGAATTGTGATCTGCCGCCCGAAGGCCTGCGGTAGTGATCTGATAAAGATTTCCAGCATTTCTGAGCTTAGCAGCTCAATTTCAAGAGAGATGAGCTGGCAAGCTTTAAACATATCCAGACGCGGATAGGCGCGCACCTCCAGAGCGCAAACGCGCGCCCTTTCCAGCAATATTGCTTCTGCTTTTGTTGGAATTGTTGTTTCCACGTAACCACAACTCATGCGCTGTTATTGATAATCGTTCTCATTATCTTTAGTTTTTCGATGGTGTCAACAGAATAATTTGATGAAATTCCATGATAGAAACTTAAAAAAAAGTGTTGATGCACTGCCGCAAGGTCACAGTTTTGCAGTTCTGTTGCAGTGATGCTGCCCGGCGTTTTTCTGCCTCGCTCATCTCACGGCCTAAAAGGGCCATATTTTCGGCCGCACCGGGGGCATTTCTGTCTCTTGCCAGCGACCACCAGAAATGGGAGGCCACCAGGTTTTTCGGAATCGCTTTGCCATAAAAATATATCGCGCCAATTTCGACAGGAGACAGCGCATGCCCTTGCAGCGCCGCTTCTGTGAAATAATAGATTGCGGTATCCGCATCCATTTCACTGCCTATGCCATAGCGAAAGGCCAGGCCCACAGCATATCTGGCCAGCATATGGCCGCCTTCTGCCGCTTGTATGAAATAGCTCAGGGCTTCAACATCATCTTGTTCTACGCCCAGCCCATCACGATACATAATAGCTAAATTATATTGTGCTCTTGCATCGCCGTTCGCGGCAAACAAACTGAGAAAATAAAGAGCTGTTTTATAGTCTTTTTGCTCCAAGGCTTGAAAACCCTGCAAATAGGGGTCAGCCTTTGCCAGTCCGGTAAAGGCCGTGACCAGAACAAAGATAACCATAAACAGACGATGTTTCATGACGGAATCCGTTCGGCTTTATTGGAATGCCCATTAGTCTCAGAGATTATCTGTCCAACGTCAATATGAACGGATTAGAGGCCATCCCTGACTTAACTTTTTAAAAAATACCGAACAGTATTAAAAGTAAGCCAGCCGAGAGTTAGAGATTCAACAGCCTCGTTCAATCATCGCGGTGCGTATGTATGTTTTTCCGGGCCGTTTCAGGAGGCAAAAATTATTGAAAATGTTGGTGGGGTGTTAAACTTAATTGTCTTTTTGGCCTTGACCCTTGGCTGGGCAATGTATGGCTATCAAATGTCGCTGGGCATAAAGGCCCTTTATGATAAATTTAACATCAGCCATACCGGCACGATCATAGGCGGATTTGTGGGATCTTTTGCCTGTGCTGCGGTGGTTATGCATATTCTGATTTTAATAAGGGGTGCAGAAGGGGCGTGGTATTTGTTTGTCTATTTTGTGGTGCAGGCAGGCATCGCAACAATGTTAAGTTACCGCACAGTGAAAGCGCAAATCGCCATAGATGAAGGGGTGAAATATACAGCAGAACCGATTGTTGGGCCTCTGATTTTTGGCGCGGCTTACGCCTTCCTTCTGTTAAATATGCAAGATATTCTCTATCCCTGAAAAGCCAAAATGGCGGGCTGACAGATAAAAGACATCCTCTCGCTTTTGCCTCAGGTCGGCGGGAACTCCTATGTGTTGTCCTGCATCAGGTCAAGGGCAAGCTGTTTCAGTTTGCCCTTTTCTGGCTTACCTGTCGGGGTCCGCGGCATCTCATCCAGAATGGACACAAATTTCGGGACCATGAATTTGGCCATCACGGTTTTACAGAGCCACATTAAGACGTGTCTTTAACTCAACCTCTTTTGATGAAGGAGGCCGTTTCTATGGGGCTTGGTGGCACAACATACCCAGTGCTATGCGAGCCTTCATTACCATTGATGGGAAGTTCACTGACGAGTTTGATTATGGACGCATACATCCCACTATACTGTATGCAGACAAAGGTATTGTGCTGGATGAAGATGCCTACGACATTGGCATTGGAGAAGAACACAGAGACATTGTTAAGCAGTCTTTCAATGCAATGGTTCAAGCAAAGTCAAGGCTGACTACTCCGCCAAAGGATATAGACTGGAAAAGTACAGGCATAAAATGGAAGGAACTGAGGCAGCTTATCTTGGACAAGCATGAACCAATCAAAGACAGCTTCTTCTGTGGCATGGGCAACAAGTTACAATTCAGAGACAGTCAGCTAGCTGAACAGATAATACTGCGGTTCGCTAAGCAGGACCTACCTGTCCTACCTGTGCATGACAGCTTTATCATTATACGTGGCCTGTACAGCGAGTTAGTAAATGTCATGCGTGAAGAGTTTGAGAAGATGTTTGGTGTGCCAATCAATATAGATGACAGTGCCAAAGCCAGTCAGGTTAGCTTCGCACCAGAGAATGTTGACGTTGATTGGATAATCTCTGAAACTGATAAGTACAGAAATTGGACTGATAGGAATCCTTTATGATTAGATTTGCTTTGTTATTGCTGTTGTCACTTGGTCTGAGTTCACAGGCTGTTGCTGCTGTTAAGTGGAATAATCCAGGAAGTAACGATGGAACAAAACAAGTTCCATCATGTGACCATGAAACTGGGCGTAATTATCAAACAAGAGAAGATATCATAGGCGATGGCCTCTGGCTGGACAAAGATACTAAAAGAGCATTGTCACAAATAGCGCTAAACGGTTTAGAAAAAAAACTTAACTTCAATGCAAGGAACATTGATAGGCAAGATGTACTTTCTTTCACTAAGAAAGCAGGAAGAAATGCCGCTAAATTTTCCATGAAATATTCTTACAAAGGACATAAGCTTGACTGGGAACGTTGGGGGGAACCCGGCTTTGCACAGCGATACCAGATTCTCTTAAAGAAAAAGCATGATGCAAAATATGGGGAGGAATATTGGTATTCTCTATCATATTTTTTGGAAGATAAAGATTTTACTCCTGGCGATGGGCATCAAATGTCCTTGTTTGACCTGAAATATAGGAAAAACTGTTCCGAAGTTGGGGTAGGAGTCAATATGTCTCTTCGCAATAACAGATTTGACTTTGATTTTGTGACGGAAGAGCCGCCTTCTCGCGTGAAAGGTGAAGCTGGTGTTGGCTATGATACTTCACGATACATCCTTAACGTGGCAGAGGACACTCTCAGCCAACCATTAAGTGGAAGGTGGGTTGATATTGTTATGAATATAAAATGGAGTAACGAGGATGGTCACTTCAGATTGTGGATAGATGAAAAACTTATTATAAACTATGACAGAGGTCCTGTGGCTGTTGGGGTGGGAGAACAATTCTCATTCAAATTTGGACCTTACCGCAACCATATGCCAAAAGGTGAAGCGCAGAGAGATTTTGTTGTTTTTTACAGCAATATTGGCATGACTAAATCATGCGATGCGCTAGAAATTGACTGCGATAAATTAGAAGAGCAAGTACCAGATGAGGTGTTTGCCAATAGCATTAACGAGGCAATGATTTGTAAGAAAGGTAACTGTACCAATCAAGCACATCTTTTAGCTGGAAATAAATTCTCATTTAGAGCGATACAGAAGCAAAAGGACGGAAAACTATTTATAGGCGTTGACCCAGAAAAGAAATCAATTTGGAATTTTTGAACGCATATATTTGGAGATTTGCCTAAGATGGGGCCAGAATTCAAAAGGCTTCACACCCCATATACATAATACCTTTACACCGCCTATGGCCCATGCACGGGGTGGGTCACATGATGTGTAATCATGTTAAATGCACAGTTAAGTGATACATGTAAGTGACTATTCATTAGGGTTATAAATACACCTAAATGCTTATCCATAGATTATTGGGATATCACTCTCAGTGATACACTTACTCTGTACTGATAACGGTAAGCATGGATTTGTGTTTGGGTAGACCACTGGGTAGACCAAAGTGATGCACTTGACGTGTTCAGTCACAGATGAGATTCTAAGCATAGCTTCAAATACAGTGTAGGTATGGTGCTTACATGGGGAACTATCACTTCTCCTGGGCACCATTATCTCGAAAATTTGTGGTTCAAGTGCCAAATTTGAATTTATCTGTAGCTCTTGATAAACTCTATCCAATTCGCAAGCAACCCTTGGGGTCCTTGATGCCGTCAGTCGCACTCGATCCTTCCGGAACCTTTCTGGTCCTTGAAACGGCCGCCGGCCAGCATCGTTTTCATGCGATCTGGCTGAGGGATAATTCGCAAGATATCGAAACTCGGGCACCCGGGAACGGTCAGAAATTAATTACCTTGCGCGACATCCCCGCCGAGACCCAGATCGCTGCGGCCGAGATCGCCTCGGACGGCGCGCTTAACGTCCGTTTTGTTCCGGAGAACAAAACAATTCGCTTCGATACTAATTGGCTCGCGGCGCATGCCTATGACCATACGGCACCAACCGCGCACGGCTGGCTGCCTGATGGGACCACGCCTTGGGATGCCAGTCTGATGGACGCCGTGCCCTTCGGTGACTTTGCTCAGTTGCAACAGGGCGGAGCGCCGCTGCACGACTGGCTGGGGCAGATCGTCCGTTATGGATTTACAAAGGTCGTGAACGCACCTGTCGAACCGGGGGCATTGTTTCGCATCGTCGATTTGTTTGGTTTTGTGCGCGAGACAAACTATGGCCGCCACTTTGAGGTGCGCACCGAGGTGAACCCGACCAACCTTGCATTCACAGGTCTTGGGCTTCAGGCGCATACCGACAATCCCTATCGCGACCCGGTGCCCACGATTCAAGTTCTTCACTGCCTCAAAAGCTCGGCTGCGGGGGGCGAGAACATGGTGGTCGACGGCTTCGCTGCCGCCCTGCGCCTGCGCGCGGAAAACCCTAAAGGGTTTGACCTGCTCGCAAACCATTGCGCTCGGTTCGAATATGCCGGTGAGGCAGGCCTGTGCCTGACCTCGCGCCGCCCCATGATCGAACTGGCACCTGACGGCGAGCTGACCGGCATCCGTTTCAACAACCGCTCATGCGCGGCCATCACTGACGTACCCTTCGACAAGATGGAAGCCTATTACGCCGCCTACCGCCGTCTGGGCGAGATTATTGACGACACGGCCATGGAGGTGTCGTTCCGGTTGGAGCCCGGCGAGGCCTTTGTAGTCGACAACACCCGCGTGCTGCATGCGCGCAAAGGCTATTGCGGAGAGGGAACCCGCTGGTTGCAGGGGTGTTATGCGGATAAGGACAGTATTCGCTCAGCCTATGAAGCGTTATCGCGGTCAAACTTGTTGGAGGCCAGAAAATGAAACCTGATATGGGCGTGCTGAACCAAGACAACATTGTTGAGTTCATTGGCTCCATTTTTGATCGGCGGGGAAGTGAAGAATATTTGGGTGAGCCGGTCACCATGGGAGAACATATGTTGCAGGGTGCCACCATTGCAGAGAGTGAAGGGCAGCCCGAGGAAATAATTGTAGGAGCCCTTCTTCATGACATTGGGCATTTCACGGGGGAATTTGGCACTTTCATGATGAATGATACCGAAGACCGCCATCACGAAGACGCCGGTGCGGTGCTGTTGGAAAAATTTTTCCCCAAAGTTATTACAGATTGCTGTCGTTACCACGTCGCCGCCAAACGATACCTTTGCGCGACTCAACCGGAATATTTTGGCCACCTATCGGAGGCATCAATCCATTCTCTCAACCTGCAGGGAGGGCCTATGACCCAAGACGAGGTGACGGAGTTTAAAAAGAACCCCAATCTCAGGGAAATCATAGCGGTTCGTTATCTGGATGAAGCGGGTAAGCAAGCAGGAATGAAAACACCTGACTTCTGGCATTTCGCCCCACTGGTCCAAAAGCTGGTAGACAAACATATTGGGACTAATTGACCTGGGGTTATTAGTACTATTTTGGGGCGGGTGACATGGCGCGAAAATTACTCTTGATTGTTATAGATGGCGTGCCGCTGAGAAACTGGAAACGCCTGTTCGGAAACTTGGAAGGCTGGGTTGCATCCGGAGAGGCCCAACAGTGGGTGATGCGCTCTGTTTTGCCTAGCACATCTGCCAGCTGCTATGCGTCCATCCATACCGGTGTTGCGCCACAGGTTCATGGCGTCACCGGCAACCGGAATATATTCCGTGTTCGTTGTCCGGATGTTTTTTCTGAGTTGCGTAAAAAGAACCTGGTCACAGGTGCTGTTACCCATTCATTCTGGTCGGAATTTTTCAACAGGGCCCCTTTTGAACCTGTCCGTGATATCGAATATGATGAACCGGACAGCCATTCAATCAATCATGGCAGATTTCATACCATGTCCGGGTATGGTCTTATCAACCAAATGACGCCCTGCGATGCCGACCTTTTTGCGACCCTAACAATACTTTGTGAACGCTTCTCGTTGGACTATGGGATCCTTCACAGTTGCACGCTAGACAGCATGGGGCATCGCTTTTTTCATGATTGCGAGGAAATGGATCACGCCTGCTTTCTCTTGGATGAAATGCTGGCACCCTGGATAACGCATTGGCGTGATTTGGGGTATGATATAATCGTAACAGCCGATCATGGACAGGACGCGCGCGGCCACCATGGTGGCCGAAATTCTCTTCAGCAGGATTTTGCGCTGTACTACTTTGGCAACGCGGTTTTTTGCGGCGCCGTTGATGAGCCACTGGACCAGTTGCAACTTGCACCAACAATATTGTCTCTAATGAATGTGCCTATTCCTGAAACAATGAAAACGAGTCCCTTCCTCAGACACTAAAATGCGTTAATTCAAAGGCCCTCATGCATGCGTTATCCGGCATGAAAAACCAGCTGCACTGTAGTCAGCGCAGCTATATGGTCCCATGTTGTTCTTTCAATCCCAAACAAGGCCTTTTTTTCCACAGCACTTAGCAGGCGGGCCTGTTCAGTGCTTGCATTTAAAGCTCCAAAGGCAAAATCTCCGGCTGTGTTGGAATTTACGAGCGTGAAATATAACAAACGCAATCAATTCAATGGGGGTTTATTTACTGATGAGGATTATCTTTTTTAGAGTTTTTCGAGCCTTTCTAAAAATGTTTCATACTCCCGTGGTTGCATATGCGTCGTTGTCTTTTTCGAGGGAAAGGAACCCGATTTCGCAGCGTCATTGAATGCCTTTAGTGCTCGTCGTCGCTCTTTTTTGATCTCTTCATTAAGCATATGAATATTGCCGAAGGCTTGTGCATGACGCGGTGATGAAAGCTGTTCACCGCAAATATCATTCTGGAACAGGTAAATTATATCGCCCCCTGAGCCAGATCCTAGAGAACTCGTTAACAAAGATGTTCGTTTTGAAATTTCTGTCATGACTTCAGCTACAATAACCTCAGCCTCGACAGAAAAAGCACCTGCATTTTCCATATCTTTAAAATTTTGTAAGAGAGTCATAGCTTCATCTGCATCTCGTCCTATAGCTCTCAACCCCCCCTTCCAAGTTGAGCGACGTGGCACTAGCCCTAGATGACACATTACAGGTATTTCTTCTTTTGCTAACATTTCAACAATATGAGGCCCCCGCGCCGTATAGATGCTGTCTGCGCCATTTTTCATAGCCGAAAATGCAGCCTTAAGGACGTCAGTCTCAGTCGGATAGTCTGGAAGAGGAACGGCTGCCGTGAAAAACATGTCAGGTGCTCCTTGCCTAACAGCTGCGGTGTTGATGGCATTCCCCATAATCAAGTCCAATTCAGCATCCTTGGCAGCAGCAGCTTCTTCCATGGAATTGGCAGTAGTTTGAGTTAGAATCTTTTTGCCTTTACAATTTAATAAATCGGCAACGGTGTAGTTTCTCAGCTGAAATTTTGCGTTCCAATCATAGATCCGTTTCATTTTTGTATTTCTCTTTTCTTTTCCTAAAACGTTTCAATGAAAAATAGCTAGAATCATGGACTTTTTCTAATTTCCGTTCTCATCGCCGAATACGTCTGAAAATGCTCGTGGGTAAAGCGAGCTTCTCTCTATTATACCGGCAATCCAATTAGCTCATGACCTTCACTGAGCAGGCACTCAGCCAGATGTGCGATGTGAACGGGCCCCACCTCGCAACACCCGCCGATAATGGTCGCGCCGGCTTCTACCCAAGACCGGGCAAAATCAGCATAAGAATCAGGCCCCAAGTCCTCACGGGCAGATAGGCTTGCGACTGTGCCGCCGGGCCTCAGCGCATCAATTGAAGTAAATCCGTTGGCATAACCGCCGAACGGTATCG
>PBLR01000019.1 GCA_002722385.1 SAR116 cluster bacterium | reverse complement strand
CAAGCTGGCGATGGCGGTGCACACGCAAGATATCATCGATGCCTATCATGACGCCCTACCTCTGAACCGTTATGGTAGCGAGTCAGAAATTGCTGAAGCGATTGCATTTTTGGCCTCAGAGAAAGCCAGCTATATCACCGGCCAGATATTGGCCGCTGATGGCGGCTTTGAAGCAACAGGTGTAGGCCTGCCTGCTTTGCGGAAATAAAGTCAGTTAAACAATTTCAGAAAAACAGAAAGACCTGTGCAGAGCTGGCAGTTACCCGTAATAAGAAATCAACGCCTTTTCCTAAGTAACATTTGAAGAAGTGAGATAATAACAAAGTGGAGAATATACATCTATTACCTGAAATTATATTGTTATACATAGCGAAAATATTGTGTTCAAATTGAAGAAAAAACGTCTGTTTGCTTAGTCAGATCATCCCCAGAACAAGTGTGGTCTCACCTCAAAACAAAGGATTTAATGCTGGACAAGCCTGACAGCCTGTCGGCTTAATAGCGCATGATTGTAAGGGTTTCCTCTAGCTCACCCCAAATACTGGCTGTCTTATGGATGCTGCTTGCCTGTTTTGCCTTATCGATGATCGCGGCAATTGGACGGCATGCGGCTTTGGCCGGACTACACCCGTTTCAAACGGTATTTCTGCGGCTGCTGATTGCTCTTCTCACGCTGTTGCCTTTCGTGCTTCATGCAGGGCTGGAGAAATTAAAAACACCACAATTTAAATTGCATATGGTCCGGTCTGCGAACGGCATCTGTGCTATGTGGTTATGGTTTTTTGCTGTTGCCTATATTCCGATTGATGAACAAACCGCATTAAGCTTTCTGGCCCCAATCTTCACCACCATCGGGGCGCTGGTGTTTTTAGGCGAAATTGTCAGGCTGCGCCGGATCACCGCGATCCTGATCAGTCTGTGCGGGGCCTTGATTATCGTCCGGCCAGGCTTTGCTGACCTGAATTTAGGCCATGGGCTAGCGATGAGCTCAGCTCTGGCGATGGGGGTGACCATGCTTCTCATCAAATCCCTGACCGCCCGCGATTCTGCACTGACAATTGTATTTTATTCAAACCTTTTGATGACCCCAATGGCCCTGATACCTGCCTTGTCTGTGTGGAGCTGGCCTGAAGCTGAGCTCTGGTTATGGCTGGTGGGGTTTGGCCCCTGTGCCGCCATCGGCCATTTTGCACTGGCCAGGGCCTATGGGCTGGCGGATGCCTCATTTGTATCAGCGATTGATTATGCACGCCTGCCCTTTGCCGCCTTGATTGGCTGGATTTTATTCACTGAGCTCAGTGATATCTGGACATGGGTAGGGGCCAGTATTATTTTCGGCTCGACCGTATATATCGCGCGGCGTGAGTTGCTTCTGTCCAGACAAAAGCCGCCAGCAGCGAATGCGGAGACGAAAGGATAGAGCGATGGATATCGTTGCAGATATTGGCGGCACAAATGCACGGTTTGCCTGTTATCAGCCAGATGAAGCTGCCTCTGGGGCAGGCATCCTGTTACATATCGCCCGTTACGCCTGTGCTGATTTTCCGAGCATGGCAGATGCGCTGGCCCATTATTGCAAGAGCATACAGATCACGCCTGACAGAATGTCACTTGCTGTGGCCGGACCGGTTGATGGTGCAGAAGTCAGCTTCACGAATAACAGCTGGTCTTTTGTCAAACAGGAGATTAAGACCCGTTTTCATCTATCCTCATTGACTGTCATCAATGATTTTACCGCTCAGGCCCTTGTACCGCCTTACTTAAGCCAACAGGCGCTGACTGTGGTGCGGTACGGAACACCTTATCCGAACACACCTATTCTGGTGCTGGGGGCCGGAACCGGCCTTGGCTTTGCGGCCATCCTGCCTGTGAATGAGGGCTGGTGCCCGCTGGAAACAGAATGCGGCAACGGGCTGCTGGCTTTGCGCGGTGATGATCCGGCTGACCTGCCGGCGTTTCTGCGCAGCAAAGAAGAAGTGGTCTCGTTTGAGAGTTGTCTTTCGGGCCGCGGGCTTGAATATCTCTACCAGTTTTTGGCACCGCATGACGTGCCTATGACCGCCAGACAAATTGCCGAAACCGCAGAAGATAACGATAAAGCCCGCACAGCCATCATCCTGTTTTTTAATCTTCTGGCGAATTTCATTGCCAATGGTATTTTAAGCACTGGCGCACGCCAGGGGGTGTATATCTCAGGAGGGATTGCGCCAAAGCTGAAGCGGTTTCTGCCAGAAAGTCAGTTTCTGGAACGGCTGGCTGATCATGGTGCTTATTCAGATTATGTAGGTGCTGTTCCTGTCTATCTGATCGAACAGGAACAGGCTGAACAGGCTGGCCTGCTGGGCGCGGGTCTAGCCATCACAAATCAGCATCTGAACCACAGGCGCGTTTGAGCCTGACTTGACAAATGCAGCTCTGCGCTTCATTTTTCCGGGGCGATGACGATGAACAAAACTGCTAATTCAACACAAGAGATGGCGGCCCGTCTGCGGCGCCACGGTTTGCGGCCGACACGACAGCGGATCAGGCTGGCCAGGTTGTTGCTGGATGGCCAGGATCGCCATGTCAGCCCGGAAGATGTTTATGAGCAGTTGAAATGCGGGGCTGACAAACTGTCCCGCGGGACTGTCTACAATACATTAAGACAATTTTGTGATGCCGGTCTGTTGAGCGAGGTACATGGCGGCGGTGATACGCTGGTCTATGATACCAACCTTCATGAACATCATCATTTTTTGAATGTCGACACTGGCGAGCTGACCGATATCCATACCGGCTCTGTTCATATGGGCCAACTGCCCGCACTCCCGGATGGCTATGTTCTGGACGCGGTGGAGCTGACCATCAGAATCCGTAAATCCGGCTTGTGAAAAACTGAGCTTTGCTAGTTTAGATTGAGTTCAAACAAGGTTGACTTTCCTGGTCTGGCTGCTTAGATGATCAGGATGGGATCAGGCGGAGATCACGGGCCGAGATGACCCCCTGCCTGCCGCGCGATTTTTCAGTTTTGTTAACCGCCAAAACACAACAAGGAGCGAAATAAATGGATGACGCAAAATGTCCGGTCATGCATGGGGCACTGACCAAAAATAAAGGAACAGGCACCTCAAACAAAGAATGGTGGCCGAATCAGCTGAACCTGAGCATCCTGCATCAGCATGATCAAAAATCAAACCCGAATGATGACGGCTTTAACTATCGTGAAGCGTTTAAAGGTCTTGATTATCAGGCTCTGAAGAAGGATCTGCATGACCTGATGACGGAATCGCAGGACTGGTGGCCTGCTGATTACGGGCATTATGGTCCGTTCTTTATCCGTATGACCTGGCATGCTGCCGGCACCTACCGGACAGGTGACGGACGTGGCGGCGGCGGTACCGGCGCACAGCGTTTCGCCCCTCTGAATTCCTGGCCGGATAACGGCAATCTAGATAAGGCGCGCCGTCTGTTATGGCCGGTGAAACAGAAATATGGCAACGCCATTTCCTGGGCTGATTTGCTGATTCTGGCTGGTAATGTGGCGATTGAGTCAATGGGCGGCAAGACCTTTGGATTTGGCGGCGGCCGTGATGATATCTGGGCCCCTGAAGAGGACATTTATTGGGGTGCAGAAACAGCCTGGCTTGATGACAGACGTTATGAAAGCACGCGCCAGTCACTGGCGAACCCGCTGGCGGCTGTGCAGATGGGCCTTATTTATGTGAATCCAGAAGGCCCGAACGGTAATCCTGACCCTCTGCTCAGCGCACAGGATATTCGCGAAACATTCGGCCGGATGGCGATGAATGATGAAGAGACGGTTGCCCTTGTCGCTGGTGGTCACACGTTTGGTAAGGCCCATGGCGCAGGTGATCCTGAGCTGGTGGGTGCTGAGCCAGAAGGCGCGCCTATGCATCAGATGGGATTTGGCTGGGCCAACGCCAATGGCGCAGGCAAAGGCCGGGATACCACAACAAGCGGTATTGAAGGGCCATGGACAGCCAATCCGACCAAATGGGACAATGGCTATTTTGACCTGCTGTTCAAATATGACTGGCAGCTGACCAAAAGCCCGGCTGGCGCGCATATCTGGCACCCGGTTGATGTGGCTGAAGATGATATGGCCCCTGAGGTTGATGATGCGTCTGTGAAAGTCACACCGATGATGACCACAGCTGATATGGCACTGATCAAAGACCCGGCCTATCACGCGATTTCAGAGAGGTTCCATAAGAACCCTGATGAATTTGCAGATGCCTTCGCCCGCGCATGGTTCAAGCTGTTGCACCGGGATATGGGGCCGAAATGCCGCTATCTGGGTCCTGAGGTACCAGAAGAAGAGCTGATCTGGCAGGACCCTGTACCGGCTGGGAACGCCGGATATGATGTGGCGGCTGTCAAGGCAGCGATTAAAGCAAGCGGTCTTGCCGTTCAGGAAATGATCGAGACCGCCTGGGCATCTGCATCAACCTTCCGCGGTTCAGACATGCGTGGCGGGGCAAATGGTGCACGCATCCGGCTTGCACCTCAAAAAGACTGGGAGGCCAATAAGCCAGAACAGTTAGCCCGTGTCTTAAGCATTCTAGAGCCGATCGCCGGCGAACATGGCGCGAGTGTTGCTGATGTGATTGTACTGGCCGGGACTGTCGGCATAGAGGCTGCCAGCGGCATGGATGTGCCGTTCCTGCCAGGTCGCGGTGATGCCAGTGATGCCCAGACAGATGCTGACTCATTTGCTGTGCTTGAGCCTGTTGCTGATGGCTTCCGCAACTATCAGAAGACAGACTTCACCACATCACCTGAAGAGATGCTGTTGGACAAGGCCCAGCTTCTGGGTCTGACCGCTCCTGAAATGACGGTGTTGGTCGGCGGGCTGCGCTCGCTGGGCATCAGCGCCACTGGTGACGGGGTTTGGGGGGCGTCTGACCAGCTGTCAAATAGCTGGTTTACCACCCTGCTGGATATGAGCGTTGAATGGAAGCCTGCCGGGGCCAATAAATATGAGGCCTTTGACCGGAATTCAGGCGCGTCTGTCCGCACAGCCAGCCGTGTCGATCTGGTGTTCGGGTCAAACTCGCAATTGCGGGCTCTGGCGGAAATCTATGCCCAGAACGACAATAAGGGCAAATTCACCCGTGATTTTGTCAACGCCTGGGTAAAAGTGATGAACGCTGACCGGTTTGATGCGGAATAAGGCGCACTGAACACAAACCAATTGATCATAAGAAGGGGCAGCTTTGCCCCTTCTTTTTTTATCGCCACTCTGTCTGCACAGAACAGACGGCAGGACTTGATCTGTCAGGATACAGACAAGTCTGATATAACAACCGAACGGGCACCTGCAGCACCACAAAAAGCAGAGAAATGAGACACCAATGAATGAGATCACTGAATTTATCCGTACCCGCCGATCTGTGGTGATCCGGAATTTGAATAACACCGCTCTGCCGCAGGCTGATCTGGACCTGATCATTGAATGCGGCCTGCGCGTTCCTGACCATGCGATGCTGGTACCATGGCGGCTTTGTGTCATTCTGCCTGAACAGGGCGGCCATTTGGGCCAAACCGTTCTGATGCCTGAATTCAAATGCCTGAACCCGGAGGCAACAGAGGCCATGCTGGCGTTTGAAGCCGCCCGTCTTACCCGCACAGGTGCGGTTATCGCTGTGCTGTCCTGCCCGCAGGACCATCCCAAAATTCCGCTTTGGGAAATGCAGTTGTCTGCCGGGGCTGTCTGCCAGAATCTGCTGACCTCAGCTCTTGCTCTCGGCTATGGCGCGCAATGGGTGACAGAATGGTATGCCTATAATGATGCGCTGCTGAGCGCGCTTGGCGGCACCCCAGGGACAGACAGATTTGCAGGCTTTGTCTATATTGGCATGAAAAATGAAGACCCTACAGAACGACGCAGACCTGACAAGCAAGATGTGGTCAGCTATTATGAACAACAGACGCGGGCCTAGCTCAGCTTACAGCCCTTTTGATTTAGGCAGGAACAACTGATGTCAATCTTCTTTCATAAACATGATTTACCAGATGGGCTGTCTTTTGGTTCTGCCGTGGCCATTGATACAGAAACAATGGGGCTGAACCTGCAGCGGGACCGGTTGTGTTTGGTTCAGCTGTCAGCTGGTGATGGTGATGCGCATCTGGTGCAAATAGCCGCTGACAAACAGCCCTGCCCGAATCTGGTCCGGCTTTTGGCTGACGAGACATGCGAAAAGCTGTTTCATTTTGGGCGTTTTGATATCGCTATGCTGAAACAGCATATCGGGCCTGTGACTGGCCGGATTTTCTGCACCAAAATTGCCTCAAAGCTCTGCCGCACCTACACAGACAGACATGGTCTGTCTGATTTATGTCGTGAACTTCTGGGGCTGGATATCTCAAAGCAGCAACAATCTTCTGATTGGGGCGCAGATGTGCTGAGCCCGGCCCAGCAGGACTATGCAGCAGGAGATGTTCTGTATCTACACCAGCTTAAAGATCGGCTGAGCGATATGCTGGTGCGCACTGGACGACTGGAGATGGCAGAGGCGTGTTTTGCTTTTTTGCAGACCAGAACAGATCTGGACATGGCCGGGTTTGAAACACTGGATATTTTTCATCATTAAACCCTCTGATCGGTAAAAAGGACAACAGCGTGACAGACCCCAACAGGCCCTCAAAACCGTTATTTGCGAGCCGCGAAGAAGCGCCAGCAGCTCAGAACGGCAGCATAAATGGCCATGGCAAGCAACGCTTATCTATCAGCCTCATCTTATTGTTGGCCAGCCTGACTGTCGGCGGCATCACTGTTTGGTTGAGCGGGTTCTATGCGGAAACTGAAAACATCTCCATCAGCCTGGAGACTGTCAGCAAGACACCTTCTGATCAGTTGCAAATGACAGGGGCGCGTTATTCCGGGGTGAGCGCCTCTGGCCTGAAGTTCAATATCGAAGCTGACAAAGTTATTGAGATGTCAAATCAGGCAGGTCTGGTGCATCTGTTCAAGCCTGATGGCTGGATCGAATCAGACCTTGACGGCAAGACGACCCTGCTTTCAGAAGAAGCCATTTACAACTCTCAGGCCGCAATACTGGATATGACAGGCAATGTTCAAATTCACCAAAAACAACAAGATATGATTTTGAAAAGCCAGCAAATGACAGCCCTTATTGACAGCGGCGATCTGAAAACAGATCTGCCTGTCAGCCTCACAGGCCCAACAATTGAACTTACCGCTCAAGGCATGGAATCACAAAACAGAGGAGAAGTGATTCTGTTCAAAGGGCAAACCAAAGCTCGCCTGATGCAAACCACACAAGACGGGGATAAATAGATATGATCAGACATATGGTTGCGCAGGCACAGCACAGCAAAAGGTGGCAGAACATAACGGCCACTTTCCTGATCAGTATCACCGCGCTGATCAGCGCACCGGTTGCGGGCTTTGCTAACGACATGATCGTCAATGCGGACACCAGTCTGGAATGGAATCAGAAAGAAGCCTTTTATCATGCTTCTGGTAATGCTGAAGCTCTGCAAGGCACTCAGGAAATTAAGGCAGATTCGCTGAAAGCCTTTTATAACCCGCAAACAGATGCCCGCACCATTACACGGATTATCGCCAATGGTGACGTCAGCTTTTCTGATGACGCCCATAAGGGCCGCGGTCAACTGCTGGATTATGATGTGAACAGCCTGACCTATCTTCTTGAAGGGCCGGATGCGGCTATCTCTGGGCCGGATGGCACCGCAAAGGCAGGCCAGACAATCCTGTTCAGGCGGACAGAACAGCTGGTGGAACTGGTTAAAGATGCCGAAATTATGCTGAAAGACGGACGCCATCTATCCGGTCAGACCATCACTATCTTTTTAAATGATGCCGACAATATAGACAGAATCACCGCTGCCGGGGACGTGACCATCATCCAGGTGAATGGCAGCACCGCCACTTCTGATGAAGCAGATTATAACAGGGCTGGGAATAAGGCTATTTTAACAGGAGATGTCCTGATTAAAGACGGTGAAACAGAATTGGCTGGTGACCGTGCGGAAGTCGATTTTACCACTGGGATCAGTAAGATGCTGTCAAATAAATCTGGTGGCCGGGTATCAGGACGTTTTACACGGCTGCAAGAATAGGCTATTGTCGTCTCTGCTCTTTTTACTTGCATAGGCCAAAGGCTCGGGACCCTGCCGTGACAGACTATTCCACACCACCATTTTCTGCATCCGGAGATGAACTGTTTGAAGAAAATCGGAACCGCGACAGTTTACGCGTCGTTGCTGAAAATAAGGGTCTTCAGGCGCGCGGGCTGGGAAAATATTTTGGCCAGAAACGGGTTGTTCGCAACGTATCTCTTGGGATCAGACGCGGTGAGGCTGTGGGATTGCTTGGCCCGAACGGGGCGGGCAAGACAACAACTTTCTATATGCTGACTGGCCTTATTCCATGTGATGAGGGCGCGATTTATCTAGACGGACTTGATGTCACCGACATGCCTCTGTTCCAGCGGGCCCGGATGGGCGTTGGTTATCTGCCTCAAGAATCCAGCATCTTCAGAGGGCTGAGTGTGGAAAAGAATATCCGCTCTGTTCTGGAAATCACTGAGAGCAATCCAGACACAAGAGATGCCATGCTGGAAGAGCTACTGGCCGAATTCAGCATAGGACATCTGCGCAACACACCATCTGTCAATCTTTCCGGCGGCGAGCGCAGACGTCTTGAAATCGCAAGAGCTCTGGCGGCTCGGCCTGCCTTTTTGCTTCTGGATGAACCATTGGCCGGCATTGATCCTATCGCGCTGGCGGATATCCGCGATTTAATCTCGCAGCTGAAAGAACATGGGCTGGGCGTGTTAATCACCGATCACAATGTCCGTGAAATGCTGGGCATTATTGAACGGGCCTATATCATCCATGACGGCGCCGTGCTGATGGACGGCACGCCAGAAGAGGTGGTCGAACATTCAGGGGTACGCGAAGTCTATTTGGGCGAGCGGTTCTCAATTTAAACCTGGCTCAGCACGCGCCTCCCCAAAAGGGGCCTTGCGCCGCGTAATCTGTATTTAAAGAAGAAATTTTTGAAGGTGGTGGAGCCAATCGGGATCGAACCGACGACCTCTACAATGCCATTGTAGCGCTCTCCCAGCTGAGCTATGGCCCCTTAACCATGCCACCTTACAGAGTGTTGGTGTTGTACCGGCAACCGGCTGCAGATGCAAGAAAAATATAGCTGTCCCTGCCCTGCTGATCAGATGTCTTCATCATCCTCATCTGAAGATGGCACATCATCAACGCCCATCTCATCATCCAGAACATCGATCAGCTCAGTCCCGGACCCTTCTGCCTCATCTTCATCATCATCTGAGGAGATAGAGATTAACTCGTCATCAGATGACAACATCTCGTCATCATTTTCAAACTCATCATCATCTGCCTTCTCGATCAAATCCCCATCAGCTGCATCTTCTTCAGCCTTAGAAGGCGTCTTTGCCTCTTCATCTTTGCTGGCCGCGCGACCACGTCTGCTTTTCAATAATGTTTCGGGATCGAATTCAGTGCCGCAGGACGGGCAAACCGCCGGTGATTTTTTCAAATCATAAAACTTTATTCCGCAGGAGGCACAACGCTGCTTGCGTCCGAGGGTTGCATGGGCCATGAGTAAAACCTATTTACATCTAAAAACCGTTGTGTTCTGCGCCGATTAAACGATATTCGCGGCATCTGTCAAAAGAATTTTTTGCTCTGAATGAATTTTTCATCGGAAAATGCAGATTTACGCTTTGATCGGCCCTATAAAGATAGTATGACAGCCTCTTTAAACACCCGCACCGCGACTATTTAGGTGAGAGCCCCCATGAACGGATCAGAACCGTTGCCACATTCCCAGCAAGCGCATGAACAAGCGCATCAAGCAGACAAGCAGATATTAGTGTCTTCTGCCGCTGGCGGCCTGAACGGCCAGATGGATGTGCCAGGTGACAAGTCCATTTCTCACCGGTCTCTTATTCTGGCCGGTATGGCTGTCGGCCGCACAAACATCAAAGGGTTGCTGCGCGGTGAGGATGTGCTGTCCACGCTGAGGGCAATGCAGCAGCTGGGCGTAACGGTTATTGACGATGCCGATACTGACAGCGTCAGCGTTGATGGTGTGGGAACAGGCGGTTTCATCTCACCTGAAGCCCCGCTCGACCTGGGCAACGCCGGCACCGGCGTCAGGTTGATTATGGGGGCAGTTGCCGGACAACCCATAACCGCCATCTTTACTGGTGATGAATCATTATCTGCACGGCCAATGCGGCGGATCACAGACCCGCTGACCCAAATGGGTGCTCAAATTGGCTATCAGCCTGAAAATGATGAAAAGGGCCTGCTGCCTGTAACAATAACTGGGGCAAACCCTGTATTGCCTCTTGCTTATGCGCCGCGTGTTGCCTCTGCACAGATTAAATCAGCAATTATGCTGGCTGGTCTGAACGCAAGAGGAAATACTGTGATCACAGAACCTCATATCTCGCGCGACCATACAGAAAGCATGCTGCGCCATTTCGGTGTTGATGTTCAGCAGGATATCCTGCCAGACGGGCGTCATCAGGTCACTCTTGGCGGAGAAGCCACCTTAACCGCTAAAGATATTTTGGTTCCCCGTGATCCCTCTTCTGCGGCTTTCGCCATGGTTGCTGCCCTGATTACACCAGACAGCGATATCACCTTGCCTGCTGTTGGCCTGAACCCCCAGCGTACAGGCCTGATAACAACATTAAGTGAAATGGGCGCAGATATCGTCATCACAAATGAGCGCTTAGAAGGTGGTGAGCCTGTTGGCGATATCCGTGTCCGGTCAAGCCAGTTGACAGGTATAGAGGTTCCGGCTGAGAGAGCCGCGTCAATGATCGATGAATATCCGATTTTATCCGTGGCGGCGGCCTGTGCCGAAGGGCGCACCTTCATGCCAGGCGTTTCCGAATTGCGCGTGAAAGAGACAGACAGAATCGCAGTGATGGCAGAGGGGCTGAAAGCCTGCGGTGTTTCTGTCACTGAAACCCCGGACAGCCTGACCGTCACTGGTGCATCGGCGATAACCGGCGGGGCCTGTATCGCCTCACAGCATGATCACCGTATCGCCATGTCATTTCTTGTTCTGGGTATGGTCAGCCAGACCCCTGTCACCGTGGTTGACACAGCAACAATAGCCACCAGTTTTCCGGGATTTGCCCGTTTGATGAACAGCGCCGGAGCACATATATATGCGCCGGACGCGCAAGGATAGATAAGTCTGTAAAATATGTGAAATTCACACAATAGGCGACAGAGCCCATAACAGGGGCCGTTGCCGAAAAGAGGTATGATATATGATTATTGCCATTGATGGCACAGCCGCCTCAGGCAAAGGCACATTGGGCCGAACCCTGGCTATGCGGCTTGACCTTGATTATTTGGATACAGGTAAACTGTATCGGGCGGTTGGCCATGCTGCGCTGACATCAGGGGTCGATATTGATGCAAGCGATCCGACAGCTATTGCGGAAATCGCCACAAACCTTGATCTGTCCCAGCCGTTCACCTCAGAATTGCGGACAACCGATGTTGGCGAGGCGGCCTCAAAAGTAGCTGCACTGGCTGAGGTCAGACAGGCCTTGCTGCGAAAGCAGCGGGAATTTGCTGAACATCCGCCACATGGGAAAGGTGCTGTTCTTGACGGCCGGGATATCGGCACAGTTGTGCTGCCTGATGCGGATGCGAAATTCTATATTGATGCAGCCGCCGACATACGCGCCAACAGACGTCATCTGGAGCTGGTCGCCACAGGTGAGGCGATAGAGTTCCCGGAAGTCCTGTCTGATCTGATCAAAAGAGACTGCCGTGACAAAAACCGCACAGTCGCGCCTTTAATTGCCGCTGACGATGCGTTTTTTATTGACTCTTCAACAAAGAATGCAGAAGAAGTGTTGGAACTTGTGCTTTCCTGTTTGCAGGAGGCCAAGCTGGTCTGACAGGTCCTGCCTCTGAACAGAGGCCTGTCTTTTTGAAAACAATTAACGCTGGGATATATGTCGCGTCAGGCAACCCGTTAAAAATAGCATGTTCAGGCCATCTGCCTGCGCATGAATTCAGAGCTATTTTCCCTGTTACCAGCACAGGACTTAGATGACACAAAGCTTTTGCTCAAAAAGCTTCATCTTATCCGGTCAAAATGACCAGACTGACGCTCTCACGGAGAAAACACTTGTCAAATTCAACAGCCGCAGATGCTACTATGGAAAATTTTGCCGATCTTCTGGCAGAAAGCTTTGCTGAAGACACCGCCATTGAGGGCAGTGTCGTCAAAGGTCAGGTTGTCGATGTCACTGATGATTATGTGACTATCGATGTTGGCCTGAAATCAGAAGGGCGCGTGCCGCTTCGCGAATTCGCTGCCCCTGGTCAGGATGCTGAAATCAAAACTGGTGACAGCGTTGAAGTTTATGTTGAACGTATGGAAGACCGTGATGGCGCGGCTATGCTTAGCCGGGAAAAAGCCCGCCGCGAAGAAGCATGGATCCTGCTTGAAAACGCCTTTGAAGCTCAGGAACGCGTCACTGGCGTCATCTTTGGCCGGGTCAAGGGCGGATTCACTGTTGATTTGTCCGGCGCCACCGCGTTTCTGCCTGGCAGCCAGGTCGACATCCGTCCAATCCATGATATCGGCCCATTGATGGGCACACCGCAGCCGTTCCAGATTCTGAAAATCGACAGACGCCGCGGTAACATCGTTGTCTCCAGACGGGCCGTTCTGGAAGAATCACGTGCTGAAGCCCGCTCTGAGCTGGTCTCTAACCTGCAAGAAGGTCAGGTCCTGCAAGGTGTGGTTAAAAATATCACTGACTACGGCGCCTTCGTTGATCTGGGCGGTGTTGACGGTCTGCTGCATGTCACTGACATTGCCTGGAAGCGGATCAACCACCCATCAGAAGCCCTTCAGGTTGGCCAGACTGTTGATGTTCAGGTCATCCGGTTCAACGCTGAAACCCAGCGGATTTCCCTGGGCATGAAACAGTTGCTGTCTGACCCATGGGCAGATGCTGCTGAAAAATTTGTCATTGGCTCCAAGCTGACCGGCCGTGTTACCAACATCACTGACTATGGCGCGTTTGTTGAATTGGACGAAGGTGTTGAAGGCCTTGTTCACGTATCAGAAATGAGCTGGACCAAGAAAAATGTTCACCCTGGCAAGATTGTATCGACCAGCCAGCAAATCGAAGTCATGGTTCTGGATGTGGATCTGGTCAAACGCCGGATTTCGCTTGGCCTGAAACAGTGCACTGCCAACCCATGGGAAGAGTTTAAAGACACCTTCCAGGCTGGTGCCGAAATCGAAGGCGAAATCAGAAACATCACTGAGTTCGGTATCTTTGTCGGCCTGACAGAAGAGATTGATGGACTAGTTCACATGTCTGACATCTCTTGGGAAGAAACAGGCGAAGCCGCACTGGAAGGCTACAACAAAGGTGATAAGATCAAAGCCAAAATTTTGGAAATTGACCTTGAAAAAGAACGTATCTCTCTGGGCATCAAGCAGTTGAGTGATGATCCTTATGCTGGTGAAGTTGACAAGGTGAAAAAAGGCACTGTTGTAACCTGTACCATCACCGCGGTAACAGATGGCGGGCTGGAGGTTCGGGTTGGGGATAACCTGCCAGGCTTCATCCGCAAATCTGATCTGTCACGTGAACGCAGCGAGCAGAGAACAGAACGCTTTGCGGTTGACGAGAAAATTGACGCTCTGGTCACACAGTTCGACAAGAAAACACGGAACCTGACCTTGTCTATCAAAGCGCGCGAGATTGAAGAAGAAAAGCGTGCGATGGCTGATTATGGCTCATCAGACAGTGGCGCCAGCTTAGGGGATATCCTTGGGGCGGCTCTGGCAAAAAGAGAAGATGAAGGCTCTTCAGATTCTGACAGCTAAGCCTGTCACCGCATCTGCCATTTAGCGGACAAATATATACAACGCCCCGTCTGGCTCCGGTCAGTCGGGGCGTTGCTTTTATGTGATTACAGACAGATAGCTTGACGCTGCATTAAGAAACAGTCATGATTTTATCAGGTTACAGGATTTATAAGGTTAGTGCGCATGACTAAATCTGAGTTGATCGCCCGACTGGCAGAACAAAACCCGTCCCTGTACCACCGTGATCTTGAACACTTGGTAAACACCGTCTTTGAGACGATTACACAAGCTCTGGAAAATGGTGACCGCGTGGAACTCAGAGGGTTTGGCGCATTTTCAGTGCGTGAACGACAAGCCAGAATGGGCCGCAACCCCCGCACCGGAGAGGCGGTAAATGTTGAGGCAAAGCGCATGCCCTTTTTCAAAATGGGAAAAGGCATGCGGGAACGTCTGAACAAGTAACTCTGCTCTGCCAACCTGTTAAGGAGCGTTATGATGCGCTTCATCTCCCGTATAGGCTGGTTATTTTTCCTTATCATTACCATTGTGTTTCTGGCGGGGTTCGTCACACATAATCACACACAGATAGCGCTTCAGTTCTGGCCTGCTCAGGCGACAGCTGAAGGTGAGGTGTGGGTGTTTGTGCTGGGCGCGTTTGGACTGGGGATGGTTATTGGCGCGATGATTTTTTGGCTGCACGGCCTGCGCCTGAAGGCCCGCCTCTGGTCCAGCACACGCCAGATCGCCGAGCTGAACGCCCGCATTGAAGCATCTGCACAAAGTGATGATGACAACAGCCTGCCTGAGCGGTATGGTTGAGCCGCCTGAACAGACGCCATGATTCGCCTTTCTTTTTTTGCAGAGGTGGCGCAGATGACAGCTAACAGAATTGAGCCAGATAAAACATGATACCAGCAGTAAAAATCTGCGGCATAAGCACCTTTGACAGTTACCAGCTCTGCGCCGGGCTGGGTGTTGACTGGGTCGGGTTTGTTTTTTTCCCTGCCTCACCGCGTCATCTGTCCCTTGTGCAAGCGCGCCAGCTGGCTGAACAGGCAGATGACCAGATTGATGCGCAGACCCGCCCACGGCGTGTCGCGCTGTGTGTTGATGCCAGCGATGATGAACTTGCAGATATCATTGATGCGGCCCGGCCACATATGTTGCAGTTACATGGCAGCGAGACAGCCGAACGTGTACAAGAGATCAAGTCGAAATTTTCACTTCCCGTCATGCCTGTGATCAAAGTGGCCAGTAAAGATGATATCAGCCAAGCAGCAGCATTCGCAGATTGTGCAGACTGGATCTTGTTTGATGCGGCCCCGCATGCCGCCGGCACAGCTGATGAACCTGTTCTTCCCGGCGGCATGGGAAAATCTTTTGACTGGCGCTATCTGGCAGAAGCCGATTTGCCGCTGCCCTTCATGCTGGCAGGGGGGCTAACAGCAGACAATGTTGCTGAGGCGATCTCTTTAACGGGTGCACCATGTGTTGATGTTTCTTCAGGGGTGGAAAAAAACCGCGGCGAAAAGAGCAAATCAGCCATCTCTGCCTTTGTGAAAGCAGCAAAATTCGGGTAAAGTGGCGGTCATTGGTACCGGCAGCCGGAATTCGTGCCCCCAAAAGGCACCACAGACAATAGAGAGACATTATGGGCGAGACTGCACCCAATTCATATAAAACCCTGCCAGATGAAGCTGGCCGCTTTGGCATTCATGGCGGACGATTTGTTGCTGAAACGCTGATGCCTCTGATCCTGGAGGTGGAAAAAGCCTATTACACGGCCAAATCAGATCCCAGCTTCCTCTCAGAATTGCTGTATTATCAAAAACATTATATCGGCCGGCCGTCCCCTTTATATTTCGCCTCTCGCCTGACGGAACATTTTGGCGGGGCAAAGCTGTATCTGAAGCGAGATGAGCTGAATCATACCGGTGCGCATAAAATCAATAATGTGCTGGGCCAGGCCTTACTGGCAAAGCGCATGGGCAAGACAAAAATCATTGCTGAGACCGGTGCAGGCCAGCATGGGGTTGCCACTGCCACAGCCTGTGCGTTGTTTAATCTGGAATGCGAAGTGTTTATGGGGGCAGAAGATGTGCGCCGGCAAAAACCAAATGTTGACCGCATGCGCCTGCTTGGCGCGAAAGTCCATCCGGTCACATCAGGCACATCCACGCTGAAAGACGCCATGAACGAGGCGTTGCGATACTGGGTTGCGAATCCGGAAACGCATTTTTATATCATCGGCACAGTGGCTGGCCCGCATCCCTATCCAGAGATGGTTCGTGATTTCCAGTCTGTGATCGGCAATGAGACCAAAGAGCAGATCCATGAAGCAGAGGGACGTCTGCCTGACGCGCTTATTGCTTGTATCGGCGGCGGGTCAAACGCGATGGGCCTGTTTCATCCGTTCCTTGATGATGAGGGGGTCGATATTTATGGCGTTGAAGCCGCTGGTCACGGGATTGACACAGGCGAACATGCCGCCAGCCTGACCGGTGGACGCCCTGGTGTTCTGCATGGCAACAGAACCTATCTTCTACAAACAGATGAAGGCCAGATCAAAGACGCCCATTCGATTTCAGCTGGACTTGATTATCCAGGCATCGGTCCTGAACATGCCTGGCTGCATGATATTGGCCGGGTGAATTATGTCAGCGCAACAGACGAAGAAGCGCTGGAGATGTTCCATCTATGCTCACGCCTTGAAGGCATTATTCCGGCATTAGAACCATCTCATGCCCTTGCCTTTGCCTCTACATTCCTGCCCAACTTGAGCAAAGACAAGATTGTCGTGCTGAATATGTGCGGACGGGGCGATAAAGATTTAGAGGCCGTGCTGCCAATGCTGGACGCCAGAGGCAAATTATAAAGCTGTAAGTAACAGGACTATGTTGTAAGCATGAGCAATCGTATTTCACAATGTTTTGACCGCGCCAAACAAGCCGACAGGGCTGTTCTGGGGATTTTTGTATCTGCTGGTGACCCGACAGAACAGGCCTCCACAGCCATTCTGGACAGTCTGGTCGAAAACGGGGCTGATTTTATCGAGCTGGGTATGCCGTTTTCAGATCCGATGGCAGATGGTCCGGCTATTCAGGCAGCCAGCCTGCGCGCAATCAAGCAAGGCATGACATTACAAGGCACGCTGGATATGGCGGCCGCCTTCAGGACCCGTCATCCCGATACGCCGCTGATTCTGATGGGCTATTATAATCCTATCTATATGTACGGCACAGACGCCTTTATCACCGCCGCGTTGGAAGCAGGTGTTGACGGTCTGATCATTGTCGATCTGCCCCCTGAAGAAGATGGCGAATTATGTGATGGTGCCCGTGCTGCGGGTCTGGATTTCATTCGTCTTGTCACCCCGACGACCCTGGGCGACCGTCTGCCTGTGGTGTTGGAAAAAGCAGGTGGGTTTGTGTATTACGTCGCGATCGCCGGCATTACCGGCACCAAGAGCGCGGCAACAGATACAATTGAGGCTGCCTTCAAACGGATTCGTGAAGAAACACATCTGCCGGCTGTTACTGGGTTTGGCATCAGAACACCAGAACAAGCTGTCGAAGTGGCAAAGATTTCAGATGGGGTTGTGGTCGGATCGGCTGTGGTCTGTATCATTGAACAGGCCTGTGCTGACCAGACCCCGGATGCAGACACGCTGGCAGCGGCGGTTGGCGATTATTGCCGCAGCTTGTCAGAGGCGATGAAGCGGTCATAAACTACCCCTATAAGACTGACGATAAATGAGGGCAAAGACATGAACTGGATCACAAATTCTGTATTGCCGAAGATTAAGGCTCTGGTGCAGTCAAATGACATGCCGGATAACTTATGGGTAAAATGCTCGTCCTGTAACCAGATGCTGTTCCATCAGGATTATGAGCAAGCCTTTCACTGTTGTTCAACATGCGGACATCACGCCCCTTTGCCGCCAGAACTGCGCTTCAAGCTGTTGTTTGATGCAGACAGCTACCAGCAGATTGATGTTGAGGTATCTGTTGATGACCCGCTGAAGTTTAAAGACAGCAAACGCTATCCAGATCGGCTGAAGACAACCCGCGCCAAAACAGGCACACAAGATGCAATTGCTGTGGCGATGGGCACAATCCAGGGCATCAAAACTGTTATCGCTGCCTTTGATTTCAGGTTTATGGGCGGGTCGATGGGCCGGACAGTCGGAGACGGTCTGCTGAAAGCTGCTGAAACCGCTGTCGCTGAGGCGGCGGCACTGATCGTGGTGCCCTCATCAGGCGGTGCCCGGATGCAGGAAGGTATCTTGTCACTGATGCAACTGCCGCGTTCAATCATTGCGGTTGATCAGCTCAAAGCCGCCGGATTACCTTACATCGTTCTGCTGACTCACCCCACAACAGGCGGCGTAACAGCCTCATTCGCGATGCTGGGTGATATCCAGCTGGCTGAACCTGGGGCGATTATTGGCTTTGCGGGACGGCGCGTGATCGAAGAGACTGTGCGCGAAAAACTGCCTGATGATTTCCAGACAGCTGAATATCTAGAAGATCATGGCATGATCGATATGGTGGTTCCGCGCAGTGAACAGCACGAAAAGCTGGGCTCTGTTCTGGCTATGCTGATGAATAAACCTGCCGCACAAGCCAGCTGAACGGCCTTTTGTAATTTTCAGTGATGCCTGTGCCGTCTGACTCCACCGCAGATCTGCTGGACAGATTAACAAAACTGCATCCCAAGCTGATTGATCTTGGGCTGGAGCGGACCATTCAGCTGAGCGAGGCCTGCGGGGCCCCTCATAAAAAACTGCCTCCTGTTATTCATATTGCCGGCACCAATGGCAAAGGCTCTGTTTCCGCATTCTTGCGCAGCATGGCTGAGGCGGCAGGCCTGTCTGTTCATGTGTATAACTCGCCTCATCTGTGTCGCTTTAATGAGCGCATCCGGCTGAACGGGACTTTGATTTCTGATGCTGAGCTTGTTGATGTGCTAAGCGAGATTGAAAAGGTCAATGCGGGTCGTCCTATCACCTTTTTTGAATCGACCACTGTTGCGGCGTTTCTGGCCTTCTCGCGCCATCCGGCTGATCTTCTGATTCTGGAAACAGGCCTGGGCGGGGTATTTGATTCAACCAATATTATTGAGGATACCGCCTGCAGCATTATCACGCCGATCGCTTTTGACCATGAACAGTTCTTGGGCCGCGACATTGCCACAATTGCCCGCCAGAAGGCCGGCATCATGCGCAAAGGACGCCCGTCTGTCTGGGCTGAACAGCACCCGCTTGCGCGCGCAGAACTGGCCCACATAGCCGAACCGCTTGGCGGTGAAGTGCATGAACAGAACCAAGTCTTCAAGCTGTCACGAACAGAAGCGGGCGGGCTTATTCTGACTACAGCTGATGAGCAGATCAGCACGCCGCCGCTCAGCCTATATGGGTCGCATCAGACCCAGAATGCGGCTTTGGCGCTGATGGCACTGAAAGTCAGCAATCTGGTCCTTGATCTTGGCAGGGCGGCAACAGGGGCAGGCACGGCCAAATGGCCAGCCCGGGTTCAGAAATTAACGGACGGGGCGTTAACCCAGCTTACCGGTCAGCCCATCTGGCTGGATGGGGCACATAATGTCCATGGCGCAGATGCGCTGAAAACCTGCCTTCAGGAACTGGATACACACAAATGGACAGTGATTTTTGGCGCGCTGAACACCCGCCCGGCTGATGAATTTTTATCTGTCATCAAACCTGTTGCAGATCATATTTATTGTCTCACTATTCCTGATCAACCCGCGGCCCTGAATGCAGAAGAGCTGGCCGGAATCGCCACCACTATCGGGCTTAACGCTGATACATCAGACAGTCTTGAAGCTGCGTGCAGAGCTATAGCTGACAAGTCAGCACATAAGAACAAGCCAGTGATTATTTGCGGATCTTTGTATCTGGCTGGTGAGGTTCTGCGCGCGAACAACACCCTGCCTGATTAAAGCTTACAGATTATCTGCTACCCACTGTTCCAGAGCTGATTTTGGCATCGCCCCAATTTTTTCAGCGACCATCTCTCCATTTTTGAAGATCAACAGAGTCGGAATGCCGCGCACATTATAGGCCTGAGGTGTTTCAGGATTTTCATCGATATTCAGCTTGGCAATGGTGATCTGTCCGGCATGAGAATCTGCGATTTCTTCCAGAGCCGGGCCAATTGCCTTGCAGGGGCCGCACCATTCAGCCCAGAAATCAACAAGCACAGGCTTGTCTGAACCCAGAACATCAGTCTGAAAATCGGCATCTGTTGTCTTGATTGTCGGCATAAATCCCTTGCTCCTTCTTATCTGGACGCTGTCATCACACAGCCCTGCTCGCAGTGTACGGAACGGCGCAAGTCAAATCAAGATGATTAACAGGCTCGCACAGAACATCCCGAATATCATGAGGGGGCCAAAAGCTCACGCAAAGCGGCCTTACGCTCTGCTTCAGCAATACAGGAAATCTGAACTGTCTGTGTCCAGACCACCCAGCAAATAATGACTTTATCCGGATAGATCTGTCGCAGAATATCTGCATATACCGCCATCTGGCGGATATATCTGTCAGGAATGCTGTCTTCATCTGCCGGCGGTGTGCCGGTTTTGAAATCAGCCAGCAAAACCTCATCCTCACCCACCATTAACCGGTCCACCTGCCCTTGCACAATGCGATCACCCACCATGCCGGACAAAGACAGCTCAGCCAGGCTGTCCGGCCCGAACAACGCCGCCAGTCTGGGGTCTGTCATCACAGAGATGGCCTGCTGAACCAGCTGGTCTGTCAGGATGGCGCTTTTGGTGTGCGGGCGTTTTGCTGAAGGCACACCTGCTATCATTGATGCCGCGATTGTTTTCGCGGCCTGAGACCATGATTCCGGACTCATTTCAGGCAGGACTTCAAATAATTTATGGACAAACTGGCCACGCAGTAA
>PBLR01000018.1 GCA_002722385.1 SAR116 cluster bacterium | reverse complement strand
ATCATTCGCAATTACAGACGCTTGTCCTTATGAAGGGCTGGTTGTCAGCAGCGGGTGAGAGAGTGGACAGGGGGGTGTGAAAGACAAAGGAAACATGCTTCGGCTGAACCGTTTGACAGATTACGCGATCCTGGTGCTGGGCGTGTTGCACAGCCGCCAGCATGTCTGGCTGTCCAGCGTCCAGATTGCCGAAAGCGCACAGCTGACACAAGCGACCGCTGCCAAGGTGATCAAAGCCCTGGTGGCCGCAGGTCTGGTGCAGACTCATCGCGGTACAAGAGGGGGCTGCCAGCTGGCCCGCCCGGTCAGCCAGATCAGCATTGCTGAGGTGGTTGAGGCGATTGAGGGGCCGATTGCCCTGACCGCCTGTGTTGACGGGGCTGAAGAGCCCTGTTCGGTGCAGAAGGGCTGTTTTATGGGCGGCAACTGGAACCGTGTGAATAATGCGCTGCGGGGCGCGTTATTATCTGTCAGCCTTGCTGATCTGTTTGATCCGGCCAACCTGTTTCCTGAACCCGCATCCGGCCAGACGGCCCGGCTGAGGCAACAGACCCATGATCAAATGTTAAAGGTGAGAGCATATGGCAGCGACAGTTGAAACCATTGAGGCGGTTGAACAGGCAACAGGGGCCTATAAATATGGCTTCGTGACAGAGATCGAAACCGAAAAAGCCCCGAAAGGCTTGTCAGAAGATATCATCCGCTTCATTTCGGCAAAAAAAGATGAGCCGGAATGGATGCTGGACTGGCGGCTCAAGGCCTATCGCTATTGGCTGAAAATGGACTCACCAGACTGGGCTAAGCTGAATATCCCGCCGATCGATTATAATGATATATACTATTATGCCGCCCCGAAGACAGCTGAAGGCCCGAAATCTCTTGATGAGGTGGATCCGGAGCTGCTGCGGACTTATGAGAAGCTGGGCATTCCCTTGAATGAACAGAAAATGCTGGCCGGTGTGGCTGTGGATGCGGTGTTTGATTCTGTGTCTGTGGCAACCACTTTCCGCGAGGAGCTGGCCAAGGCCGGGGTCATTTTCTGCCCGATCTCAGAAGCGATCCGCGAATATCCTGATCTGGTGCGCAAATATATGGGCTCTGTTGTGCCTGTGTCTGACAATTATTTCTCGGCCCTGAACTCGGCTGTGTTCACGGACGGCTCATTTGTCTATATCCCGAAAGGGGTGCGCTGTCCGATGGAACTGTCCACTTACTTCCGGATTAACGAGAAAAATACAGGCCAGTTTGAACGCACGCTGATTATTGCTGAAGACAGCTCTTATGTCTCTTATCTGGAAGGCTGTACTGCCCCGCAGCGCGATGAAAACCAGCTTCATGCCGCGGTGGTTGAACTGGTTGCGCAAACAGATGCTGAAATTAAATATTCCACTGTCCAGAACTGGTATCCTGGTGATGAAACCGGCAAGGGCGGGATTTACAATTTCGTGACCAAGCGCGGGGCCTGCCGTGGCGACCGGTCCAAGATTTCCTGGACCCAGGTTGAAACCGGCTCTGCCATCACCTGGAAATACCCTTCCTGTGTGCTGAAAGGGAAGGATTCGGTAGGCGAATTTTATTCAGTTGCGGTCACCAACGGGGCCCAGCAGGCAGATACCGGCACCAAGATGATCCATCTGGGTGAAGGTTCGCGCTCAACCATCATCTCCAAGGGGATTTCGGCAGGCAAATCGAACAACACCTATCGCGGTCTTGTTGAAATGAACAGGGGGGCTGAACAGGCCCGCAATTTCACCCAGTGTGATTCGCTTCTGGTGGGCGATACCTGCGGGGCGCATACCGTGCCTTATATGGTCTCGCGCAACCCGTCTGCGAAAATCGAACATGAAGCGACCACTTCCCGGATCTCAGAAGATCAGCTGTTCTATTGTCTGCAGCGCGGTCTGGATGAAGAAGAAGCGGTGTCTTTGATTGTGAACGGCTTCTGTAAAGAAGTGATGAAAGAACTGCCTATGGAATTTGCTGTAGAAGCCCAAAAGCTGATTGGCATCAGCCTTGAAGGTTCAGTCGGTTAAGAAAATAAGGAACAAAAAACAAGATGTCTTTGCTTGAGATTAAGAATTTACATGCCCGTATCGGCGATACAGAAATCCTGCATGGGATTGATCTGACCATCAACCGGGGGGAAATTCACGCCATTATGGGCCCGAACGGGTCGGGTAAATCAACGCTGTCTTATGTACTCTCTGGCCGCGATGGGTATGAGGTCACCGATGGCGACATCCTGCTGGATGGCGAATCTGTGCTGGAAATGGAAGCTGATGAACGCGCCCGGGCGGGCATGTTCTTGGCGTTTCAGTATCCGGTGGAACTTCCCGGTGTCGGCGGCATGGCGTTTTTGCGGGCAGCGGTAAATGCCCGCCTGCGTGAGGCCGGCCAGGATGAGGTTGACCAGCTTGAATTTGTGAAAATGGTCCGGGCTAAGGCCAAAAACCTCGGCATCAAGGATGATATGCTGAAACGGGCGGTGAATGTTGGGTTTTCCGGTGGTGAGAAGAAACGTTATGAAATTCTCCAGATGGCCTTGCTGAAACCGTCTCTGGCTATTCTGGATGAAACGGATTCAGGGCTTGATGTGGATGCGCTGAAGATTGTGTCTGAAGGGGTAAATACCCTGCGCTCTTCTGAACGCGGCATGCTGGTGATCACCCATTACCAGCGTCTTCTGAACCATATTGTGCCGGATTATGTGCATATTCTGGCGGGCGGCCGGATTGTGAAGTCTGGCGATAAATCACTGGCTCTGGAAGTTGAACAAAACGGTTATGCGGGGCTTGGTGATGCAGCCTGAACATACATATCCCACCTGGGCTGACCGTCAGGCGGCGGCCCGTTCCTATCTGGACAAGGTCAACTGGCCGGCCGGCAGGACCGAAGCCTGGAAATTCACCTCTCTGTCTCATTTGTCAGACACCGCGCTCACCCTGCCACAGGTCGGGCCTTATGCGGTCCCTGAACAGGATCTTGACGGTATAATCATCAGCATTGCGGCTGGTCTGGCCCCTGACCTGTCTGGTCTTGACCTGCCTGACGGGGTAGATGTGACAGATATTTCTGCTGACGAGGCGGCCTGTCAGCAGGCGTTTGACCTGCTGCCTGACAATCATCATCTGACCGCGCTGTCTGCCAGCCGCCAGACCTCTGCTGTCCGGCTCAGCGTTGCGGCGAACACCACCATTGATACCCCGCTTATCCTCCAGTTTGCCGGCGGGCAGGCGGGTGAGGCAGCCCATCCGTTTATTTTTATAGAGCTTGGGGACGGCGCACATATCCATCTGGCTGAACGGCATGAAGGGGCTGCCAGCCTCTCTCAGCCGCTGATCCTGGCCCGTCTGGGTGAAGCCGCAAAGCTTGATCATATCAAGTTTCAGAATGACTCAGACACCACCACTCATCTGGGCCTGACCCTGTTCCGGCTGGAAGGCCAGGCAGAGGTAAACAGCTTTGCTGTTTCCAAAGGCAGCCAGATGGCCCGGATGGAAACCCATTGTTTCTTTGCTGCCTCTGATGCACAGGCCGCTATGTCGGCTGTATATCTGGGCCGCGGAACCCAGCATCATGACATCACCACTGTGGTCAGCCATGAAAAGCGCGACTGTGCCTCTCGCCAGCTTATCCGCGGGGTTCTGGATGATAAGGCCCGCGGCGTCTTTCAGGGCCGGGTGCGTGTTGCCCCTGATGCCCAGAAAACAGATGGCCAGCAGATGAGCCGGGCGCTGCTCTTGTCTCGTGAGGCAGAAGCAGATGCCAAGCCTGAACTGGAAATCTTTGCTGATGATGTGGTCTGCAGCCATGGCGCAACCGTGGGTGAGCTTGATGAAAGCCTGCTGTTTTACTTAAAAAGCCGCGGCATTGATGAGGCAGAGGCCCGCACCATGCTGATTGACGCCTTTCTTGTGGATACGCTGGAAGAGGTCAGCTACCCGCCTTTTGCTGAATTTCTGCGGCATCAGGTTTCTGGCTGGACCGCCCGCCAGACACAGGGAAAACGAACCGGACAATAAAGGTTGGCACAACCGAATGCGACATGAGATGACAGATACCGCCCTGCGCCAAAACACAGGCTTTGATGCTGCCGCGATCCGGGCCCAGTTCCCGATTCTGGATCAGCAGGTCAATGGCAAGCCTCTGATCTATCTGGATTCGGCTGCCTCTGCCCAGAAACCGCAAGTGGTTCTGGACACGCTGGCCTCTGCCTACAGCCAGACTTACGCCAATGTGCATCGCGGCCTGCATTATCTTTCCGAAGCCTCAACAGACGCCTATGAAGCGGTGCGCGGCAAGGTTGCCCGCCTTATTGGCGCGCGGTCTGAATCAGAAATTGTGTTTACCTCTGGGGCGACGATGGCCCTCAACCTCATCGCGCATTGTTATGGCAATACTTATCTGAAAGACGGGGATGAGGTGTTGATCTCTGTTGCTGATCACCATGCCAATATCGTGCCCTGGCATCTTCTGGGCGGGCGTGTGGGCGCAAAGACCATTGCCGCCCCGGTTGATGCGGATGGCAGCTTTAATATGGACAGCTTCAAGGCCCATATCACGCCGCGTACGAAAATCATTTCCATCCCGCATGTCTCAAATGTGTTGGGCACGGTGTTTCCGGTTGCTGAAATTGCGGCTCTTGCGCATGAAAATGGCGCCATCTGTGTGGTTGATGGCTGTCAGGGGGTCACTCATCTGCCTGTTGATGTGGCTGAGCTGGGCTGTGATTTCTATGTGTTTTCAGCTCATAAGCTCTATGGGCCAAGCGGCATTGGTGTCTGCTGGGGCCGGGCAGAGATTTGGGCAGATCTGCCGCCGTTCCTTGGCGGCGGGGATATGATCGATGATGTAGAGACAGACCGCTCTACCTATGCTGACCCGCCCTTGCGGTTTGAAGCCGGCACACCGCCCATCGCTGAATGTATCGGCCTGGGCGCGGCGGTTGATTTTGTTGACCAGATCGGCATGGCCAATTTGCGCGATCATGAAATGGATATGCTGCGCTATGGCCACCAGCGTCTGGCGGCGGTCAAGGGGCTGAACTTCATTGGTACTGCAGCAGGCAAATCAGGGGTGATTTCCTTTACGCTGGATTCTGCTCATCCACATGATATCTCCACCCTGATTGATCAGGACGGGATTGCCATCCGGGCGGGCCATCATTGTGCCCAGCCTCTGATGAAATTTTATGGGCTGACCTCTACGGCGCGGGCCTCTGTCGGGGTCTATACCCAGACCTCTGACTTTGATGCGCTTGCAGAAGCGCTTGAAAAAGTTAACCGGATTTTCAGCTGACCAGGGATAAGACCAGATATGACCGGCACACCCTCACCTCCCGGCAAGACGTTTTCTGAAGACGGGCCCTCACTGGCTGATTTTCTGCCTGATACTTCGTCCGGCTATACCGCTTATGCCGGTACAGCCCCTGATGAAGGGACAGGCAGCCCGCTGACTGAAGAGGCGGTGATCACCGCCCTGAAAACGGTCAAGGATCCTGAAATTCCGGTGAATATCTATGATCTGGGCCTGATTTATGACGTTGTCCGGCACGAAAACGGCAATGTGGATATCAATATGTCCCTGACCGCACCTGGCTGCCCTGTCGCAGGAGAGATGCCGGCACAGGTTGCAGACGCGGTGGCAGGCGTTGATGGGGCAGGCCGGGTGGCCGTCACCCTGGTCTGGGAGCCGGCCTGGACCCCAGAGCGGATGAGCGAGGATGCAAAACTGGCTCTTGATTACGGGTTTTAACAAGCGCAGGATAGAGAAGAACAGGAGTGTGATGAGATGACACAGACTGACCAGAACACAACAATTCCATTTGGCACAGGCCAGCCTATCCTGACCTTAACAGACGCGGCCGCCGCACAGGCCCGTAAATTGATGGGCAAGGCAGATAGCGAGGCAATCGGCCTTCGTGTCGGCATCAAGACCGCAGGCTGTTCTGGCCTGCAGTATCAGGTTGAATTCGCCAAAGATCAGAAACCCTTTGAAGACAAAATAGAAGACAAAGGGGTGACCATTTTCATTGATCCGGCGGCGGTAATGTTTATTATCGGCTCTGAAATGGACTGGGCAGAAGATAAATTTGCCTCGTCTTTCACGTTTAACAACCCCAATGAGACCGCCCGTTGCGGCTGCGGGGAAAGTTTCACAGTCTCGTAAATGACAGACCACGCACCACAGCCGCCTGACCGGGGCTCATCCCGGACCATGGCCGGGCTGTTATGGGAAATTGCCCGTTATGCGGCCCCGCGCGGCAACCGGTCTATCCGGAACCGGATTTTCGGCGCGTTTTTGTGTCTGGTTCTGGCCAAGGCCTCAAATATCGTCACCCCCCTTCTTTATGGCTGGTCTGTTGACCTTGTGAATGGCGATAATGGCTTTTCCATGATGGTCTTATGGTATCTTCTGGGGGCCTATGCGCTCTCCCGCCTGGGCCAGCAGATTTTCTCAGAAGCCAAGGAATATCTGTTCAGCCGGGTCGCCCAGCGTGCGGTCAGGGCAGCGGCAATGACCTCCTTTACCCATCTTCACGGCCTGTCGATGCGCTTTCATCTGGACCGCCAGACAGGCGGGCTGACACGGGCGATTGAACGCGGGGCAAAGGGGATGGAATTCCTGATGACCAGTGCGGCGTTTGAAGTTGTGCCCTTGCTGGTAGAAGTGGTGTTCGTCAGCGCGCTGCTCTGGGCTCTGTTTGGCTATGAATATGCGGTGATCACATTTGTGACGGTCTGTCTTTATGCGTTCTTCACTTTGAAAGTGACAGAATGGCGGATGAAATTCCGCCGCCAGATGAACACCGCAGATGAACAGGCCGCCACCAAGGCTGTGGACAGCCTGATCAACTATGAAACCGTGAAATATTTCAATGCTGAGGCCGCAGAAGCAGATCGCTATAACAGCTCCATGCGGGCGTATGAAGATGCCGCTGTGCTGTCACGCACCTCTCTGGCGGCGGTGAATATCGGCCAGGGGGCGATTATTGCGCTGGGTCTGGTTCTGATCATGGGCATCGCCGGTCATGATATTCAAAAGGGTAATCTGTCTGTTGGTGATTTTGTGACGGTGAACACCTATCTGCTGCAGCTTTATCTGCCGTTGAATTTTCTGGGCTGGGTCTACCGCGAAATTCGCCAGTCTCTGGTGGATCTTGAACGTATGTTCTCTCTGCTGGATGAATATCCTGATGTTCAGGACCCGGATGGTGCGTCCTCTCTTGCCCTTGGCCAGGGTGAGGTCAGCTTTGAAGATGTGCATTTTGCCTATAAGGACAGGCCGATCCTGCAGGGCGTCAGCTTTACTGTACCGGCGGGCAGGCGTGTTGCCATTGTCGGGCCCAGCGGGGCGGGCAAATCCACCATCTCGCGGCTGTTGTTCCGGTTTTATGATCCCGATAAGGGCCGGGTTCTGATTGATGGTCAGGATATCCGGTCTGTGCAACAGGCTTCTGTGCGCGCGGCTATCGGTGTTGTCCCTCAGGACAGTGTGATGTTCAACGCCTCTATCGGCTATAATATCGGCTATGGCCGGCAGGGTGCGGATGAGGCGGAGATCAGGCAGGCGGCCCGGCTGGCCGCGATTGACAGCTTTATTGCGCGCCTGCCAGAAGGCTATGAGGCGCTTGTCGGCGAGCGGGGGCTGAAACTCTCCGGTGGCGAGAAACAACGTGTGGCGATTGCCCGGGCGATTTTGAAACAACCCACCATTTTCCTCTTTGATGAGGCGACATCTGCTCTCGACAGCCAGACCGAAAAAGAAATTCAGGCGGCCCTGAATGAGGTTTCTGCCAGCCGCACCACATTAGTGATCGCACACCGGCTTTCCACCATTGTTGATGCAGATGAAATTCTGGTGATGCAGGAGGGCCGGATTGCTGAACGCGGCACGCATCAGGCCTTGCTGGCGAAAGACGGGCTCTATGCGGCGATGTGGGACCGCCAGTCCAAAGGGTTTGAGACAGACAGAGGAGAGGCCGCCCTTGATGCGGCGGCCCGTCAGGGCAGATGACGGTCTGGCCGTCAGTGGCCGCGGCGGCGGCCCAGCTTGATGAGGCCGCTCTTGTCGGCCAGCTGGGCGGGCGCGATATTCTGCTCCCCGCCAATGACAGCAGGGCTTATCCTGTGCGCGCGCATCTCTGGGCGGCGGCTGCGCCTTCACGCGGACGGGTGTTGATTCTGCCTGGCTTTACTGAGTTCTGCGAAAAATATGCACTGTTTGCGCGGGCCCTGGTTACATCAGGTTATGAGTGTCTCATCATTGACTGGCCTGGTCAGGGGCGCTCCGGCCAGCTGGGTGCACATCAGCTGATCGTCCATCTTGACCGGTTTTCGGCCTATTATGAAGCGCTGGATGAGGTTTTGTCTGCTGCCGGATGGCAGGCTGAACGGTTTTCGATATTCGGCCATTCTCTTGGCGGGCATTTGGGGCTGAATATCGCAAAGGCCTATCCCCAGCTTGTTGACCGTCTGGTGTTATGCGCGCCGATGATTGTGCCCAAAGCCCCGCCGGTCTGGCTGACCCGTCTTCTGGCGACCATGCTGATGCATGCGGGCTGGCGCTATCGGGCGCTGCCGTTTGTTGCCATGCCCAGTCTGGAAGACCGGCGCAGGTTCCGGCTGCATAATCTGCTGACCCGGTCCCCTGAAGGCTATGACAGGCAATATCAGATTTTTGAGACCCGGCCGGAATTGCGGCGGGTACATGCTTCTGTGGGCTGGATCAGGGCGGCGTTTGACTCTTGTGCTATGACCACGCTGAATCCGGACTGGATGGGGGCGGTTGATGTGCCGGTCCTGGCGCTGATGCCGGGTGATGAGCGTGTGGTTGATCCGGCCGCCAGCCGCCGCATGCTGTCTTATCTGCCGGACTGTCGTCTGGTCTGGTTTGCTGATGCCCGTCATGAGCTGCTCTCTGAGCTGCCTGAGGTCACAACCCGCCTCTATACAGAGCTGGATCAGTTTCTGGCCGCAGACACATCAGATCAGCTCATAAAAGACCTGACCTCTGCTTAAGGCGCAAACTGTTCTGAGATAATCCGCTCTGGCAGGCCGCGCCCGGGATCATATAACAACGGGATGGAAATATCCTGACGCTGCCAGATATCAACAGCCGCAATATTTCTGAACTCCACATTATCAGCAGTGACAGATTGCGGCCTGAACTCTGGTTCCAGCACCTCAATATGCACCCGGCTTTTTGCCGGCAACAGGGCCCCGCGCCAGCGTCTGGGCCGGAAAGCGGAAATCGGTGTCAGCGCCAGCAATTCAGCCCCAATCGGCAATATTGGCCCGTGCGCAGACAGATTATAAGCGGTTGAACCGGCTGGTGTGGCCACCAGAACCCCGTCACAGACCAGCATCTCCATTTCCCGCTTGTCATTAATATCAATTGCACAATGGGCCGCGTTATGGGTCTGGCGCAACAGCGCGACCTCATTCATCGCCAGCGCTTCATGTCTCTCGCCGTCAAGGGTGGTGGCGGCCATCTGCAACGGGTGTAATTCGGCCCGGTCAGCCGCTGCGATCCGCTCTGGCAGGGCTTCATCTCCGAACTCATTCATCAAAAACCCTATCCGCCCGCAATTCACCCCGAACAGAGGCAGGTTATGACGGATGGAATCCCGCATCGCCTGCAGCATCTGGCCATCTCCGCCCAGAACCACGATAACATCTGCACGTTCAATCTCTGTCTGGCCGTACCGGCCGGTCAGCTGGGCAAGCCGCGCTTGTGAATCTGTATGGGTTGACGCAGCAAAATGAAGCTTCATTTCCGGACCTGTTCTTTATCTTGGCAATCGCTTTATCTCTTCTATACAGCAAAACCACCGCCTCAGACCAGCGCTTCATGCATGCCCGCCAAGCGGAAAGCAGATTGCTTTTGCCTTGCTCTTGTTTGTGCACTGGGCCTAAATCTGAAAAGGATAAAGGCAGCAGAACCAAAAGAGATGAAAAACCGTGTCAGAATTTGATATCGCCCCAGACCCGCATTTTCCCGGGCTGACCACCTCGCTTTCGGGTGTGGATGCGACCGGCCAGCCGGTTGACCTGCCTGTGGTGACCGAAAAGCCGTTGACCATTTATCTGAACCGCCAGGAAATCGTCACCGCAATGACCTTGGGGGACCGGCCTGAACAGATGGCGGTCGGGTTTTTATATAACCAGAATATGCTGCATCATGGCGATCAGATCAACGGCATTGATTATGATGACGAGCTGTCAGTGGTGATTGTCCGCACCGCCCATGAAACCGATTATGAAGCCAGGCTGCAGAAAAAAATCCGTACCTCCGGCTGTGCCCAGGGGACCGTGTTCGGTGATATTATGGATCGGTTTGACAAGGTCCGGCTGAACCCGGATATGCGCATTTCCACGCGCCAGCTGATGCATCTGTCCAAGCTGATCAATACCGCCCCCAGCCTGTATCTGACCGCCGGGGCCATTCATGGCTGTGTGCTCTGTACGGCTGACAAACCTTTGATTTATGTCGAAGATATCGGCCGTCATAACGCGGTGGATAAAATCGCCGGNTATATGTTCCTGGATCAGATTCCCGCNCATGACAAGCTGTTCTATACAACCGGCCGGCTGACCTCTGAAATGGTGATTAAGACNGTGCTGATGGGGATTTCTGTACTTGTCTCNCGCTCTGGCTTTACCGAAGCCGGGGTCAGGCTTGCCCGTCAGTCAGGCTTGACCCTTATCGGCCGGGCCAAAGGCTCCCGCTTTGTTGCTCTGTCTGGCCAGCAGCGGATCATTTTTGATGCAGATGAAGCAGACAGACAGGCCGCTGCCGCTGCGGACAAACCTTCTGCCCAGCGCGCCAGCCAGCAGGACAGCCCCAGATGACATCTGTTGCAGATATTGCGGTCGGGTTTCTGGCTGGCGGTCAGGCCCGGCGTATGGGCGGCCAGGACAAGCCCTTCATCACTGTCGGCGGCCAGACCATTCTGAACCGCCAGATGGCCGTCACCGCCCGGCATCAGATCCGGCTGATTAATGCCAATGGCGATCTGACCCGTTTTTCTGGCTATGGTCTGCCGGTGGTCCCGGACAGCATTGCCGGATGGCCGGGGCCTCTGGCGGGCATTCTGGCCTGTCTTGACTGGCTGGCAGAAACGCATCCGGCGTGCGATCTGATGCTGTCTTGTGCGACGGACGCGCCCTTTATCCCGTCTGATCTGGCCGAACGGCTGTTGGCGGCACGCACCGCACAAGGCGCTGTTCTGGCCCAGGCCCGCTCATCTGGCCGGCGTCATCCTGTGTTCGGGCTCTGGCCTGTGGCGATTAGACCTGATCTGCGCGCCGCCCTGCTGGAAGACGGCATCCGCAAGATAGATGATTTCACTGACCGGCATTTGGTGGCCATTGCTGATTTTGACGGCACGCCTGACCCGTTTTCCAATGTGAACCGGCCGGATGATCTAGCCGCCGCACAGGCCGCTTTTGATAAGTGAGCGGCGAAAATTCTTCGCCTTTTGCCGGATATCCTGCTAAACAGACAAACGATTTAACTGTTGCTGAGCACGAAAAGGGGCTGCCTGGAGATGAGCGCACCTGATGTTGTCACTGAAATGTTCGCGGCCTATCAGACCGCGCTTCGCACGCTGGAATCCCGCAAAGGAGAGGCGTTTGACCGCGCGCTTGACCTGCTGGCACAGACAAACGGCAATGTGATTGTCTGCGGCATGGGCAAATCCGGGCTGGTGGGCGCGAAAATTGCCGCCACCTTAACCTCAACCGGCACGCCGTCTGTTCTTTTGCATCCTGCTGAAGCCATGCATGGGGATTTGGGGATTGTGCGCGGTAATGATGTTGTCATCCTGATCTCAAATTCAGGAGAAACCGAAGAAATCACCCGCCTTCTGCCTGCTCTGAAACGGTTGTCTGTGCCTCTGATTGCGCTGGTCGGCAATACAGAATCAACCATGGCCCGGGCAGCCGATATCTGTCTTGACGCGGCGATTGACCGCGAGGCCTGTCCGCTCAATCTGGCCCCGACTACATCGACCTTGGCTGCTCTTGTGCTGGGCGATGCGCTGGCGATCGCGCTGATGGACCGGCGCGGCTTCCGTCCGGCTGACTTTGCCGCCACACATCCTGGTGGCAAGCTGGGCAAAAAGCTGCTGCATACAGCAAAAGACCATATGCGCAGCCATGATCTGCCCTTTGTCGCCCCGAATACGCTGATGTCAGAGGTGGTGGCGGTGATGACAGAAGGCCGTCTGGGCCTTGCGCTGGTCGGCACAGCTGATGATCTGTGCGGCATCATCACAGATGGTGATTTGCGCCGCACCCTGCTGGAAACCCCTGATCTGACCAGACGGACAGCAGAACAGGTGATGAACCCCGCCCCGCAGACCATTTCAGCAGACGCCCCTTACGGCCGGGCAGAGGAGATGATGCTTGAGGCTAAAATACAGGCTCTGATCGTGGTCTCAGGCGATAAGCACGTCGACGGCATTATTCAGATTTTTTAACGATAAAGGCGTATTCCCCCATGTCTGACCAGCCCTGTCAGTTGGCTGACTTTGACTATCATCTGCCCGAAGAGCTGATTGCCCAGGAACCCGCCCGCCCGCGTGAGGCCGCCCGGCTTCTGGACGCGTCTGGTGCAGGCTTGTCTGATCATATCATTGCTGATCTGCCCAATTTGCTGCGCGCGGGTGATTTGTTGGTGGTCAATAACACTTCTGTTCTGCCTGCTGCCCTTATTGGCCAGCGCGGGGCAGGGCGGGCCCGCATCAATCTGCATCGCCGCCTGTCTGCTGATACGTGGCTTGCCTTTGCCAAACCGGCGAAAAAATGCCCGCCCAGAACACAGATTACCTTTGCTGACGGCTTTTCGGCTGTGGTGACAGACCGGGCAGAGGGCGGTGAGGTCACCTTGCGCTTCAATGTGTCTGGTGCGGCGCTGAACGCCTGTCTGGACCAGCATGGCCAGATGCCGTTGCCGCCCTATATCCGGCGTCCTGACGGGGCAGGCGAAGCCGATAAACACGATTACCAGACCATGTTTGCCACTCATGCCGGGGCGGTGGCCGCACCGACCGCGGGCCTGCATTTCACAGACGGGCTGCGGGACAGGTTGCTCACCGCCGGGGTAAATTTTGCGGAAGTCACCTTGCATGTCGGGGCGGGAACCTTTCTGCCGGTCAAGGTTGACAATATCCGCGATCATAAAATGCACAGCGAATGGGGCAGCCTGCCTCTTGAGACAGTTGACGCGATCCATAAGACCAAGGCCTCAGGCGGGCGCGTGATTGCGGTGGGGACAACCTCATTGCGGATTTTGGAAGCGGCCTTTTGTCATCATGGCCATCTGGCCCCTTTTACAGGAGAGACAGATATTTTCATCACCCCGGGATATAAATTTGGCGTGATAGATATGCTGCTGACCAATTTCCATTTGCCGAAATCCACTTTGCTGATGCTGGTCTCTGCTTTTTCCGGTTATGACTTTATCAAATCAGCCTATGCCCATGCGGTGGTTTCCGGTTACCGGTTTTTCAGCTATGGTGATGCGTGTCTTCTGACCTGTCGCACGCCGCGGGCAATAGACAAGAACGAGATGAGAAAAAGCTGATGGCTGATCCTTCTGAAACCCGCCCTGAATTTGGCTTTACTGTGCTGGGCACAGACGGGGCCGCCCGGCGTGGCCGTGTTGCCACCGGCTTTGGTGTGGTGGATACACCGGCCTTTATGCCTGTGGGCACAGCAGCCTCTGTCAAAGCGATGATGCCGGATCAGGTCGCCTCTACTGGGGCCCAGATTATTTTGTCAAACACCTATCATCTGATGTTGCGGCCGGGCCCGGAACGGGTGGAACGGCTGGGCGGTGTGCGTAAATTAATGGGCTGGGACGGGCCGTTACTGACGGATTCCGGTGGCTTTCAGGTGATGTCACTTGGCCCGTTACGCAAAATCACGGAAACCGGCGTCAGCTTTAAATCTCATCTGGACGGCACGGTCTATGATCTGACCCCTGAACGCTCTACCCAGATTCAGCATATGCTGGACGCCACCATCAC
>PBLR01000017.1 GCA_002722385.1 SAR116 cluster bacterium | reverse complement strand
GTTTATGAAGCGCGTTTGCGCCCGGAACATATGCATGTTCAATCTGTTTTGGACTACCAGCGTGGCAAAATTGAACGCAGCTTATCTTATCTTGATGGCCTTAGCCTGACCTATGGCAAGGCTGACCAGCCAGATGCGGCGGATATTGGTCTTGCCTGTGCGCTGGATTATCTCGACTTCAGAGAGGTGGCTGACTGGCAGGCTCTTGCCCCGTCTCTGGTGACCTGGATGACGGACTTTGCCGCCTCTGTGCCGGGCTATAAACAGACTTTGCCTGAGGGGATCGCTGCTGCCCCCTGGCGGTAAACAGCAGGGGAGTGATCCTTAATTTGTTTACAGTGTTCAGCCTTTTCACGTGCGCCAAAATGAACTGTTCGCTGGCCTTAAATTTGACGTTTGGTTTTAAGACTGGCCAGAAAAGTCAAGCAGCTGGCTGCCTTGTCTAGCTGAGGCGGCAAGGCTGCCTCTGGCCAGAGACAGCAATGGCGGGACAATCAGCAATGTGGCCACCATGGACAGGGCCAGCCCGCCAAACACGACTGTGCCAATGCCGCGATATAATTCAGACCCGGCCCCCGGAAACACCACCAGAGGGATAAGACCGAACAGAGAGGTCAGCGTTGACATGAAAATCGGCCTGATCCGGTTGCGGGTCGCCTCAATAATGGCGTCTGCTGCGGCCAGCTTGTCTTCTTTGATATGCAGCACGGTCTGCTCAATCATCAAAATGGCATTATTGACCACAATGCCTGTCAGGATCACAAACCCCAGCATGGTCAGCATATCCAGAGGCTGGCGCAGGAACAGATTGAGAATCGCCAACCCGCCGATACCGCCTGCGCTGGCTACCGGAATCACCAGCAGAATTATGGCCGGCAGAATAAAACTGCGCAGCAGCACAACCATCAACAGGAATATCACCCCAATCGCTGTCATGACATTCAGCTGCATCGCTGTCCAGGTTCTGGCCAGCTCGCTTGCCGCCCCTTTGACTTTAATCTGGATAAGCTGATCATCAATTTCGGCAAATAAGGCAGGCAGGATCGTGCCCTCTATCTCAGCGATTGCGGCTTCAAGCGGCAGGCCCTCATGCGGGCGCAGCTGAATGGATAAAGCCTGCTGTCCGCCAATGCGGCGAATTTCCTGTGGCGCGCTGATAATCTCTACACGGGCCAGCTGGTCAACACGGTAAATCTCGCCACCCTGGCCGATAACCGGCAGGCCGCCAAGGTCAGACAGCGCATAATCTCCGGCATCCTGGCCAGACAAGACAATGTCAATCAGGCTTCCATCAAACGGAATCTGCAGAACAGGCAGGCCGTCATTCAGCACATCCACCGCTTCTGCAAACTGGCGTGCGGTCAGTCCGGCCGCGCTCAGCGCGACAGGGTCAGGGCTGATCCGAATTTGCGCGGTCCCCGAAGACAGATTGGGAATTATGCGCACCTGATTGCCTTCAGAACGCGGAAAGGCCCGTGATAACTGGCCATTCAAGCGCCAGGCAACAGGGGCAATAATCTCCAGATCAGATCCGGTGATATCAATACGGATAGAGCGTGAGCCGCCAACAGACCGGCCAAACAAAGAGGCCTGCCGCACAAAGGCATTTGCGCCCGGCTCAGAAAAGACAGGTCGGGATAAAACACGCTTCAGCTCACCAACACGGGCTGGGTCTTCTGCAGCCGCCCCGGCAAAAGCCCCGCCTGCATAAGCCACAAAGAAAAAGCGGGAAATTGCTGGCGGCCCGTCTGCTTCTGTCTGCCCCTGCCAGAGCGGTTCTGCAGATTGTTCCATTTTTTCGGCAATCCGCAGGGTTTCATCTATTGAATATCCTGGCGGCACAATAATGCGGCCAAACACGAAATTTGCATTCCCGTCAGGCAGATAGTCAATTTGCGGCATAAACCGGTATACCGCAAAGCCGGCTGAGCTGATCATCAGGACCACCAGCCCCAGCCCGATCAGACGCCGCTTCACCGCAAAGGTCGCATAGCTGACCATGGCGCGATGCACCAGCCTGGCCAGAGGGTCAAGACCAGCTATTCTGAACGGGTGAGAATAGCGATCTGCATCACCTTTCAGCAAAGCTGCCGAAATAGACGGAATCACCGTTGCCGACACAAGAACTGAGATCAGCACAGCAACCGAAATGGCAATGCCGATATCACGGAACAGCTGGCCAACCGGCAGATCAAGCATGATCACCGGAATGAAAACAAGCACAGTTGTCAGCGCAGAGCCCAGAATAGGGGCCCAGACCTGGCGCGCGCCATGAAAGGCTGAACGGGCCGCGTCCATGCCTGACTGCCGCAGCCTGAATATATTTTCCTGAGATACGATTGATGCATCCACCACCATACCAACCGCAAAGGCCAGCCCGGCCAGAGAAATCACATTAATTGACAGGCCCAGCGCGGCAATCGCCACAAATGTGCCGATCACAGAAATTGGTATTGCCGCAGCGATAATCAAAGTCGGGGCGGCGGTTCTTAAAAACAAGATCAGCACAGACAAGGCCAGCAGGCCGCCAACCCAGATATTCTGCTGCACCAGGTTAAGTGCGGATTCAATATATTTTGTTTCATCATAAACCAGATTCAGAACCAACCCGCGCTTGGCCAGCGTGTCCCTGTTCAGCGTCTCGATCACCTCCTGCAGCCGCTGCATGGTCTGGACCACATTTGTGCCTTGTTCCCTCAGCGCATTCAGGATCAGCGCGTTCTCGCCGTTCAGCCGCCTGAAGCTGGTCCGTTTCTGCATCTCAATGCTCAGATCAGCAATATCCTGCAACAAAATAGGCACCAGCTGGCCATCTGCAGTCATATCATTGCGGATCACAGCTGTTCCGGCGGTCTGCAGGGTGAATAAATCAGCTTGCGTGCGCACAGCATAGGTTCGTTTGCCCTGGTCAACTGACCCTGCGGAAATCACCGCAGAGGACTGGCGAAGGGCGGCCACAACCTCAGAAATTGATAAACGATATCTGACCAGCTTGTCCGGATCGATACGAATGGTCATTTGCTGGCTGCCGCCGCCAAAATACCCCACCTCAGCCACCCCGGGCACACGCTCTAACCGAGAGACAATTTCTGTATCCAGAAAACTGCCCAGATTTTCAACATCAACTTGTGTGTCAGGCAGCGCGGTCAGGGCCAGTCTGGCAATCGGGCTGTCATCTGAATTAGAGGTTCTTACCTGAGGGGCTTTGGCCTCATCAGGCAAATTTGTAATGCCGGACAGTTTCGTTAACAACAGCGTCAGCGCCTTGTCCATATCCGTGCCGACCGCATAGGTCAGCGTCACCCGTGCAGAGCCGGTGCGTGAGGTAGATGATATCTCTTCAACAGACGATAAATTGGACAGCTCATCTTCCAGCCTGTTGACGACTTCCCGGTCCACATCTTCTGGTGTGGCCCCGGCCCAGTTCACCCTGACCTGAAGAATGGGTTTTTCAATATCAGGGCTCATCTGAATCGGAATGGTGCGCGCCGCTACAAACCCGAACATCACAATAAGAGCCATGACAGCGATGACCGCAACAGGCCGTTCGATAGCAGATTTAATCACAGCAATCATGTTTCAAACACCATCTATTGAGAGGCGGCTTGTTGCGGTTTTTTCCCGGCCTGACCGTTTGGCCGTTTGCCGCCAGCCTGTCCTTTTGGCTGGCGTCCGGGCAATTGAACTTTGCTGCCGTCTGACAGACCTTCATTTCCCTTTACAACGACAATATCCCCGGCGCTCAGCCCTGTTGTGATGATCACATTATTCCCGTCTGTGCCGCCCAGCGCAACGATGCGGCGTTTGGCTCTGTCCTCACTGACCACAAACACGATATGACCGGCAGATACCGGAATAATCGCATCTTGCGGGATCGTGATCACAGGCTCAGGCTGACCAGAAGGAACATGGATGTTTACCGGCGTGTTATCTGCCTGCAGGCTGGCGGGCAGGGCGGCTGCAGCCTTGAACCTGACGGTCCGTGTGCCGGTGCGACTGTTTTCCAGCGGCAAGGTTGCCCTGAACACCAGATTAAGGGGTTCGCGGGCGGCAAATCCGCCATTTGGCGACCTGTTGCCATAGCTGGCCTGAACCTCTCCGGCCTGTTCCACAAACCCGATATAATCAGCCGGGATCTGGGCTTCAATTTCAAAATCCTGCTGGTTTCTGATGCTGGCAACGCTGTCACCTTCTCTTAAAAACCGGTTATTCCCTTCAACCAGTTCAACCAGCTGTCCTGAAACAGGGGCGATGAGTGTGGCTGCGCGAATATCTCTGTCCAGCTCATCCAGATCCAGCTGCAGCTGCTGCAGCGTGATGCTGAACACAGAGAGCTGGGCCTGAAGCTGGCTGACGGCTTGTTGGCGCGTGATCAGCTGTTCTTCTGCGGCCAGCAGATTGCCTTGCACAGTTTCATAGGCTTCTGCAGACAATGTGCCTCTGTTCACCAGGCTTTGTGCCCGCTCGGCCCTTTGCCGCAACAGCTCCAGCTTGCGCATCGCCAGTTCAGCCAGTTTTATTCTGAAAGTCAGGTCTGTTTTTGCTTGGTTCTCACTTTGTCTTGTCTCTGATAACCTCAGCATGGTGCGCTGTCTTTGCGTCTTCAGATCATCTGTATCTTGAACAGCCAGAGTCTGGCCCTGTTCAACAAAATCACCTGTTCTCAGGGCCTCAATGCGGGTGACCGCGGTCAGGGGGGCGCTGATTTCATGCGGCAGACCAGACCGGACCCGGCCCTGAACGGTGATTTGCCTTGCCAGAACCTGTTCTTCGGCCAGCGCCGTTTCAACAGGTGTCGACCGGTTATATTGTGACCAGACAGGTGCGGGGAGAAAAAAAGAAAGAAGAAGCGCTGACGCAACCACAGATTTCGTCCGGGTGGCAACAGACAATAAATGTCCGAACATATTAACCTCATACTGTCCTGCGGGTAGTGTGGGCATCAGGCCCGACAGGCGGGACCCGCCAGATGATGTTAAAATAATATGCCGCGAACGCCAGATTCCAAACATAAAAAAAGCGGAACCCATTTTTATCAAACGGTTCCGCTCTTCGATGGTTTGCATCAGGACCAGTCATTACGCCGCGATATGAGGGGGAGGAAAGGCGGCGTCTGGTCCTGTTATTTGTTATGCAGCATCATCATTCTTTACTGACCATGATTTGACGAAATCGCTGATCTGGTCTCTTTTCAGGCCAATATCGGCCAGTGTTCTGTCATCCAGGCGGTTCAGTGAAGAAACCGCTGTTGAATATTCCAGCCACGCTTTCAGGCGGCCCAGAAATGTTGGTGCGTTGTCGTTTGCGGCGTGCTTTATTTGTGTCATTGGTCTGACCCTTTCATAAGTGTCCCCCGGCTCAACATTGAGCATGCAGGTTACAGGTTGAGAATGGTTCAGACAAAGTCTGTCAGGATGTGGCAAGGCTTTGCTGATATAGGACATATATGCTGACTTAATTGGTTTGTAAAGTACTGAAAAGTTACATTTTTGTTAAATTTTTTAAAAAGTAATTTTCCGTCTTTTCAGCGCTGTATTCTGGTGTTGAGACAGACTTTACCCTCTGTTTTTGTAATTTTATGATCAAACCCTGTTCTGTGATCTTTTTGGGTGTTCAGTCTGCCCACAATTTGTCAGACTTAACGGGGGTTTTTTGGCGAACAACAGGACCAAAGACACAGATGATTCGCAAAATAAATCAGACCGGCTGCAATTTGGACGCACCTCATCTCCGGCGGGCTGTCTTCTCGCGCCAGTTGCGGCACAGGCATGTCTTATGACACCGGCCCATTCAAAAGGCTTTATCTGCCGTGATTGTCTGCTGGCGGGTCATTATGGGTTTGCCGGACAAGATGAAGGGCTGTCTGTGCCGGCTTGCCCGTCATGTGGCGGCAGCCGTGTGGTTCTGCATGATGAGCTGTTTTCCCTGACCATGGCGCATATTGATTGTGATGCGTTTTATTGCTCGGTGGAAAAACGGGATAACCCTGATCTGATCGGCAAGCCTGTTATTGTCGGGGGTGGTGATCGCGGTGTGGTGGCGGCCGCCTGTTATGTGGCGCGCCAATATGGCATCCGTTCAGCCATGCCCAGCTGGCAGGCGCGTAAAGCCTGTCCGGACCTCATTGTCATTAAACCGCGCATGTCTCACTATCAGCATGTTGGCAGACAAATCAGACAGATGATGCTGTCCTTAACGCCTCTGGTTCAGCCTTTGTCGATTGATGAAGCCTTCCTTGATTTAACAGGCACCCAAAAGCTGCATAAAAAAAGCCCGGCTGAGGTGCTTGCCGCCTTTCAGCAGCGCGTGCGTTCTGAAATCGGTGTGACAGTGTCTGTGGGGCTGGCCCAGAATAAATCGATGGCCAAAATTGCTTCTGATCAGGATAAACCAGATGGCTATTATGTGATTGGCGAGGTACAGGCCCAAAGCTGGTTACAGGACAAGCCGGTTCAGATTCTATTCGGCCTTGGCAAGGTGAGCACAAAAAAGCTGAACGCGGCAGGCCTGCATAAATGCGGTGATATTGCCGCCTGTCCCGCGCCGCGGTTGCGCACGCTTCTGGGACGGGATGCTGAGCGGGTGAAACAATTGGCCTGCGGCATTGACCCGCGTGTTGTAGAAACCAGCCGTGCGGCGAAATCAGTCTCTTCAGAGACCACATTTGCACAAGATATATCAGCCCTGCCTGATTTGCTGAGCATTGCGGAGACGCTGGCACAATCTGTCTCGCAGCGGCTGAAAGACCAACAGATGGACGCTGTGAATGTGACGGTCAAGCTGAAACGCCCCAATCATCAGCTCTTGACCCGGACCCGGCGTCTGGACAGGCCGACCCAGATGGCCCATCGCCTGTTTGAGGTGGCAGCAGAGCTTATTGAAAAAGAAGCAAGCCCTGATAAATCATGGCGCCTGCTGGGGGTTGGCGTTTCTGTTGTTGACGAGGCAGCAGGCGGGACAGAAAAGGCTGAACCGGGGCCGGACCTGTTTGCCACCCTTGATCAGAATGTCGCGCACAGACAGGACAGGCTGGAAGAAGCGCTGGACAGCGTGCGCACCAAGCTGGGCGCAGAACTGGTCAAGACTGGCCGCCGGTTCTCCTTTGAAGCCCGCAAACAAAAAAAGACCCCCGACAAAACATAAGGCAGACGAGCTGCTGAGAAAAAGGATGACAGCATGACAACAACAGCATTGTTTTTTTACGGCACGTTACGCGCAGCAGAGGTCCGCCGGGCCGTACTGGGATCAGACCTGCCGCCTGATCAGCTGCATCGGGCAGAGCTTGGCGGCTATGAAGTCAGACGTGTTGACGGTGCTCTTTATCCTATGCTGGTGGCTTGTTCTGGGGGTCTGGTGAACGGGCTGCTGGCAACCGGACTCCAGGCGTCTTCAGTTGGCAAATTGGATCAGTTTGAAGGTGCTCATTACCGTCGCATCAGCCTTGAGGTGACCACCGCCACCGGCCCGCAAGCCGCAGATGTGTATCTTCCTGACCAGCAGATGGTCGCCGCAGAGCTGTGGGATTTTGAAAGCTGGTATAAACGTGATATGACATCTTTTCTTGAACAGGAGTTCAATCTTGACGGGGTCAGGCCGCCGGTGCGGTGACTTCATTCATCTGTGTTTTGTGAACTCTTGGTATGAACTTCTCATCAGGCCTGTGCGCACACTCTTAATCATTTAAAGACTGGTTTATGTCCGATCCGTTTTCTGTGTTTTTATCTGATCTGAATCTCAGCACGCAGCCTGACCTCCTGTTCTGGGCGGTTTGCTGCATAGCGGTTCTGTCTGTGTCTATCTCAAAATCAGGGTTTGGCGGGGCTCTGGGGGCCTTGTCCGCGCCGTTGATGCTGACCATTCTGCCGGCCAAGGCCACTCTGGCGATTTTGCTGCCGCTTTATCTGATGGCGGATTTCTGGACAGTGTGGATCTGGCGGGGCTATGCGGTAAAAAAGCTGTTGTTCTGGATGGTGGTGATGGCGATTATCGGCCAGTTTCTGGGCTATCTTTTCATTGAGGTGATAGATGACAGCACATTGAAAGCGGTGATAGGGGCGTTGGCTCTGGTGACCGGAGGGCGGTACTGGTTGAGAGTGTTCAGACCACAGGCCGCGGCCCGGCCCCGTGCGGCCATCCGGCATATCCGCCGCCGCTTTCGCCAGCGCTCAGCCATCTGGTGTACATTGTCTGGCCTGTCCAGCTTTATCTCGCTGACAGGCGGCATCGGGGTGCAGATCTTTATGCTGCCTATGGCGATACACCGGTTTTTCTTTGTCGGTACTTTGGCCTGGTATTTCCTGATCATCAATCTGGCAAAAATCCCTCTGTTTTTTGAACTTGACCTGTTCTCGCCGCAGACCATGGGGATCAGCTTTATCTTGCTACCGGTTATTCAGCTTGGCGTGCTCGTGGGCAAGTGGCTGAACCGGAATATGTCGGACCAGCTGTTTTACAAGATTGGTCATCTTGCTCTTGTGCTGCTGGGACTCAGACTTATATGGACTGCTGTAGGCTGATACCGCCGCCTCTGACCAGACAAAGGAAATGCTGACCTCATGAAACGCTGGCGTCATTTGATCATTGCTGTTCTGTTGGTTCCGGCCATTTCGGTTTATGTGATGTTGTGCCTGTATCTTTCTGGGTTTGTGGTGGGCATTCATTGGTCTCTTGATCTGGCGTATTTTCTGGCCGCTGGTCTGGCCTGGCTGTTTCCGGCTGGCCGGGTCATCAGCTGGCTTGCGGCAACGGAAAGCTGATAGCGCGCTTAACCAATTCTGGTTACCGTCACGCGGAATATCTGTCTGGCCGCGTAAGATGATGACAGTTCCTGTCGAAAACTAAATAATCCGTTGTTTTGTCCCTCATAATCATGGACAGTGTGTCAACGTCCCCTTTTTGTCTGTGAACGGTCATTGCTGAACTCATGAAACGTTATTCTGCTTGGCAACTTTTCAAACAGGGTCTGACCGGCCAGACCGGCTGGTCACCTGCCTGGCGTCAGCCAGAACCAAAACTGGCCTATGACGTGATTATTATCGGCGGCGGCGGACATGGTCTGGCCACTGCTTATTATCTGGCAAAAATTCATGGCATTACCAATGTGGCGCTGCTGGAAAAGGGCTGGATTGGGGGGGGTAATTCAGGCCGCAACACCACTATTGTGCGCTCAAATTATTTTGTTGAAGGCAATACTGCTTTTTACGAACATTCCTTGAAATTATGGGAAGGCCTGTCACAGGACCTGAATTATAATGTGATGTTCAGCCAGCGCGGGCATCTGAACCTGTTTTTCACCCCCGGTCAGCGTGATGCGATGATGCGGCGGTATAATATCATGCGTCTGAACGGGATAGATGGCGAATTTCTGAATCGGGAACAGGTCCAGAAAATGGTCCCTCATCTGAATTATGGCGACCAGGCCCGTCTGCCGATATTGGGCGGGTTTCTGCAGGCACGGGCCGGGACCGCCCGGCATGATGCGGTCAATTGGGGCTATGCCCGGGCGGCATCTGCGCTGGGTGTGGATATCATCCAGAATTGTGAGGTCACCGGCTTTATCAAACAGGCTGGCCGCATAACCGGGGTAGAGACAAGCCGTGGTGAGATCAGAGCTGAGAAAATCGGCATGGCAGTGGCAGGCTCAACCTCCGTTCTGGCTAATCTTGCCGGTTTGGGAAAATTGCCGATAGAAAGTCACAAGCTACAGGCCTTTGTGTCAGAGCCGATTAAGCCGTTCCTGGATACAGTTGTGGTCTATGGGGCCGGGCATGGGCATTTTTACATCAGCCAGTCTGACAAGGGCGGCATGGTGTTTGGCGGCAATATTGACGGCTATAATTCTTATGCCCAAAAAGGCAATCTGCCGATTTATACTGATGTAGCCAGTTGCGCGATGAATGTGATGCCGGCCCTTGGCCGGATAAAGGTTTTGCGTCAATGGGCCGGCATTATGGATATGTCCATGGATGGCTCGCCCTTTATCACCAAAACGGACATTCCCGGATTTTATCTGAATGCGGGCTGGTGTTATGGCGGCTTTAAGGCGATTCCGGGCTCAGGCTGGTGTTTTGCCCATACCATCGCTCATGATCGCCCGCATGAGTTCAACAGCCTGTTAACACTGGACAGATATGCCCAAGGCCGCCAGATAGATGAATCTGGCCACGGGCCGTTTCCGAAAGCGCATTAAACCAGATGAGGGGAGGCCAGACATGCTGAGACTTGACTGTCCGTTCTGTGGTCTGCGCGACCATGATGAATTCAGCTATCTTGAAGATGGCAGTGTGACCATGCCCTCATTTACAGACACATCTGAGCGCGCCTGGTTTGAAGCGGTGTTTCTGCGGGAAAATCCACGCGGCAAGCATGTTGAATTGTGGCATCATGTTAATGGCTGCCGCATGGTTCTGCGGGTAGAGCGGGACACACAAACACACGCCATCAGCAAGGTTGAAGCCGCGCACCCTGTTTGGCGGGATATGGCGGGCACAGCGGCCAAGCCTGGCCGCAAACGCAAAACAAAGGCAGCGAAATGACAGGGTCTCGGCTGGAAAAAGGGGGTCTGATCGACCGGCGTCAGAAAGTGACATTTCGCTTTAATGGCCGGTCTGTCACGGGGTTTAAGGGCGATACCATTGCTTCTGCTTTACTGGGCTCAGGTCATATGCTGGTGGGGCGCAGTTTTAAATATCACCGCCCGCGCGGGGTGATGTCAGCTGGTGTGGAAGAGGGCGGGGCCTTATTCAATACCGGTGATGGCGCAGAACGTGTGCCCAACGTCAAAGGCACAGTAACAGAAATCAAACAGGGGCTGACTGTCTACAGCCAGAATGTCTTCCCCAGCCCGAAATTTGATCTCGGTGCCGTCAATGGGCTGATTGCCCCCTTTATCACCGCTGGCTTTTATTACAAGACCTTTATGGGCCCGTTTGCCAGCACCAGATTCTGGATGTTTTGCGAGGCCTTTATCCGCAAAGCGGCGGGTCTGGGGCGGGCCTCGCGCCAGCCGGACCCGGCCTCTTATGATATCGCTCACGGCTTTTGTGATGCACTTGTTATCGGCTCAGGGCCGGCGGGGCTGACCGCTGCTGCGCGTCTGTCAGAACAAGGCCTGAAGGTTATCGTTGTTGAACAGGATTTTGACTTTGGCGGTGACTGGCTGGCCCGGGCTGACAAGGCCAAACTGGCCCGCCGGGATCAGCTGATTGCGCAGATTGAGGCGGCCGGGGGCCGGTTGATAGCCAGATCAACAGCGTTCGGCCTTTATGATGGTCATGTTGCAGGGGTGATTGAACGCTGTACTGATCATCTGGCGGCCCCGCATGCTGATCTGCCGAGAGAGATTTTTCACATTATCCGGGCCAGGCATATTGTTCTGGCCACTGGCGCGCTCGAACGCGGCCTTGCCCTTGGCAATAATGACAAGCCCGGGGTGATGCTGGCCCATGCCCTGACCAGCTATGCCGGGCGGTACGGGGTGTTGGCTGGCCGCTCTGCTGTACTGGCCACCTGTCATGACAGCACTTACGAAGATGCGCTGTTCCTGGCGGAAAAAGGGATGCAGATCACGCTTCTTGATGCGCGGGCCAAGCCGTGCGCTTTGCATAGACAGGCAACAGAAGCGGGCATATCTGTGCTTCTGGGCTGTGTGCCGGTGAATATTGTCGGCGGCCGCTGTGTTGCCGGGGTTGAAATTGGTCATCTGGGTCCGGATGACAGGGTTGATGATACCCGCCAGATCATTGGCTGTGATGTGGTTGGCTTGTCTGGTGGCTGGTCTCCGGTTATTAATCTTTTATCTCATCGGGGTGTGAAACCTGTCTGGAATGAACGTCTGCAGGGGTTTCTGGGTGGCAAGACCAAAGAAAACATCCATATGATCGGCTCTGCTGATGGTCTTTATGATGAAGATTCTGTGCTGTTATCTGCTGAAAAGCTGGCTGCCTCTTTAACCGGACAGGCAATGAACGGCCGGCTGCAGCGCGGCTGGTCCTCACCCATCCGGCCGGTTTATGAAATTCGCACCGCACGCAAGCTGAAAGCCTTTATCGATCCCCAGCATGATGTGACCACAGCGGATATCCGGCAGGCGCGTCTGGAAGGATTTACATCTGTTGAACATATGAAGCGCTACACCACGCTTGGCATGGCGACAGATCAGGGCCGGATGGGCAATGTGCTGGGGATTGCGGCAATGGCTGATGCGCTGCAGCAGACCATTGCTGATACAGGCATCACCACCTTCCGCCCGCCCTTTACGCCGGTATCTATTGGCGCGCTGGCTGGCCGGTATTCGGGCACACATTGGGTCCCGACCCGCCGCACACCCATGCATCACCAGCATCTGGCCGCCGGGGCCGAGATGACAGATGCAGGCTTGTGGAAACGTCCCTGGTATTATCCGCGTGATGAAGAAACCATAGAAGACGCCTATATCCGCGAGGCAGGGACCACACGCCAGACAGTGGGCATGGTTGATGTGTCTACCTTAGGCAAAATCGCTGTACAGGGGCCAGATGCGACTGAATTTCTGAACCGGCTCTACATCAACGCCTTTGCTAAACTGCCTGTCGGCCGGGCACGTTATGGGGTGATGCTGCGGGATGACGGGATGGTGCTTGATGACGGCACCACCTGGCGGCTGGCAGATGATGATTATTTCATGACCACCACCACCGCTCAGGCCGCACCGGTAATGCAGTTTATGGAAGAATTGCTGCAGACACGCTGGACAGATTTGCGGGTGCATCTGACCTCGGTGACGGATCTGTGGGCAGGGATGGCAGTGGCGGGTCCTCTTGCCCGGCAACTTCTGTCAACGGCGGTAGCTGAACTTGACTGGTCTGATGCGGCCTTTCCGTTTATGGCGGTCAGGCACAGCCGGATAAAAATTGGCCGCGCCTTTATTGACTGCCGTATCGCCCGGATTTCCTTTTCTGGTGAAATGGCGTTTGAGCTGTATGTCAATGCAGAGCACGGCGCGGTGGTCTGGCAACATCTGGCCGGGCTGGTCGGCCAGGCTGGCGGGTGTCTGTATGGTATGGAGGCGCTGGGCACATTACGGATTGAAAAAGGCCATGTCACCGCAGCAGAACTGGACGGGCGGGTCACGCTTGAAGATGCTGGCTTTACAAAAATGGCCTCTACGAAAAAACCCTATATTGGCTCTGTCCTGCGCAAACGCCCGCATCTGCAGGACACAAACCGGCCAAAGCTGGTTGGCATCTTGCCCAAAGACAGGTCCCGCACCTTCGGTTCCGGAGCGATCTTGTGTGCCAAAGGCAATGTCAGCGGTTTTGGCGAAGGCTGGATAACAGCTGTGACTCATTCACCTGTGTTTGGCCATTATATTGGTCTGGGCTTTATTTCGGGCGGGGCAGAGGCCTGGGCAGGCAGAACAGCGATCATCGCTGATCCGATCCGGGGCCAGACGATTGAGGCTGAAATTGTCTCACCGCATATGTTTGATCCGGCAGGAGACAGACAACATGGCTGAGGCAAAATCCATCAAGACAACCGGTGTGACGGGCCTTGAGCTGGGCAAGCAGGGCAATCTGGAGGCCGGCCGGCCAGCGGTTATCTTCCAGGAACTGACCGGGGTCAGCCTGCTCCAGCTTGCGGTGTTTCCTGAACAGTTAGCAGGCTTTAAAACCAGCTTTAAGCGACAGACAGGGGTGGCAGACCTGCCGCAGATGTCATCTTCTTACTGTGATCAGGCGGGGCTTGTGGTGCGGCCGGAGCTGACAAAATTCTGGTGGCTTCGCCCGGCCTCTGCAGATGCGCTGACCGCCGGTGCTCTTGCCAAATATTTCCCCCTTGATCTGAGCGCCAGCCGCGTCTTGCTGAAGCTGAGCGGGGCACAGGCACAAACCGTGATTAACCGGTTCTGTGCGGTTGATTTGTCCGTTGAGGCGGGACAATTTCTGGCGACAGGCATTCATCATGTTCCGGTGCATATCCTGAAACAGACAGACACAGATTTCATTCTGTTCCTGCCGCGCAGTTTTTCAGAAAGCCTGGCAGAAACGCTGCATCATACCGCGCGCCAGTTCGGGGTAGAGGTGAAGCGGCCGGCAGATTGGGCCAAGACGGGCTGAGGAGAGGCTGTGTGAGCAGTGCACAACAAGACAGTGAATCTGTCCGGCAGGCAACAGAACCAAAGCGGCGCCTGCAGACAGTTCTTGATCTGGCTTACCGGTTACTGGCCCAGCATGGTCTGGATGAATGGCGGATCAGTTTTGATCATGCGCGGCGGCGGGCCGGTTTGTGCAATTTCACCACCAAGACCATCTCTCTTTCACGGCATTATGCGCGCCAGGCGTCTGTTGACCATATTACAGATACGATCTTGCATGAAATTGCCCATGCTCTGGTTGGCCCGCGTCATGGCCATAATGCCACCTGGCGGCAAAAGGCGCGGGAAATCGGGTGTACAGCCATGCGCTGTCATAATTTGACCTTCAGCGCGGCAAAGTGGATGATGATGTGCCCGAACGGTTGTTTCGCTGTCCAGCGCCACCGCCGCAAATCCGGGCTGGTCTGCGCGAAATGCAAACAGCCTGTCCATTTTGTTCCAGCAGAAGATTATGACCAGCTTTCATCTTGATTCAGATCGGCAACAGACCTTCTCAAACGCTGTTTTGTCTCTACAGCAGGCGGCCTTTGCCAATCCTGTATTTTTCTCTGAGACAGAGATTTCACAGCTAAAGCAGGAGGCGCGGGCACTGCCGTTCAGGACCGCCCGTTCTGTTGTTGGCAAGAGGGTGCATCAGGATTTTGACATTTGCTTTCCCGCCCCGCTTACCGGCAGTTTTGCCAAAGCAGCCCATTTGCTACAGGTCTGCTGTAAGACCTTGTCTGCAACCCGCCCGGACCTGTTTGAAAGTGATCTGATCATCAATGATTTTGCGGTTCAGAACTATCCGGCAGGATCAAACGGCATAGGCATCCATAAAGATGGCCTGCGCTATCGCAATCTGGTGTTCATCATCACCCTTGCCGGCCAGTCTGATTTGTTCATCTGCTCAGACCGGGACGGCGGCAACCGCCAGATTGTGGCAGATGATCCTGGGCGTCTTGTCATCTTGCCTGCGCCAGGGCTGTCCTTTCTGGGTTGCTCGGATAACCGCCCCTTACATGGTGTTGATGTAGTGACCGGCGGCCGCCTGTCCATAGGGTTCAGACAGGAACGCTGAATCTTGCTCCTTATTGAGCGGCTTGCCTCAGGGTGAAAACCCTGCCACACTGATTCTCTGGTTTCGTGGTCATGACAACGCCACCTGCCCAAAGCCTTGTTTGGGCACACAAAATCAGGCGTTTTAATCGGCCTCGGACCTGCAACAACAAAGTTCAGGGGAGGCGCATTGAACATGATTTTAAATATTTCTGGCCGTAACATGGATACCGGGGCCGCGTTTCAGGAACACGCCCGCGCAACGCTTCACTCAATTGTCGAAAAATATTTCTCTAATGCCGTCAGTGGCACGGTGACACTGGAAAAATCTGATGCAGGTTTTGAAGTGAATATCCGGATTAATCTGACCAAACGAATAGAACTTGAATCAAAGGGATCTGCACGTGATGCCCATGCGGCTCTTGATTCCGCAGCAGAACATGCCGAAAAGCGTCTGCGCCGTCATAAGCGTCGCCTGAAAAATCATCGCAGCGCGGCCGGCCAGTTAGAAGAGGACATCCAGTTTGCGCCGATGTCGGTTTATGCAGGGGCACAACAGATACAGGCTGACCAGGCTGAACCTCTGCCGGAACGGGAAGCCGAAAATGATGATGACGCCTTACCGGTTATTGCCGAGCTGTCTTATGAGGTTGAGAGCATGAGCGTTGAGCAGGCCGTGATGCGTCTAGAGCTTAGTGGGGAGAACTGTCTTTTGTTTCGGAATTCGGGCCATCTGGGGCTGAATATGGTCCATCTTCGCAACGATGGCTCAATTGGCTGGGTTGATCCGCGCGGTAATCGGAATCTGGCTGGTCCATCTGCCTGATGAATGACGGGGTTGGGCGATAACCTGTCCTGTATAAAACAATTATACAGGTCAGGACGCCTAGCCTTTGTCAGGAGTGTCATAGGGGGCAGATATGGAACAACCGCAGCGGCGATCTGCACGCAAACGCAACCAAAGCTCTGCTGCCCGGAAATTACTTGACGGCCAGTTGCCCTGGACACAACCCCGATANGTTGACCCGCCGGTTGAACCGCTCTCTGCTGATCAGATAGAAGCGATCCATGAAGCCAGTCTGGATATTCTGGAAACCATAGGCATCATGTTCTTGAATGATGAGGCCTTGGACGTTCTGGTGGCTGCGGGATGTGATGTTGACCGGGCCACACAGAATGTGAAGATGGACCGGCATTGGGTGACCCAGACCATTACATCTGCCCCGTCTCAGTTCACCATCATTCCCCGTAATACAGATAGAGCGATTACCGTTGGTGATAATTTCTTTAATTTCGGCCAGGTCTCTTCACCGCCCAACATCATGGATAATGATCATGGGCGGCGCAATGGCAGCCGTGCAGACTTTCAGGCCTTAACCCGCCTGTCTCAGGCCTATAACTGTATTCACACAATTGCTGGCTATCCGGTTGAACCGCTTGATCTGCACCCGTCTGTGCGTCATCTGCACTGTACCTATGATATGCTGTCTCTGTCTGACAAGGTTGTGCATGGCTATTCTCTGGGCAAGGAGAGGATTGAGGATGTGATGGAGATGATCCGCATCGCGGGTGGTCTCGGCCATGAAGAATTTGATGCCGCACCCCGTATGTTCACAAATATCAATTCCACCTCGCCTCTGAAACATGATTATCCGATGCTGGATGGGGCCATGCGTCTGGCCCGTCGTGGCCAGCCTGTTGTGGTCACGCCTTTTACTTTGTCTGGTGCGATGGCCCCGGTCACCATTGTCGGTGCGATCACACAGCAAAATGCCGAAGCCCTGGCCGCAATTGCGTTGCTGCAAACCATTAACCCGGGCACGCCTGTGGTCTATGGGGCGTTCACCAGCAATGTGGATATGAAATCAGGCGCGCCTGCTTTTGGCACACCTGAATATGTGCGGGCGATGCAGATTTCCGGCCAGATGGCCCGGTTCTATAACCTGCCCTTGCGGACCTCTAATGCCAATGCCGCGAACGCCCCTGATGCCCAGGCGGTTTGGGAATCAGCATTCTCGCTTCAGGCGTGTCAGCAAGGCTGGTCAAATATTGTCTATCATGCGGCCGGATGGCTGGAAGGCGGTCTGTCAGCCAGTTTTGAGAAATTCGTAATCGATTGCGAAATGCTGCAACAGGTGATCTATACCCAGCAGCCCATAAAGCTGGATCAGGATGAGCTGGCTGTTGAGGCTATCCGCGAGGTTGGCCATAATGGACATTTCTTTGGCTGTGATCACACACAAAGCCGCTATAAATCGGCCTTTTACAGCCCGCTTTTGTCTGACTGGTCAAATTATGAAAGCTGGGAAGAAGCCGGCGCGGTCTGGACACATGATCGGGCCAACAAACATTACAAACAAATTCTGAATGAATATGAGCCACCAGTTCTTGATCCGGCGATTGATGAAGAGCTGCAGGCGTTTGTGGCAAAACGCAGTGAAGAAGGCGGCGCGCCAACAGATTATTAGGCCAGGACCATCAAAGATCAAATGAACGAGCGGATAAGAGGGTAGCATGAAAACACAAGCACAAGTGGTTGTTATTGGCGGCGGCGTGGTGGGCGCATCTGTATTATATCATCTCACCAAGCTGGGCTGCACAGATGTGATGCTGCTGGAACGGTCTGATCTGACCTCTGGGTCAACCTGGCACGCGGCAGGCGGTATGCACACCATTAATGGTGATCCGAATGTCGCCAAACTGCAGCAATATACCATCAGCCTGTATAAGGAAATTGAAGAGATGTCTGGCCAGGATATCGGCCTGCATATGACGGGCGGGGTGATGCTGGCGGCAACTGAAGAGCGGTTTGACTGGCTGAAGGGGGTTTATGCCAAAGGTAAATATCTGGGCATGGATGAGCTGGAAATCATCACCCCGGAACGGGCAGCAGAACTGATGCCTTTGCTTGATCCGGCTCAGTTTGTCGGCGCGTTATATGACCCTATTGAAGGGCATTGTGACCCTTATGGCGTTACTCATGCCTATGCCAAATCTGCCCGCAAAAACGGCGCTGTTGTAGAAACCCAGACCAAGGTTGAGGCCCTATCACAAAGCCCTGACGGCACTTGGCATATCAAGACTAACAAGGGCGATATACGGGCTGAACATGTCGTGAATGCAGGCGGCTTATGGGCACGTGAGGTGGGCCGCATGGTTGGGCTGGAGCTGCCTGTGCTGGCGATGGAACATATGTATCTGCTGACCGAGGACATGCCGGAGGTTAAAGAATTTAACGACAAGACCGGCATTGAAATGCTGCATGCGGTTGATTTTGACGGTGAGCTGTATTTGCGTCAGGAACGCGGCGGCATGCTGATGGGCACTTATGAGAAAGCCTGCCGGCCCTGGTCAGAACATGACACGCCCTGGTCATTCGGGCATGAATTGCTGGAACCGGATATTGACCGTATCGCACCGTCACTGGAAGTTGGGTTTGAACATTTCCCGGCCTTCCAGAATGCCGGTATCCGGCAGATTATTAATGGCCCCTTCACCTTTGCTCCTGATGGCAATCCGCTTGTTGGCCCGATTAAGGGGATGACAAATTACTGGTCAGCTTGTGCGGTCATGGCGGGCTTCTCGCAAGGTGGCGGAGTGGGCCTTGCGCTGGCGAACTGGATCGTAAACGGCGACCCGGGCTTTGATGTTTGGGCAATGGATGTCAGCCGGTTTGGTGATTATGCCACCATGGCCTACACCAATGCCAAGGTCCGTGAAAATTACTCCCGCCGCTTTTCTATCCGCTATCCAAATGAAGAGCTGACCGCGGCACGGCCTCTGGCCACCACACCGATTTATGACAAGCTGGCAGCTGCCGGGGCACAGTTCGGGGCATCATTTGGCCTTGAAATGCCGCTCTGGTTTGCGCCTGAAGGCGTGCGTGATGAATTTTCCTGGCGGCGGTCAACAGATTTTGACCATGTGGCGGCAGAGGTGGCCGGCGTGCGGGGGTCAGTTGGCCTGTCCGATATCTCAAACTTTGCCAAATACTGGGTCACAGGTGAGGGCGCAACAGTCTGGCTTGACCAGATGCTGGCCTGTACATTGCCGCGCGCGGGCCGGATGACGCTTGCCCCGATGCTGAAAGATGATGGCCGGGTGATCGGCGATTTTTCTGTGGCGTGTTTGGATGAGGGCTCATATCTTCTGGTCGGTTCTGGTCTGGCTGAAGATTATCATATGCGCTGGTTCCTCTCGCATCTGCCTGATGATGGTTCAGTCACTGTTACCTCAGAAGGGCTGCGCTTGTGTGGTCTGACGATTTCCGGGCCGAATGCCCGGTCTATTCTGGCCAGCCTGACCAGCACAGATGTCAGCCATGACGCGTTTAAATTCATGGCTGTGAAACAGATGGATATCGGCATGGTGCCTGCCCTGGTCGGCCGGGTCAGCTATACAGGTGATNTGGGGTACGAGATTTGGGTGAAGCCTGAATATCAGCGCCGCCTGTTTGATGATCTGATGNCGGCAGGGGCGGCTCATAATATCGGCCTGTTTGGCAGCCGGGCCCTGAACGCGCTGCGTCTGGAAAAGAATTACGGCAGTTGGGGCCGTGAATTTCGGCCGATTTATTACCCGAATGAAACAGGTCTTGACCGGTTCTGCGCCTTTGATAAGTCAGCTGAGTTTATCGGCAAGGCAGAAGCTGCAAAAATCGCAGCCGAAAATGGCGGGAACTACCGGCTGCGCTGTTTTGTTGTTGAGGCAACAGATGCAGATGTCATCGGGGATGAGCCGATTTTCCATAATGGTGAGGTTGCTGGCTGGGTGACCTCAGGCGGCTATGCGCATGGCTCTGATGTGTCTGTGGCGATGGGCTATGTGCGCACAGAGCTGGCAGAACACGAGCAAGGCTGGTCTGTTGAATTGCTGGCAGAAATGCTGTCTGCGCGCATGCAAAAACAACCCCTGTTTGACAGTAACGCCAGCCGGATGCGCAGCTGAGCACACCAGTCAGATCAGCGCATCAGCTGCCAACGCCTCAGCAAAGCGGTCTGCATCACAATTGCCGCCGGATATCATGGCGACAATGGTTTTGCGCGAACCGCCCTCTTGGCTGGCCATAAAGCCTTTATCAAGGGCGGCGGCCAGCGCGACTGCCCCGCCTGGCTCAACGGTCAGTTTGAAATAATCCCAGGCTGTTTTCATAGCCCTCAGCGCGGCCTCATCACTGACCACCTTGCCGCCTGCGGCCAGCTTCTGGACAATCGGGAAGGTCAGCTCGCCTGGTGAAGGGGTGACAATCGCATCACAGATAGACCGGGCGGACGGATCATTCGCCAGCCGTTTGCCAGCCGCAAGGGAACGTGCTGTGTCATCAAAGCCGGCCGGCTCAGCTGTATACAGTTCGGCCTCAGGAAAATATTCAGCCAGAGCAAGTGATGTCCCCGCCATCAGCCCGCCGCCGCCACAGCAGCAAAAAAACACATCCAGCTGCCTGTCCAGCCTGTTCAGCTGACGTGCAATCTCAAGCCCGGCTGTGCCTTGTCCGGCAATCACGCGTTCATCATCAAACGGGGCGATCAGCTCAGCTGAATGCTGCTTGGCCAGCTGTGCGCCTATTTCCTCTCGGCTTTGGCTGTAGCGGTCATATAAAACAACTTCCGCACCATAAGACCGGGTGCCCTCAATTTTGGCAACAGGGGCATCTTCTGGCATCACAATTGTTGCCTTCCGGCCAGATAAGCGTGCTGCCAGCGCAACCGCCTGTGCATGATTGCCGCTGGAATAGGCCAAGACCGGCCTGGCCGGATCATCAAGCGAAAACACAGCGTTACATCCGCCTCTGAATTTGAATGAGCCTGTGCGTTGCAGGCAATCTGCTTTGACAAACAGATCAAAGGGCAGTTTTTGATTCAGCCTGTCTGAGCTGAGCAGTGCGGTTTCAACTTTATACGGGCTTATCCGGTTTTCAGCATCAAGGATGGACTGTATCGTAACTGTCATTTTCGCTGCCTTTGCGCTATGCTGTTTGCTTGTGCTGATACTAATAATCAGCAGATGTGAAAGCAAACTTGTTTTCGGCATCAAAACTGCCTATTTTCGAACCAGCCCGAAACTCAGGGCAACCTGAATCACCATATGTTTTTTTTGAGAGTGTTGCATGTCAGACCTTTATCCAGATTTGCCGTTTTCCGGCTCATATACAGCCCTTGTGACTCCGTTCACATCTTCAGGCGCGCTTGATGAGGCCGCGTTTGAAAAGCTGGTGGACTGGCAGATTGAGCAAGGCACACACGGGCTTGTTCCGGTTGGCACAACAGGTGAGTCCCCCACATTGAGCCATGAAGAACATGACCGGGTGGTAGAGATGTGCGTGAAAACGGCCAATGGCCGCGTGCCTGTGATTGCGGGCGCAGGCTCAAACAGCACGGCTGAGGCGGTGCGCCTGTCACGTCATGCCGAGGCTGTCGGCGCAGATGCGGTGCTGATCGTCTCCCCTTATTATAACAAGCCTACCCAGGCTGGCCTGAAGGCGCATTTTTTGGCTGTCGCTAATGCGGTGTCCATTCCGGTGATTATTTATGATATTCCGGGCCGGTCGATCGTCCGGCTAGAGGATGAGGTGTTGGCAGAGCTTGCCCAGCACCCGAATATCGCCGGCATTAAAGATGCGACAGCTGATTGCGGGCGGCCAACCCGTCTGCTGAACTTGATCGGCAATCAGTTCTGCCAGCTATCTGGTGAAGACGCGACTGTTCTGCCTTATCTGGCTGCAGGCGGGCAGGGCTGTATATCTGTGGTCAGCAACATTGCCCCGGCGTTATGTGCTGAGCTGCATACCGCCTGGGCCACAGGCAATGATAAAGACTGGGCCTTGGCCCTGCACAGACAGCTGATGCCGCTTCATGACGCGCTGTTCTGCGAGGCCAGCCCGGGTCCGGTGAAATATGCAGCCTCTCGTCTGGGTCTGTGCGGGGCCAAAACCCGCATGCCTCTGGTTGAGATTGCAGACAGCTCTAAACAGGCTGTTGATCGCGCACTGGAGGCGGCAGGCCTGTTATAACAACAGCCACAGCTGCCAAAAGCAGGAAAGGCATCTGAAATGTCGATTTCAACAGGCCGTGTCGCTGAAAACAGGCGGGCGCGTCATGACTATCAGATCGAAGAAACGCTGGAAGCAGGCATTATTCTTCAGGGCAGCGAGGTAAAGTCCTTACGCACAGGACGCGCCTCTATCGCTGAATCCTATGCCGGTGAGGATCAAGGGCGGCTGGCGTTGTTTAATGCCAATATTCCTGTTTATCCGGCCTCTCGTGATAATCACGCCCCGAAACGGGTACGTGAACTGCTGGTCAGTAAAAAAGAACGCAACCGCTTGCTGGGTTTGATCAGGCGCGAAGGGGTCACACTTGTGCCGCTTTCGCTTTATTTCAATAATCGCGGTCTTGCCAAGCTGCAGATCGGGCTGGCAAAAGGCAAAAAGAAAGCCGATAAACGCCAGGCTGAGCGGGACAGAGACTGGTCCCGCCAGAAACAAAGGCTGCTGCGCGGGCGTTAGGCGATATCGCGCAACCGCTGGCAGACCTCATCAAACATCTCCAGGCTCAGCCTGTTTGTCTGCACATTATAGCGTGAACAATGATAAGAGCTGAGGAGCTGCAGCCCGTTTGGCAGCTTGTGCAGCTGGTTATGGCCAAACGGAAAATCTTTCAGCTTCAGATCAAAATGCCGCAAAATGGTCTCATGCGCGATACGGCCAAGTGCCAGAATGGTCTTCAGCTGTGTCATCTTGTTCAGCTCAGAAGACAGATAGGGCCGGCAGGTGGCAATTTCAGCTGCTGTAGGCTTGTTCTGCGGCGGCACGCATCTGACCGCATTTGAAATCCTGATATCATGAAGCTGAACCGTATCATCTGGCCGGGCCTGATAGTCGCCTGAGGCAAAGCCGGACTTGATCAACGCCTGATACAGAACCTTTCCGGCAAAATCACCTGTAAAAGGCCGGCCTGTTGCATTTGCCCCCCTCAGGCCGGGGGCCAGCCCCAGCACCAAAACACCCGCATTGATCGGCCCGAAGGAAGGCACAGGGTTATTGTGCCAGTCTGGTTTCTGCTGTCGGTGACTGTCGATAAAGGCGGCCAGTCGTTCACATTTCCGGCAGCTGACAGGGGCAACGAAATCAAGCTGATGGGCGGTCATATTAAGCTCCGGTTTACTTGAGCAGAGGCGGCGGCGATGGGCTGTTCTACCCGCGCTCTATACTGGAGACGATATCATCAAGATCCAAGAACTGATCTGCCTTCCGGCGCAAGGCATCTGACAGCATATGGGTTTTTGTTGAAGACACCACTGTCACCCGCACGCCCTTATCCTGAACATCTTCCAGCAGCCGGCAGAAATCACCATCCCCGGAAAACAGAACAGCATGATCAATATGCGGGGCCAGTTTCAGCATATCCAGGGCCAGTTCCATATCCATATTGCCCTTGGTGCGCTTTTCACCGGTGAGCTGATTTGTGTATTCCCGGGTGAGCTTGCTGACGATCATATACCCATTATAGTCGAGGAAATCGATCAGCTTGCGCAGAGGGGCCTGCTCAGAAGGATCAGGCAGAGCGGTGTAATAATAGGCCCTGATCAAGGTTGATCGTGAACAGAAAAAATGCAGTAATTTCAGGTAATCAATGTCAATATTCAGCAATTTTGCGGTTGCATGAAAATTTGACCCGTCAATGAACAGGGCGCAACGTTCTGTTTCTTTCATAAAAATATCCTTAAAAAATAAATAAAGTTAAATTTCTGGAAATAGTTGTAATAGCTTGAATTGTGACGCTGTTTTTTCCACTTGTCCAGCGTTGTTTATGCTATCCTCGCGCAGGGTCAGGCTGATAGCCTGTCCACACACCTGATGTCATCTTTGACAGCTTTGGGTTTAACGATAAGGAAAGCGTTGCGCTATGTCTGAAGATGTGTTTGTTGGCATCGGTGGAAATCTTGTGCCAGATGGCTACTCGGATCTGTATACAGCCTTTCAGGACGCGATTGACCGTCTGGGCGAGCGGGCAGATGTGGTGACCGTCTCGCCTTGGTATGTCACTGCCCCGGTTCCGGTCTCGGACCAGCCTGATTTCCTCAATGCGGTGATTCACCTGCACACAGACCACAGCCCGCATCAGTTGCTTGATCATCTTCTTGAGGTTGAAGGCGGGTTTGGCCGTATCCGCACTGTCCGTAATGCGGCCCGCAAACTTGACCTTGATATTCTGGCGTTCGGTGCGCAGGTGATCAGTGACCAACGGCTCAGCGTGCCGCATCCGCGACTGGCTGACCGGGCCTTTGTGCTGTTGCCCTGGTCTGATATTGCGCCGGACTGGTGCCACCCGGTAACGGGCCGCACCATTGCCCAGATGGCAGCTGATATACGTACCGAAGGGCAGGCGATCAGACGCTACCACGCATCAGATGAGGGGCGGCCGG
>PBLR01000016.1 GCA_002722385.1 SAR116 cluster bacterium | reverse complement strand
TGTGGCGGTCTCTGCCTTGTTATGTCTGTTGATTTTTGTGCCCGCCTTGCCGCTGCCGGCGGCGGTGGCAGTGATGGTCCTTATCGGGTTTTCAGGCGGAACCATGACCAGCTGTTTTGCGCTGGTGCGTCAGGTGATGCCTGATCATCTGACCGGGACGGCGGTCGGGATTGTGAACTCGCTCACCGTGGCGTCTGGGGCTGTGCTGCAGCCTGTTGTGGGCCTGCTGCTTGATTTGCTGGCTGAGGCCGGACCGGCCAGCTATACCGCGGCTTCCTTCCGGCTAGCCTTTCTGGCGATACTGGTGACCGCTCTGGCCGGGCTGCTGGTGGCGTTTCGTCTGCGTGAAAAGGGCTGAAGCCGGTTCACTTTTCTGTCAGCTATGTTATGCTCCCGGCGGTATCGGCTAAGGGGGAATGTTAGGGTATGCAACGGTCAACAAAAATCGTCGCCACATTGGGACCAGCCTCATCATCTGAACAGGTCATTGAAACGCTGGCCAGGGCCGGTGCCAATCTGTTCCGGCTGAATTTCAGCCATGGCGCCCATGAAGAACAGGCCAGGCGGGTTCAGGCAATCCGCTCAGTTGAACAGCGCCTTGGCCGGCCGATTGGCATTCTGGCTGACCTGCAGGGGCCGAAATACCGGATTGGCAAGCTGGATGCCCCTTTGTCACTTGAAGCCGGCCAGCAGGTCTGTTTTTATCTGCCTGACCAGCCTGCACCAGAGCTTGACGGCAACATTCCGGCCATTCCGTTGCCTCATGCTGATATTTTCGCCAGCCTTGAGCCGAAATCCACCCTGTTGATGGATGATGGTAAGCTGACGTTCACTGTCACCGCGTTTGGCGCGCATCATGCGGTGGCACGGCTTCATCATGCGGGCAGATTATCCAGCCAGAAAGGGTTGAATCTGCCGGATGTGACTCTGGATGTCACACCGCTTACCGAAAAAGACCTGACAGACCTTGCCTTTGCGCTAGATCAGGATGTTGAGTATATCGCGCTGTCTTTTGTTCAGCGCGCCAGCGATATTCTGGACGCAAAAAGCCGGATTGGCGGGCGGGCGCAAATCATTGCCAAAATCGAGAAACCCTCAGCCCTGACCGAAATTGACCAGATCATTCAGGCCACTGATGCGGTGATGGTCGCCAGGGGCGATCTGGGGGTGGAACTGCCCGCGGCCCAGGTTCCGGCCATCCAGAAACAGCTGGTCGCCAAATGCCGCCAGGTCGGCAAGCCTGTGATTGTGGCAACCCAGATGCTGGAAAGCATGATCACCTCACCCGCCCCGACACGGGCTGAAGCCTCTGACGTGGCAGGGGCTGTGTTTGAAGGCGCAGATGCGGTGATGTTATCTGCTGAATCAGCGGTGGGTGACTATCCGGAACAGGCGGTGGCGATGATGGCGGAAATTGCCTGCGCGGCTGAAGCTCATGTTCAGGATAATCCGCATGACGGCCCGGCCCGGCTGGCGGTTGAACCCTCTGTCTATCACGCGGTTGCCGAAGCGGCCGTAAGGCTGGCCCAGACGATTGAGGCGGCGGCAATTGTGGCCTTTACCGCTTCTGGCAATACCGCGGTGCGTCTGGCCCGTGAACGCCCGTCCCAGCCCTTGCTTGTGCTGTCACCTGAACCAGCGGTTGAGCGCCGCCTCAGCCTGCTCTGGGGCACCCAGACCGCGCATCAGGATGAAACTTCATATGAACAGGCGGTTGATGAAGCGGTGGCGCTGATCAAACAACGGGGTCTGGCGCGCACAGGCGAATCAATTGTGCTGGTGTCTGGCATGCCCTTTGGTCTGGCCGGGACAACAAACGCCCTTCGTGTGGTCACAATCTGAGCGATGTTGCCTGTTTTTTAAGCCTCTCAGCCTTTAAATTGCAGAGTTGGTCTCCGGCTGCATAGACTCTCTTCTCAAACCCTCTTATGCTCACCACTATACGACATGAACGGCGCGAATGTTCTGGAGGCTGACCCTGCACAAATGACCAGTTCTGTATCTCCACAGACAGGCAGTTTGTTGTCTGGCCGCCGCATCCGCAAATCATTTGGTCAATTTGTGGCAAATGATGATATTGACTTCACCATCAGGCCGGGCGAATTGCACGCGTTGCTTGGGGAAAACGGGGCCGGGAAATCCACTTTCGTGAAAATGATTTACGGGCTTCTGCAGCCTGATTCCGGCCAGTTTGACTGGCAGGGACAGCCGGTTCAAATCACCAACCCGCAACAGGCCCGCGCGATGGGCATCGGTATGGTGTTTCAGCATTTCTCTCTTTTTGAAAGCCTGACGGTTGCTGAAAATATTGAACTGGCCCTGCCGCAGACACAAGCCCGCGACCAGCTGAATGAGCTGATCCGTACCCGGTCTGCAGATTATGGTATTCCGCTGGACCCGGACAGTCTGGTTGCCGATTTGTCTGTCGGCCAGCAACAGCGGGTAGAGATTATGCGCTGTTTGCTGCAGGACCCGTCCTTATTGATTATGGATGAGCCCACCTCTGTGCTTACCCCGCAGGAAACAGATCAGCTGTTTGATGTGTTGCGCCGTCTGGCAGAGACAGGCTGTGCGGTTCTGTTTATCTCGCACAAACTGGATGAGATTAAACAGCTGACCAGCCGCGCCACCATCCTGCGCGGGGGCAAAAAGGTGGCTGAGGTGGATACAGCTGAAAAAACCACACACCAGATGGCTGAATTGATGGTCGGAACCTCTGTTGAGGCGGTCAAAACCGGCGCAGGCCTGTCCTCAGGAGACGTGTTGTTCAGCGTCAGGGCCCTTTCCCGCGCTGCTTATGGCCCGTTTGAAGTGGCCCTTGATGAGGTCAATCTTACCGCCCATGCTGGCGAGGTTTTGGGCATTGCCGGTATTGCGGGTAATGGCCAGGATGAGCTGATGGCCGCCCTGTCTGGTGAATGGCGGGGACAGCATAGCGGGGTTATCTGGGCGGAACAGGCAGATATCAGCCAGCTTGGCCCGCATCACCGCCGCCAGCATCAGATTTGTTTTATTCCTGAAGAACGGAACGGTCATGCTGCGGTCCCGCAGATGAGCCTGTCGCAAAACGCGCTTCTGACCGGCTTTCAGGATGACGGCATGGTCACGAACGGCTTTATCCGGCAAGACAAGCTGCAGGCCCGGGCAGAACAGATCAGTACCACCTTTGATGTGCGCAAACCTATGGCTGACCCGCAGGCCTCTGCTTTGTCAGGCGGCAATCTGCAGAAATTCGTGGTCGGGCGCGAGATTATCAAACAGCCGCGTGTTCTAATTGTTGCCCAGCCTACCTGGGGTGTTGATGTCGGCGCGGCCACCTTTATCCGTCAGGCGATGATCGAACTGGCTGCATCTGGCTCCGCCGTGATTGTGATCTCGCAGGATTTGGAAGAGATTTTTGCCATCTCAAACCGGATCGCGGTGTTGTCTGAAGGCCGTCTGTCTGCCCCGCAACCGGCTGCAGACATGTCTGCCCAGGCGGTGGGCCTGTTGATGGGCGGGGTCCAGAAATCCGGCGCGGCGGCACAGCCGGCAGGGGCGGTCTGATATGGTTATCCTGCAGCCCCGACAAGCGGTTCCGGTTTATGTCACGCTGGCCGTGCCTGTGGTCTCTGTCTTGGTGACTCTGGTCGCGGGCGGGCTGATTTTTGCGCTGCTTGGCTATGCGCCTCTGCCTGCCTTATATGAATTTTTTGTGGCCCCGCTGTCCCGCCCGGATCAGTTCGGCAATCTGCTGGTCAAAGCCTGTCCGTTGATTATCATCGGCACCGGGCTGGTATTCTGTTACCGGGCCAATATCTGGAATATCGGTGCTGAAGGCCAACTGATTGCAGGGGCTGTTGGGGCAGGCGGGCTGGCCTTGTCCTTTCCGGACACCACTTCTGTGTTTTTGCTGCCCGGTATGGCGCTTGCCGCGATGGCTTGCGGGGCGGCCTGGGCGGCGATACCGGCGGTCTGCAAGGTCCGCTTCAGAACCAATGAAATTCTGGTCTCGCTGATGCTGACCTATGTGGCGGCCTTGTTGATTGACTGGATTGTGCGCGGGCCCTGGCGTGACCCGATGTCATTCGGCTTTCCCTTGACCCCTTATTATCCTGATGCGGGCCTGATCAGCGCGATGCATCTGCCCTTTATCGGCCGCCTTGGCCAGCTGCATTGGGGGGTGCCGGCCGCACTTTTGATCGCGGTGGCGGGCTATATTGTGCTCTCACGCATGCTGGGCGGCTTCCAGGTCAAGCTGATGGGCGATGCCCCGCGCGCCGGGACCTTCGCCGGCTTCAGCCCGAACCGGGTGACGGTGGCGGTTTTGCTGGCTTCTGGGGCCCTTGCCGGGCTGGCCGGCATGGTTGAGGTTTCCGCCAATATCGGCCAGCTTCAGCCCAACATTTCATTCGGCTATGGCTTTACCGCGATTATTGTGGCGTTTTTGGCGCGGCTGAACCCGCTGGCGGTGATTGTGGCGGGTCTGGTGGTTGCGCTGGCTGAACTGGGCGGTGATACGGCCCAGATCTCTATGGCCATTCCCAAGGTTGTCACCGGTATTTTCAAGGGTATACTTTTATTCATGCTGTTGGCGGGGGAAACGCTGACACGCTATCAGCTGGTCTGGGTCGGCCGCGCGGGCCAGACCGCACAACAAAGGCGGGCGGGATCATGATTGATGAACTTCTGCTGACCGTTTTGCTGACTTCTGTGCCCTTAATTCTGGCGGCCACAGGTGAACTTGTGGCGGAAAAAAGCGGTGTGTTGAATTTGGGTGTTGAAGGCATAATGCTGATGGGCGCGGTGGCCGCCTTTGGCGCGGCGTCTGTAACTGGCAGCCCGTATTTAGGCATTTTGGGGGGCGGTCTGGCGGGTATTGCCACGGCAGCTGTTTTTGCATTATTTGCGCTGGGTCTGGCCACGAATCAGGTGGCAACGGGCCTGGCCCTGACCATTTTCGGTACCGGCCTGTCCGGGCTGGTCGGTGCGCCTCTGGTGGGGCAGGCCATTGACGGGCTGCCGTCTTTGGCGATCCCTGTTCTGGACCAGATTCCGGTTCTGGGTGTTGCTTTTCAGCTGGATGTAATGGCCTATGGCTGTATTGGTTTTGTTGCGCTGACGGCGTGGTTTTTATCGTCAACACGTGCGGGGCTTATTTTGCGGTCTGTGGGCGTCAATCATGACAGCGCGCACGCATTGGGCTATCCTGTTCTTCTGATTCGCACAGGTGCGGTGTTATTTGGCGGTTTTATGGCCGGGCTGGGCGGTGCGTATCTGCCGCTTGTGCTGACCCCGCACTGGGCCGAAGGGATGACCGCCGGGCGTGGCTGGATCGCGCTGGCTCTGGTGGTGTTTGCGTCCTGGCGGCCGTGGCGGCTGGTGGCCGGGGCAATTTTGTTTGGCGGGGTCACCATTATGCAGCTGGCGGGCCAGGCCAAGGGCTGGACTGTACCGCCACAGTTTTTGTCGATGCTGCCCTATCTGGCTACAATATTTGTGCTGGTGTTTATCTCCAGCCGCGGCCGCAATTATTTCGGAGCTCCGGCGCATCTGGGCCGGGTGTTCCATCCAACACGGTAAAACTGACATTCATGAGGAAGGAGAAAACATATCATGAAAAAACTACTCTCAAAACTGGCTCTGGCCACAGCCCTGTTGGGTTTGGGTCTGGGCTCTGCACAGGCAGAGGCGCTGAAAGTCGGCTTTGTCTATCTGACCAATCCGGGTGACCATGGCTGGACCTATGCTCATGAAGTGGGCCGCCAGCAACTGCAGGCACATTTCGGTGACAAGGTAGAAACCAGCTATGTGGAAAATGTTCCAGAAGGTCCGGACGCCGCCCGTGTGATTCGTGAACTGGCCGCACAGGGGAACAAGGTGATCTTCACCACCTCATTCGGCTATATGGACCCGACCATCCGTGTGGCAAAAGAATATCCGGATGTGCATTTTGACCATATCACCGGCTATAAGCGGGCCGCGAATGTGGCCACCGGCAACATCCGTTTCTATGAAGGCCGCTATGTTCAGGGTGTGGTTGCGGGTCTGACCACCAAATCAAATAAAATCGGCTATCTGGGCGCGTTTCCGATTCCGGAAGTGATTCAGGGGATTAATTCATTTGCCCGCGGTCTGCGGTCTGTGAACAAAGACGCCACCATCAAAGTGGTCTGGGTCAACAGCTGGTATGATCCGGTCAAGGAATCAGATGCGGCCAAGGTTCTGATTGCTGAAGGCGCAGATGTTCTGGCCCAGCATACAGACAGCCCGGCGATGCTTCAGACAGCCGAAAAAGCAGGCGTGAAAGGCTTTGGCCAGTCTTCAGACATGCATGAATTCGCCCCAAACGCCCAGCTGTTCGCCTCTGTGAACAATTGGGGCCCATATTACATTGAACAGGTCCAAAAAGTCATGGATGGCAGCTGGTCAACTGGTGACGGGCCGGATCATTGGGCAGGCAATACCTGGAAAGGCATTGGTGATGACTTCCTGGTTCTGACAGAATTCAAGAACATGCCGGCAGATGTGGCGAAAGCCGCTGCGGCCGCCCGTGATGGAATCGGCAATGGCAGCCTGAATATCTTTGAAGGGCCGATGAAAGATAATGGCGGGAATATGATTCTCAAAGCAGGTGAAGTGCTTGATGATGGCGGCCTGTGGGGAATGAATTACTATGTCGAAGGCGTAGAAGGCAAAATCCCGAACTAAGCCTCATCAGACCAACATCAACAAAGAACAGGCCGTCTCAGCACGGCCTGTTTTTTTATCCCTTACGCTCATCCCGCCTGGCTGCGGTTCAGCAGATCTGTGGCACAACGGTGATGCCGGTCCAGCAAATCCGGCAGCGACAAGGTGGTCAGCTGATGCTCCCGCACCACCCATTTGCCGTTAATCAGCACATGGCGCGGCTTGACCGGCCCACAGAACACAAGACCCGCCAGCGGGTCTGTCTGGGTCCCGCTCAGCTCAATGCAATTGCGGCTGAAAATCGCCATATCTGCACCGAATCCGGGCGCAATCTGGCCGATATCATGGCGGTTCAGCACTTCAGCCCCGCCGCGTGTTGCCAGCCGCAAGGCCTGCCGCGCAGACAGATTATCTGCCCCGCCCAGGACCCGCTGCAACAACATCGCCTGCCGGGCTTCGTTCATCAGATGCCCGCTGTCACTTGATGAGGACCCGTCAACCCCCAGCCCGACCGGCACACCGGCATCGATCATCTGGCGCACAGGGGCAATCCCGCTGGCCAGCCGCATGTTCGAACAAGGGCAATGCGCAACACCTGTCTTGGTGCGCGCAAACAAATTGATTTCCTCTTCATTCAGCTGCACACAATGGGCGTGCCAGACATGCGCTCCGGTCCAGCCCAGCTCTTCTGCATAATCACCTGGCCGCTGGCCGAACTGGGCCAGCGAATAGTCGATATCCTCAACATTTTCTGCCAGATGTGTATGCAGGCCCACACCCTTATCTTTGGCCATATCGGCGGTATCACGCATCAGCCCGGTACTGACCGAAAACGGAGAACAGGGCGCCAGCGCAATCTGGGTCATGGCCTGGGCAGAGGCGTCATGATAGGCATCGATCAGCCGCAGACAATCTTCCAAAATACTGTTTTCAGCCTCAGTCAGCTGGTCTGGCGGCAGCCCGCCTTTGCTCTCGCCGATGCTCATTGACCCGCGTGTGGCGGTAAACCGGATGCCGACATCATGTGCCGCTTCTATCGAATCATCCAGCCGGCTGCCATGCGGGAACAGATACTGGTGATCAGATGATGTGGTACAGCCACTTAACGCCAGCTCAGCCAGGCCTGTTGCCGCCGCAACATAAATATCTTCCGGCCGCAGATGGCTCCAGATCGGATATAAGGTCTGCAACCAGCCGAACAGGCTGTGATTCTGGGCATCCGGTACAACCCGGGTCAGGTTCTGGAACAGATGATGATGGGTGTTGACCAGCCCCGGCAGCACAATATGCCCGGCCAGATTATGAACCTCATCACAGCTGGCGGCCTCTTGTTCAAGCGCGCTTGTGGGGCCGACTTTGGTAATCACATTACCGTCTATCAGCACAGCTGCATCTGTTAATTCGCGCCCGCATCCTTTATCGCCCCCATTGTCCCCCCCATTATCCATGGTGGCCAGAACGTCAATATGTGTCAGCAACTGTCTGTGCATAAACACTCCTTTTCAGCTGAGCTGCCAGTCTTCAGACCGGATATCATAACAGGCTTCAACCGCGGCTGTGGCGATCACAGATACGGTATCATTATCTTTATCCACCACATTCAGCCCGCCTTTCACAACATTCACCCTGGCCTGGCCGCGGGGCAGGGTGGCGGCAACCGCATCTGCATCAACCTTGTCCGGCTCCTGCACCCCAATGGTGACATTGACCTGCATCGCCTCATGCGGCAGGTCCAGCGATCTGAACAACACCAGAGAGCTGTGATGCAGCGCGTCCTGCACGGCGCGGTTTGCGGCTTTGGTATAATCCTCACCATACAGATCATTACCTGTACCCATTTCCAGAATCAGGCGCCTCATATCTTGTCTCCTGCTCTGTCTTGTGCGGGTTCCATATTAAAATAGACATTGACCGCGGCATTGGCGATCACGGTTTTGTCAGTATCGGCGGCATCGGCCCCTGGCTTTGGGGGTTTGGCGATATCCAGGCCGCCATGCACCACTTTGATATGCGGCTGGCCATAAGGCAGCACCGCCTTGACCGCCTCAATATCCACCTTCTCTGGTTTCTGCACCGCGATATCAACCTCAACGATCATATCTTCACGCGAAAAGCCGAACGCATCAGCCATCGTCAGCGAATTATGCCACAGCGCGTCCTGTAACGCCCTCACAGCAGCCTTTGTGTAATCCTGACGGCGCAGGGATGTGCCCATGCCCAGCTCCATTGCCACGCGTTTTTTTGCCATTATCACCTGTCCTGTCTTTTATCGTTTTGCGCTCACAACCTGTCCATTATGCGCCTGCCGGACAGATACGCAATTGCGAAATGACGTCTGGTCTGTCATGAAATAAGTTCTGATGGTTTTGTTTTGGGGATGGTCAGATGATTTCTGCGGCATTGTCCGGCTTTGCGCTCAGCCTGTCCCTGATTCTGGCTATTGGCGCGCAGAACAGCTTTGTGATCAGGCAAGGGCTTCTGAACCAGCATGTTCTGGCTGTTGTTCTGTTCTGCGGCCTGTCTGATATGATGCTGATCTGCCTTGGTGTGCTGGGGCTGGGCCAGCTTCTGACCCCTGTGTTTGATCTGTATGGGGCCTGGCTGTTTGCTCTGGCGGCGTTGTGGCTGGCGGGATATGGGGTGTTGCGGCTTCGTGACGGGCTGCAGATGGCCACCTCATTTGACAAGGCCAGCGCGCCCGGTTTGCCGCAAACATCACTGGCACGCACGATATCTGTTGTGGCGGTGCTGACCTTTGCTAATCCGCATGTTTATCTGGATACGGTGATTTTGCTGGGCAGCCTGTCAGTCCCGTATCAGGAGGGGGAAAAGCTGGCCTTTACCGCCGGGGCCTCAGCCGCCAGCCTGTTGTTTTTCTCTGTATTGGGGTTTGGTGCGCGCCGCTTCAGCCGGTATATGACCAGCGTGCGCGCCTGGCAGCTGATTGATTTTGCCACAGCCTTTGTGATGTTGCTGTTCGCGGCTCTGCTGCTCACCCAGATAACCAGTTAAGATAACCGGCTGTTCAGTCCAGATCTTCTGACAACACGGTCATCTGGATATTATAGCTCAGCTCGCCTTCATCTTCATCTTTATACACCGCCCCAAAGGTCTCTCCATTAATCTGGAATTCGGCCGAATCAGTGGCCTCCGGGCGTCTGGCCAGGGTGATGCCATGATTGCCAAAGGTCTGGCGCAGGAAGCGTTGCAGCTTTTCAATCTCAGTCGGAGTCATTTATGGTCTTGCCTGTATCTTGGGGTTATCACCGGCCTGACCCTAGCCTGTCCGCCCGCGACTGTCCAGAGAGGACATCTGCTCTGTGCTGGCTTTGCTGCCGGAAACTGCTGCACGGTTACGGCCTAGCCATGCCGGGCAATCTGGCCGCCATGGCTGGGCCAGGCCGGGCGGGTGCTTACATCCTGTGCCCCGCAATGGCTGCAGCGCAGGTGAATGCCCAGCTCAGGGACCGGATAAAGCGGGCCCAGACGCTCGATCAGAAGATCGGTGTCCACCTCGGCATTATGGCTGCATCTGTTGCACCAGCAGAACACGTTTAAATTCTGCTGCACCAGATGATGCAGGCACATGGGCTGGCGCGGTTCTGTCTTTTGCAGCTGCTGTTGTTTGAAAGCGCCCATTTTGCGGTATCACATCTCTGTTCAGATAGTTTGTTCTTGTTTTGTTCTAATTTAAACATTAGGGATAAATAAAACAAGAGGGGAGATGTGATTTCTGTTCTTTTTTCAGATCAGGAAAGAGGGGGCTGAAGGGCGGGTTATTTTACCAGCCGGGGCAGGCGGTGCAGATAGCTGATCAGATCAGATAGTTTTGAGCCTCTGAACAGGATTTTCTGTCTGTCCCGCAACATGAACAAGGCCTTATCCTTACCTTTCTGGCGGTGTTTTTCGATCGTGAACAGGGGCTGCTCATGAGTATGCCGGAAGATAGAGAAAATCGCGCAGTTAGCAATATGATCAAGGGCATAATCCCGCCAGTCACTATTGGCTACCCGGGTGGCATAGGCAGACAGAATAACGGACAACTCAGCACGGCTGAAGTAAAAGGCTTTGGGCTGCTTTCGGGTTACACTGGTATAAGACATGCAAACAATCGACTGACGCTGGTTTTTTTAAAACAGCTTTTTTTTGAAAACATAAAGCTGTAATCCCACTGTAAACGGTGTACCAGACAGCCCTGAAGGTCAAGGAAAACCAGACCGGACAGCCCTGAAAATACGCAGCTGCAGAACGGCTGTGCAGCTGATGTGCGCCAGCACAGCAGACATAGCCAAGAAAAAGGCTGGAAAAATCCTGCCTAACAGACGTATAAAGGCAGCAGTTGAAACAGCACAGTCTGGCTGCTCAAAGGGGTCTGACTGTTTGGGATAAATGTAATGGCTGATATCTTTGATGAAATTAATGAAGAGCTGAAACAGGATCGCATGGCCGCCCTGTGGCAACGTTATGGCAAATATCTGATTGCTGTGGTTGTGGCCATTGTCGCCGGGGTAAGCTTGTCGCAAGGCTACAGCTACTACACAAACCAGCGTGACGCGCGCTCAGCAGATGCCTTCTTCCAGGCGATTTTGGCTGATGATGTGACCAGCAGCCTGGAGGCGGCCGCCCCTGATTTAAACGAAGGCTATGGTTTGCTGGCTGAATTCCGGTCTGCTGCGGCTCTGGCCCAGAACGGCCAGGCGGGCGAGGCTGAACAACGCTATCTGGCGCTGGCGGCGCGCAGCGATGCGGATCAGATTTATCGGGACATTGCTTTGCTGTTATCTGTCATGCATGCCCCGCAGTCAGCGGATGCTGCAGATCTGCAAGTACGGCTTGAGCCGCTGACCGCTTCATCATCTTCACTTCAGGGTCTGGCTCTGGAACAGATGGCGGCCCTTGATTTGCGGCGCGGCGATGCGGCTGCGGCGATTGACAGGCTGAACCGGCTGGTCGCCCTGACCGATATTCCGGCCAGCCTGCGCCAGCGGGCGGCCCAGATTCTCAGCGTGATATCACAAAGCCAGTAACCGCCCCTGCGGCCACAGCTCAGCCTGAAAGACAAAACGACAAGAGTGGATAGATGATGAAACAACAGAACAGATTATTCCCCTCTCACCGTTTGCTCAGAACAGCTCTGCGTATGGGCCTTATCGCCGGTTTTGGGATGCTGGCGGCCTGTGCAGAGAGCGAGGTACGACTGTCTGGCGAGCGCGAGGATGTCTTTGCCAGTTCCCGCAGCCTCAGCGTTGATGAAGCTGCTTTTGCCGAGCTGGCTGGCCTGGGCGCGCCGGTTGTGAATGATGAATTTGGTCATCCAGGCGTCACCGCGGCACATGATGGCGGCCATCTGTCTGTTGAGCTGCCTTTGAATCGGCTGTGGTCAGCCCGGGTTGCGGATACAGACACAGATATCGTAACGCTGGCGCAGCCGGTTGCGGTGAAGGGCAAGGTGTTCGCGCTGGGCGCAGATGCGCTGTTGTCTGTATTTGATCTGGAAACAGGTGAGGTGCTGGCTGAACTGCAGGTTGATGATGCAGAAGGCGGCCTGTATCCCGGTGTGGCTGGGGGGCTGGCCGCCAATCAGTCAGTTGTGGCTGTTCACGCTGGCCGCAAGATATTGACTCTTATTGATGCCAGTACCTATGAGGTGATCTGGACTGTTGAACATGATCAGCCTCTGTCTGGCGGGCCGACCCTGATTACAGATGAAGGTGTTGTGGTCACCGATATTGACGGCAGCTCTCTGGCGTTCCGGCTGAATGATGGTGTGCTGGTCTGGCAGTCTGCTGGTCTGCCGGCAGATACGGTTGTGCTGGGATCAGGCTCACCAGCGGTCCGGGACGGGGCGGTGATTACAGCAGGTATCGGCGGCGAGGTATCGGCAAATGCGGTAAATGACGGCGGCTTGCTGTGGGCAGACAGCCTGGCCACTCTGGCCCCGCGCACCCCTCTTGAAGAATTAGGTGATATTCTGGCTGAACCTGTACATGATGGCGAGGCGATTTATGTGGTCAGCCAGTCTGGCTTGCTGGGGGCTTATGATCCGCTGACAGGTATCTTGCTGTGGGACCAGCCGATCAGCAGTGTCCAGACCCCGTGGGTGGCTGGCGACAGCCTGTTTGTGCTGACCTCCAACAGCCATATTGTGGCCCTGCGCAAAGCTGACGGGGCGGTACGCTGGCACACCGATCTGCCGGGCAGTGCAGAGCTGGGCCGGATTTCGGCAACAGATGTTGCCCGGTATGTCGGGCCGGTTGTTGCCGCCGGTCAGGTTCATGTCATTTCTGCGTCTGGCCGGCTCTACAGCCTGAATGCTGATACTGGCGAGCAGGTCAGCACAACCTCTCTTGGCGGGGCGGTGAATGTTCATCCTGTCATTGTTCAGAACACACTTGTTGTTTTGAGCCGTGATGGCCGGCTGCGGGCGTATCGTTAACTCATGACTGTCACCCTTGCCATTGTTGGCCGCCCGAATGTGGGCAAATCCACGCTGTTTAATCGTCTGACCGGCACGCGTCATGCGATTGTTGATGACCAGCCCGGTGTGACCCGTGACCGGCGTGAAGGGGACGGGCGTCTCGCAGAAATGCGGTTCCGGCTGATTGATACAGCTGGCCTTGAAAAGGCGAAATCAGGCAGTCTGGAAGACCGCATGCGCCAGCAGACAGAACTGGCGGTCCAGCAGGCAGATATCACCCTGCTGGTGATAGATGCACGGGCCGGCCTGCTGCCTGATGATCTGTATTTTGCCCGCCAGATCAGGCGCAGTGGCACCCCGGTTGTGGTTCTGGCCAATAAATGTGAAGGCAAATCAGGCGTAGAAACGCTGGCTGAAGCCTGGCAGCTGGGTCTGGGGGCGGCGGTGCCTGTATCAGCAGCTCATGGTGACGGGCTGTCTGATCTGTATGACGCGATTTTGGATCAGGCCCGCCAGCAAGGCCTTGAACTGGCCTTATTTGGTGAGGATGAGGCAGCAGCAGAACAGGATGATGCTGATGATCTGTCTTCTGATCCTGAAGATGAGCCGGATATCTGGATTGATGAGGCGGCTTATGATCCGATCCGCATTGCGGTTGTGGGCCGCCCGAATATGGGCAAATCCACCCTTGTGAATGCGTTGCTGGGTGAACAGCGTCTGCTGACAGGCCCGGAAGCAGGCATCACCCGTGATGCGATCACCTTGCCCTTTGCCTGGCAGGGTCAGAATTATCAGCTGGTGGATACCGCCGGTATCCGCCGCCAGGCCCGGGTCACCGAAAAGGTTGAACGGCTGATGGTCAATGATGCCCAGAGGGCGATTCAATATGCGCGGGTGTGTGTGCTGATGCTGGATGCCCGCCAGCCGCCGCATCGCCAGGATATGGTCATTGCCCGCCAGATCACAGATGAAGGCCGGGCCTTGGTGATTGCCGCGAATATGTGGGATGATGTGGCAGATAAACAGGCCGCGATGCAGCTGATTAACGATCGGCTGGAAACCTCTCTTGCCCAGGTGCGCGGCGTGCCTGTGGTGCCGATTTCTGGCTTGTATGGGCGCGGGCTTGACCGGCTGATGAAAACGATTGAAGACACGCACAAGCTGTGGAACACGCGGATTTCCACTGGCCGTCTGAATCGCTGGCTTGAACCGATGCTGGAAGCCCATCCCCCGCCGATGAGCCAGGGGCGGCGTCTGCGGATCCGCTATATGACACAGGTCCGCACCCGGCCGCCGACATTTGCGCTGTTTGCCAGCCGTCCTGTTGATCTGCCTGAATCTTATTTGCGGTATCTGATTGGCGGCCTGCGGGCTGATTTCGGGCTGGCGGGGATTCCGGTTCGCATGCTGCTGCGCAAAGGCAGTGAAAACCCTTACGCGCCCAAACGCTGATCCCGCTGGTCCTGTTTGTCTGCCAGGGCGGCCAGAAGCTGGCTCAGCAGCTGGCTGACAGGCACCAGACAGTCGAGGTCCACTTTGCCGGCCGGATTACTGTACAGGCCGCGATTCACCTCTATCTGCAGAACTTGTGCAGGGGTCTGCCCCTCCGCCTCATCTGTTTCCAGCCCATAATGGCGGGGAATATAGCCGCCAGCATAAGGCGTGTTCCAGCGCCAGCTATAGCCGCTCTGTCGCATCACTTCATCAATCAGTCTGACATGGGTCTGGCTCAGCGTTGCCCCATGCAGATTCCCAAACACAAAATTAGGCAGCTGTCCGGACCGCAACGGCAATAACCGGGACTTTCCGGCCTGTTTCGGGCTGTCCGGCATGGAATGCAGATCAACCAGCAGAATATCCTCCTGCTGTTCAGTAGCCCGCCTCAGCAAGTCGCTCAGGCGGCGGTGATAGGGGCTGTGCCAGGCGGCCAGCAGGCCCTGCCAATGGGCTGGCCCCAGCTTTTGTGAATATAAAGGCTGTTTCTGTGCAGATAGGCGCGGGATCACCCCATATCCGGCGGCCACATAGGGCTTATAGGCAGTAGGCAGAGGCAGATCAGCACCCTCACATAAATGCGGGTCAAGGGCGGCCGGCGGCCGGTTTAAATCACACACCGCCCGACAGCAACAGGCGATCAATGCCGGATAACGCCCGCCCGCCAGCATCAGGCCCAGCTCGGCCGTGCCGGTATCAGACAGGCTGGCACACTGGCTCAGATTATTGTCCCCAACCAGACTTTCCGGATACAGCCAGCCGCCATGCGGTACAGACAGCACGACCGGGCTGCCGGGCTCACCTTCAATAAACTGAAAGGCCGGAATATCATGATCAGGCATCAGGCGGGGGATCAGCAGGCCCTCTTTTTCCTGAAGGTCAGGGCGGGCAGGGGACAGGGCATGCGATAATTCATTCATAGCTATCAGCCTATCTGACTTTCTTAACCCTGCCAAAATCTTTATATCAGCTTGCACACCATGCCGGGCGCAACACCAGCTGCCCTTATCTTTACGAAAACAGCCGCCGTCCGGCTCAGTCTGCCTGTGCGCATATGGGCTTCTGCTTGACTTGATCTGCAAACTTATCTAAAGCTGTGCGCACAACAGCTGTGCTGGTTTTACCGGCAGCCCTGTTGGTACAGATGGCAGGGGAGCGTTAGCTCAGCGGGAGAGCACCACGTTGACATCGTGGGGGTCACTGGTTCAATCCCAGTACGCTCCACCATCTGAACTGAAAGCATGCGGCGCCTTTTGGCGCCGTTTTGCGTGGCGGGCAGGCCGGCCGGTGGTTCTGAGCTGACTGATAAACTGTAAAATCCTGCCGTTATTCCTCAACAGCAACCCAAAACCGGAGACAGATATGTCTGAATATTATCAGGAAAAAAAGCGCACCGCGGCCGAAAATGCCGAACAAGAAAAAGAGCTTCTGAAGGCCTTATATAAGCTGGTTGAAACCTTCCCGAATTACGAAAAGCCCTATATGCGCAAAGATGGCGATGTGGTGATCCCTCTTGATGCGGTGCTGAAACAGAACCGGGCGGCCTATAATGGTCTGGCCACGGTTTTTTCAGAATTTATGCGCACAGATATTGAAGGCCAGCGCAAACGCTATTCCACCTGGGTGAAGTAAGCCTCATACAAGGGTGATGATCGCAATCACCGCCAGTATAGCCAGCCCGATGCTGATGCCGAACTGGCGCAGGATCCGTTTGTCTTCTGCGTTAAACTTTTCGCGCATTACCTATTCCGCAGATAAATTATGGGTGGGCGTGCCGGCCGCAAACTGGTTAATATGGCCAACCAGCTGGTCCCACAAAACCTGCATCGCCTCATCTGAGGCCCAGCCTGTATGCGGGGTTAAGATGAAATTGGGCGAATCCAGATGTGTTAAGAAGATGTGATCTGACGCGGGAGGCTCACTGCTGACCACATCAACACCGGCCCCGGCAATCTGCTTGCTCTTCAGCGCGTCAATCAAATCAGCCTCATTTATCAGCCCGCCGCGTGAGGTATTGATGATNATGGCGGTGGGTTTCATCTGTTTNANNTCAGCTTTTGCGATCAGATCANGTGTNTCNGGCGTCAACGGGCAATGCAGCGAGATGACATCAGATNGCGTGATCACCTCATCAAACGCTGTATAGCCCTGCGGCACGGTCGCAGCCCCTTTGCGGCCGGCCTTCANCACAGTCATGCCAAAGGCTTCAGCAATGCGGGCNACCTGGCCGCCAATCACGCCACTGCCCANCACGCCNAGGGTCGCGCCATGAAGGTCTGCCACCGGCTGTGTGAACAAACAGAAATGCGGGCTGGTCTGCCACAGNCCTTGCTGCAGATCAGCTATATAACCTTTCAGCCCGCGCCTGAGCGNCAGCATCAGCGCAAATGTATGTTCAGGCACGGTATGTTTGGCATAGCCGCGTATATTTGACACCACAATGCCAGCTGCGCGGCAGGCTTCAATATCAATTTTGTCAAATCCGGTGGCGGAAATGGCGATCATTTTTAAACGTGGCAGCTCAGCGATGGTGGCCTTATCCAGCACCATTTTATTCACAATCGCGATATCGGCATCAGCCAGACGCGGGATCACCTCATCCTGTGCGGTGGTATCATAACTGATCCAGTGATGGGCAAAGCCAGGTTTGCTCAAACGGACACTTGGCCCGATAGACCCTCTGTCTAGGTGAACGATCGTTAACGCTGCCATGGCTCATCCTCCGCGAATTCAGATGGTTTTCCTCACCGGTTATACCCCCACTCTGGACAAGCTCAACCACTAAAATCTCTCTGATGCTTCCGTTCTTTTTACAGGCGGGGTTCAGGCCAGCCAGGCCAGGGTGAATAAAGACAACACCGATGTCCAGATGATGACAGGTGCAATCCGCGCCGGATTCACCCCATACAGCATGGCGATCGCAAAGGCCATCGCCCCGGATGGCCCGGCCGCGTTCAGGGTAAGCAGCTGATCCCATTGCTGAGGCCAGTCACCCAACCCCAGCAAACCGGCGACCAGCACAGGCAGGCCAAACAGCTTTACAGCAGATAACAGCGTCACTGTTTTTGACGGCACAAGGCTGGTTGCGGACAGGATGACCCCTAACGCAAACAAGGTGACCGCGGCGGTCCCGGCGCTTAGGAATTCCAGCGCGGTCTTTACCGGTGCGATCAGCGGCAGACCCGAAAGATTAAACAGAATCGCAAACATAATGGTTAACAGCACAGGGTTTCTGGCCAACCGTTTAACAGACATGGCCACCGAGGCTGATTTATGGACCAGCAGATCCGTTGAAATCACAAAAAAGGCAAAGATGATGGCCGCGTCCCAGGCCACGATCGCCACAATCGGCACATTTCCTGTCTCGCCATAAATCAGCGCTGATATAGGCCAGATATACAGCAGCGAATTGACAAAAATTGTCGCCATGGCCAGCAGCCAGGATTCCAGCAGCTCATGCTTCAGCACATACCGGCACAACGCGAAGGAGAGTGCAAAAATCACCGCTTGCCCCGCCCCATAGGTCAGAATCGCCAGATAATAGAATGAGGCAAGGTCAACCTGAGACAGCAGCAAAAAAATCAGCGGCGGCTGCAGCACTAAAAACGCAATCCGGTTCAGGGTTGAGGCCTCATCTCTTGAGACCACATTCTGCTTGCCCAGCACAAAACCCAGAACCAGAACAGAAAAAACAGGCAGAATGTCATTAACCAGAATTTCAAACATAACCCACCGCCTGACAAAGTCCGCCAAACCATCAGGACGGCGCATTCACCATCAGAACCTGCCTCACCAGACAGCCGTAGGTCAATCTGAAACCATCAGCCAGCACATAAACACCCCGCAAAGATACGGGCCCCTGTCTGCCCGCCACTGCCTCGCGTCAAGATACCGGTGGCCTTTTCCATCAAAAACCAGTAGGCTTTGCTCAGCAGGCTTTGCTATAGTGTTATGCGTGATGGTGATGATGAGGGCGTGATGCGTGTGTTAAGAATAGTCCCTTTTTTAGGTGGTTTGCTTGTGCTGACCTCCTGTGCGCCGGTTGAACATATGACCGCCTTTGTTGACAGGCTGGCCCAGACGGCCCAGACGGCCCAGATTGGCACGCCTGAACAAAACAGCCTCAGCGCCACAGAAGATGCCCCCTTCAGCCTGCAGCTCAAGGTCAGAGATGTTGATGTGCAATATGGCGATAAACTGAATTTCACAGCTATTCGCCTGCCCAGCTGGTTGTATCTGTCTCGTGACGGTCTGCTGGAAGGTACCCCTGATAATGATGATGTGGGCGCGCATGATCTGCTGCTGCGGGTTACGGACCTTGCCGGCCAGTCTGATGAGCTGAACCTGACCATCATTGTTGAGAATACCAATGATGCGCCATCCGTTGTTACCGGCGCGCTTGGCCATGCCACCCAGGACGCTGCTTATGAGGTACAGCTTGAATATGCTGACATTGATATTGCCCATGGTGACCAGCTGCGCTTTACCGGCCTCAGCCTGCCGGATTGGCTGAAACTGGCCCCCGGGGGTCTGTTAACAGGCACGCCGTCGAACGCAGATGTGGGCGTTCATGAAGTTGTGGTTGAGGTCTCAGACAGCGGCAAGCTGACCGCCCAGCAAAGCTATGTCATTGAGGTGAAAAACGTCAATGACGCGCCTGTATTCATCAAATAAATGAACACCGCGCCTGTAAAAAGCCGGGTCAGGCGCGCCCCTCCAGCCAGTCCAGGGCTCTGGCCACAGAAATGAACGGGCCCATGCCGAACTGTTTGCTCAGCCGGAAGGGTATCCGGCGCGGCGGCAGAACCGGCAGCGGCAATGCCTCAGGCTCAACCCCTTGCACATAATCAGCCAGAATTTTGCCCATCACATGGGCCATCGCCACACCACGCCCGTTATAGCCCAGACCGGCAATCACACCAGGGGCAAGTTCTGTCAGCTGAGGCAGATGTGTTTCTGTCAGCGCGATTTGCCCTGACCATCTGTACGGCCAGCTGACGTCACGCAATTGCGGGAAAATCCGTCTGGCGTCTTTGACCAGCCAGTTATAACCGGATATGCGCCCGTCCAGTGCGCGCCGGCCAATGCCGCCAAAGATAAACCGGTTATCGGGTTCACGCCGGGCATACATAATCATCCGGCGTGTATCTGAAATCGACTGTCCTTTCGGCAACAGGCTGTTGGCCAGCGCCTCATCAAGCGGATCGGTTGCGATTTGAACAGGCCCAGCGGGCAGGATACTGTCTCTCAGGCGCGGCTGCAGCTCACATTCACCACCGTCAAACAGGCCGGAATACCCGTTGGTGGCAAAGATCACAGACCGGCAGCTAATCTGCCCCTCTGGTGTATGAACCTGCCAGCCTGTCCCTGATGGCCTCAGCTTTTTCACCGGGCTGAAGCCAAAAATATCAGCCCCCAGACGTTGTGCGGCTTGTGCCATGCCGATAGCCAGCTTCAGCGGATGCACCAGCCCGCCAGACGGGGTCAGGCTGGCAGAACGATAGGTCTTTGTGCCGGTCAGGGCGGCGGTTTCTTCTGCCTCTGTGATCTGTATCTCTGCTCCGAACGCGGCCCATTTTTGGGCGGCCTGTTCGGCCTGTTGCCGGGCTTTTGGGCTGTGATGGGCCCGCAGCCAGCCTGTCTGCCGTGCATCACATCGGATCTGATGGCGCCTGATCAGCGAAAACAGGAAATCAGCAGACCCAAGCGACACTCTGGCCAGCCTTTCGGCATAAGGCGGCGGCATCAGGGCAAACAGCTCATCTGGTGTGGCCACAGGCAGCAGGGGATTGACCTGTCCGCCGGCCCGTCCAGAGGCGCCCCAGCCGATATCATGCGCATCCAGCACGCATACACTCACCCCCTGTTCGGCCAGATGCACAGCCGCGCTGAGGCCGGTAAAGCCGGCACCGATAACCACCACCTCATAATCAGCCGCACCGTTCAGCCGCGCCGATGGCCCGGCCGCATTCACCTCATTGCGCGCGGTGGCCTGCCAGACGCAGAGATCACTCATCGTCAGCCTCTGTTTTGGCCAGCAGGGGCGGCATATCTCACTGTTCGCTCTCAATCTTGGTCAGCTCAAGCCGGGCCTGCCACATCACCTGACAGGGCGCACACCGGCCTGTTGCGGGGCGGATCGCCCGGTAAGCCGGATGTATCTTACAGCCTTTTGCCAGGATGCTGAGCAATTCAATTCGTCGTTTGTCTGACATGTGTCTGTCTCATCATTTTGAGGCGGGGAAACTTAGATGACAACGCAACAGCCCAATTGTGTCAAGAGGCAACACAAATTGAAAAATAGAGCCCGAAATACAAGCGACACCGCAGCGGAACCGGCTGAAATTTGCCGCCAGATACCCTGTTTTAGTCCAGAATCAGCCAAAACTGCCTGTTTTTACTGTGTAATCCAGCATAAAGTGGCTTCAGACTTGCTAAATCTGCAACTCTTTCATACTCTTATCGGGAACGGGCCGAAAGAAGTGCTGCAAAACCCGCGTTTTGGGTGAGGGGATGCTAATAATGTATGTAACACTTTATGGATTGAAAAATTGTGACAGCTGCCGCAAAG
>PBLR01000015.1 GCA_002722385.1 SAR116 cluster bacterium | reverse complement strand
ACATATCAATTGGGGGTTCTCGGGGCAGAGGTTATAAAAATTGAGCCTGTTGATAGAGTAGATATGGCCCGTTTTGTGGGTCCGGAACCCTTGCAGAACCAGGAACTTATGGGAATGCATTTTAGAGCACAGGGTAGCGGCAAACAATGCCTCGCCCTTGATCTCAAAACTGAGCGCGGCAAAGAAATACTAAATAAACTAGTGTTTAATTCAGACGTTCTGGTTCAAAATTATACTATGAATGCAGCGGTTAAATTAGGTCTTACAGCAACAAGCCTTCACAAGGTCAACCCAAAGCTTATCTGCTGTTCAATGAGTGGTTATGGATATACCGGACCTAAAGCAAATCACCCTGCATATGATATCGTCATACAGGCATTCACCGGAGCCATGTTTGCTAATGTTCAGGAGGGCCAAAACCCCCAACGGATAGGGCCTGCGGTGATTGATTACAGCACAGGAACACAAGCTGCTTTTGCTATCGCATCTGCTCTTTATATGCGTGAGAAAACCGGCAAGGGCTGCAGCATTGATGTGTCAATGGCTGACTGTGCGTTAATGCTTATGAATTACAATCGTTTTTTCGCGCTTGAAAAGGACGAGGTACTCTCTTCATCAGGAAATAATGACTCAACTCTTGCTGGATATGGGGCATATGAAACATGTGACGGTGTGATTATGATTGGCGCTTTTACCGTAAATCAAATGACATCTCTTCTGAATGTTCTCGGATTTCCTGAGGAAGCTGCAGAAATAAAAGGCTGTGAGCACCACGAACTTTCACACAGATATGATAAGCACTCAAAACTTCTAATGAAAGCCTGTTTGAATTCAGAGGCAAGGACCCTTGAGAAATTGTTAAATGAGGCTCATGTGCCAGCCGCCCGGTTGCGTAATATTTGTGAAGCCCTCCAAGAAGAGCAGTTTGAATCACGCGCGGTCTTTACTGAATTAAATGGGAAACGTGCAACTGCAGCAGGGTTTCAATTTGGAGATAACAAGCAATTCAGTGTTTTTCCCCCTCGCAAATTCGGGGAAGACAGCAAAGCTATATTGCTCAATCTGGGATATGATGAAAGGCAGATTAATGAGATGCAGAAAAATAAAATAATCGCTTAAACTCATGTTCCGAAACTCTGCTAACTTATCGCATAATAAAGTCATAAGGCCTCTTTTTTTGCTTGCTCACCTTTTGACTGTTGAGTGCTCTATTTACGTTGCATTAAAAAAGAGAGCTCATTATTTCCATAGGATCTACTATGATAAGGTCTATTGATCACATCGTGCTCACCTCATCTGATATTGACAAGACTGTGCATTTTTATTGTTCGGTTCTGGGTATGAAACTGGACCGTTTTACTCCCGCTGATGGCAGTCCGGAACGGCTGGCTTTATGTTTTGGGGCACAAAAAATAAACCTTCATCGCGCAGAATCTCCATATATCCCGCATGCTCGCAATCCAGTTTCAGGGGCGGTTGATATCTGTTTCCTGTCCGATATCCCCGTGGACGAATGGGCTGAAAGGCTGACCGGGCAAGAGATTGCTATTGAAGACGGTCCGGTGCAAAAGATAGGTGCAACAGGCCCGCTCACATCAATTTATGTCAGAGATCCGGATGGCAATCTGATTGAAATTTCAAATCTCAATCTCTGAAAACCACGTGGCACTCTGTAGATACAGATATCAAGAGCAAGAAAATCAAAGACTGGAAGGGAGCTATGATATGTCTGAATTGACTCGTTCTAAACGCACGAAAAGGGATGATATTCTCGCTGGCTTTAAACGCGTAGCTTTATGTCACCAGCCGACCGCGCTTGAACAGATGCCGCGCCTGACAGAGGCTCTTGGCGGACCCAGATTATGGATCAAGCGTGATGATTGTACCGGCCTCGCAACAGGCGGCAATAAAACACGAAAACTAGAATTTCTGATGGCGGACGCCATGAGCGTAGGGGCCGATATTGTTGTTACCCAAGGGGCAGTGCAATCCAACCATGTTCGCCAGACTGCAGCTGCTGCCTGTAAGTTGGGGCTCGATTGTTATGCGCTTCTGGAACGTAGGGTGCCAGATAGAGGACAGGCTTATGAGCAAACAGGCAATGTTCTTTTTGATCATATGTTTAACACGCAAATTGAATTTCGTCCGCCAGGGCTGGATATGAATGCAGAAGCCAAAGCTGTGACCGAACGGCTGAGACAAGAAGGGCGAAAGCCTTACTTTATCCCCGGAGGTGGCTCAAATGAAATTGGGGCACTTGGCTATGTGTCAACAGCACAAGAACTCCTCCAGCAATGTGATGCGCTGCAGCTGTCACCCAAACTGGTTGTCCTGTCTACAGGAAGCGCAGGCACCCATGCCGGCATGATTGCTGGATTCCATGCAATGGGCTGTACAATTCCGATCTTAGGCATAAGCGTGCGCCAGCCAGAGCAGGTTCAGATTGAAAATGTTTATAATCTGGCGGTGAAAACAGCCGCTCAACTTACAGACAAGCCCCTGTCCCGCGATAAGGTTATCGTGGATGATGGTTATGTAGGGGAAGGATATGGCATCCCCACTGAAACAATGGTTGCGGCAACCAGAATGCTCGCACGCAACGAAGGTATTCTGCTTGACCCCGTATATTCAGGAAAAGGAATGGCGGGGTTGATTGGTCAAATACAGTCAGGGCAGATCACAAATGTCGGAGATGTCATTTTCCTCCATACTGGAGGGTCAGTCTCTCTATTTGCGTATGAAGAACAATTTATTACGAAAGATAAGGCAGGCTAGAGAAAGACACCTCAAATCGTGAGTAATATCAAAGCACGTTTTTTGAGCTGTCTAGTCTGTCCATGGGCCAGGGTTTATTGAAATTTTCAATATATTAAGCATTGTGGTAGTTGGTCCATGAACCGGCTTTCTTTGCACCTGTTCTAGCCCGTCATTGCAACAGCAATATCCGCTGCGAGCGCGGCGTTGTTGCGCACAAGGGCTTTATTAGCATTCAGGCTGGCCCCGTCTGTAATTTGCCGAATTTGATCAAGAAGAAACGGCGTGAGGGCTTTGCCGCTGATCGATTGTTCATCGGCGTGAGACAGCGCGTCTGTAATCGCAGCCTCAATCTTTAACGGGTCTATCTGGTCGGCTCGAGGGACCGGGTTTGCAATGAGCACGCCACCGTTTAAGCCTGCCTGCCATTTCTGCGTGCACAGCTCTGCAATCTCTGCTGCGCTGTCAAGCCTGTAATCAACACGCACATCAGTGCTTTGTGACCAGAAAGCCGGCATCATATCACAGCGATAGCCAATTACTGGCACGCCCAGCGTTTCCAGATATTCCAATGTTGCCGGAATGTTCAAAATAGCCTTTGGTCCGGCACAGATCACAGCAACATCACTTCGGCCCAGCTCTGGCAGATCAGCTGAGATATCAAAATCCACCTCTGCGCCGCGATGCACACCGCCAATGCCGCCTGTCGCAAACACACGGATACCGGCAGCAGCTGAGATCAGCATAGTTGTGGCAACAGTTGTTGCCCCGGTACGGTTTTGGCTAAAAGCAAAGGGCAGGTCGCGCCGTGACAATTTCAAGATGTCTGTTTTAGGATCAGCTATAAAGGCAAGTTCTGCTGCGCTCAGCCCTGCTGTTGCCACCCCGTTAAGGACAGCGATGGTCGCTGGTACGGCCCCTCTGTCACGGATGGTCTGTTCCAGCAATTGCGCCGTTTCCGCATTTTCAGGATAAGGCAGCCCATGTGCAATGATGGTTGATTCAAGCGCGACAACAGGCCGGCCGTCTGCCAGTGCGTCTGCAACTTCGGGTGAGAATTTCAGGGGAAGAGACGGGGCCATAAGCTAAACTGCTCCTGTTTGGTCTGCGCACAGGCTGGCGATATCCGGATGGACAGCTTCTGTACAGGTTAAACTTAACTGGGCGGCACGCAGGCCAAGATGCATCGCCACTTCATCACTCATGCCGCGGCACTGGCTGTGCAGAAAGCCGGCCAGCAGCGCATCTCCTGCTCCGGCGACAGAGGCAATGGTCTGCGGCGGTGCGGGAAGCGGGAAATAGGTCTGCCGGCCGGACCTGCCCAGATGCACGCCCTCTGCACCAAGGGAGAGTAAGACAGTATCAATGCCGCGCTGATGGAGACTGGCGACAAGCTGATCCGGGGCGGCCTGAACAGCACAATCCAGAAGGGTTGCTGCTTCCAGCCGGTTACATTTTAGCCCGTCAATCTGGTCAAGGCAGGGTTGTAGGCGCGTGATTTTTTCCATCGACACCCCGTCAAAAAACAATGCAGGCCTGTCAGGTAGGCCCGCCAGCCAGTAAATTGTGTCCGGCGGCAGGTTACAATCTGCAATGATCAGGGCTGCACCGGTGATTTGCTCTGCAAAGGGTTGCAGATAAGAGGGAGTCAGTTTATTCACCAGCTGCATCTGGTTCACCGCACTGAGCAGCTCACCTGTCATATCATACAGGCTGAGATAGCTGTCTGAGGGGCAGTCAGACGAGGTATAACAACAGGATATATCAAGCCGGGGCAGGTTAAGGCTTACGCGGATAGAGGCTGAAAATCCGTCATCGCCTAACCCTGTGATCAGCTGCACAGATGAACCCAGCCGGACGAGATTTTCTGCAATATTTCGGGCTACACCGCCTGCAGATGTGGAAATCTGCCCGTGATGTGACTCCCCAGTGGCGCTAACAGGGGCGGTATATTTAGCCGAAATATCAATATTTGCTCCGCCGATAACACAGATGGGTGCGGCCCTGTCCATTCGTATACTCCCCCCTTCTGACATATAAACGGTCCGTGTTTATACCATGAAGCAGCAGAAAAGGGGTAGGGGGCTGGCGCCTCTATCTGTCTGCAGTTGTGGATGCTCCCTTATCAAGGGTCTGGCTTTTTTCAGGAAGCTCGCCTTTAATAATCTGAATAAAGTTAAACGCGCGGGGGAGAAAGACAGAGATGCTGCAAAACAAGACAGGTCCGGCACAACAAAAGGCGGCAAAAGGCTATCTGTCCGGCATGATGGTATTTGAATTTTTCTCAGCTAATATGCCGTCAATCGCGGCGACTGCCGGGGCTGATTTTCTGATGTATGATATGGAACATACAGGCATCACCACAGAGACGTTGCGCGCGCAGATGGCGGCTTGCCGCGGGCTGGATATCGCCCCGCTTGTGCGGGTTCCGTCTGTTGAGGCCAATATCATTGGCCAGGTTCTGGATATCGGGGCGCATGGCATTATGGTGCCGATGGTCGAAACCGCCGCACAGGCAGAAGAAATTGTCCGCCGTGCGTATTACCCGCCGGAAGGCCAGCGCGGCACAGCCTTTTCGATCGCGCATGATGATTTTATGGCCGGCCATCCTGTTGAAAAAATGAAACAGGCAAATAGCAGAACGCTGGTCATCGCCATGATTGAAACAGCAGAAGGGCTGAAAAACGTCGATCAGATTGCCGCGGTGCCAGGGGTTGATGTGCTGTGGCTGGGCCATTTTGACCTGACCAGCTCAATGGGGATTGCCGGCCAGCTTGACCATCCTGACTATATCGCGGCGGTGAAGACAATCAGCACGGCCGCTGCCGCCCATAACAAGATGGCAGGCTATATGGCGATGGATAAAGACTTTGCTGCTCATTACTGGAACGAGGGGTATAAGATGCTGGCTTACGGGCTTGATCATCTTTTACTGATGGCCGCGCTGAAAGATGGGCTGGGCTTTATAGATAAGCTGGCAGACACGGAGGCAGTGTGATGGCGAAATTTACAGTTGGCGTATCTGCTGCCCTATTCGGTGCGGACAATAAACCCTGTTTTGATGAGCGAATTCTAGCAGAGGTGCGTGACCATGATGAGATTGAGATGGTGGTTATGCCTCAGGAGAAAACTCATCTTGATGCCGGTGATGCGGCCCGCTTTGATGCGGTCTATCTGATGCTTGAACGGGCGGATGCACACACAATTGACACGCCGGACAGAAAATTAAAGCTGATTGCCCGTCATGGTGTGGGCTTTGATACTATTGATATTCCGGGCATGACCGGTCTGGGCGTGATGGTTACGAACACTCCGGTTGCGGTCCGCCGCCCTGTGGCCACAATGGCGCTAACCCTAATGCTGGCGGCCAGCCATAGATTACTTGAAAAACATAACCTGACCCGGGCAGGCAGATGGGCTGAAAATGCAGATTTTATGGGTACAGGGCTGACTGGTCGTGTTCTGGGCGTTCTGGGTGCGGGCAGTATTGGCAGTGAGATATTAAGACTTGTCGCGCCTTTTGATATGCAGCTAATAGCGTGCGATCCGCATGTGGATAAGGCGCATCTGGCCGCTTTAAATACGAAAAAAGTTGACGCGAAAGAGCTGTTCTCAGAGGCTGATTTTGTGATTATTGCTACCGCCTTAAGTGAGGCGACCTGGCATTTTGTGGATGCACAGAAGCTGGGCTGGATGAAGCCGGACGCCATGCTGATAAATGTGGCGCGCGGACCGGTGATTAACGAGCCTGATCTTATCGTTGCCCTGCAGCAGAAACAGATAAAGGCAGCCGCGCTAGATGTGTTCGAGACAGAGCCTGTCGACGCCGATAACCCGCTTCTGAAAATGGATAATGTCATTACCACATCGCATTCCCTGTGCTGGACAGATGAATGTTTTGACAATATTGCGCGCGACGGGCTGGGCAGTATCCTCAGCTTTGTGGCTGGCCAGACCCCGCATTATGTGGTGAATAAAGACGTGCTAAAGCGGTAAGAAGACCCTAAGCCTATGACCTTTTTCCATTGGGACTTTGAAGAAGGCGTCATAGGTGGACAACGTCAACCTTCAGAGACATGACAATGCAAAACGCCTTCTGCGTTCTTGTGGCATGTAGCCTGTTCATTTCCGCTTTGATGGGCGTTTGCCGTAAATGGCATAATCATCATCGCAACAGCTAAAACAAGACCTTTCATTTTTCTCTCCTTTGGTGAAATGAGTCTAACGGGTTCGGGTCAGCAAAGACCGCCTTGAGTTTTCAGAAACTCCGCCAGTTCGGGTACGCCCACACCTTTGCGCATAGACCCGAAAATAAACGGCAAATCGCCTCTGTTCTCTTGTGTGTCGGCGCGCATCTGTTCCAGGTCAACCTCAACATGTTCAGCCAGTTCTATCTTATTGACCACCAGCATATCTGACTTCATCAGGGCAGGGCCTTTCTTGCGCGGAATATCTGCACCCATGCAGACATCAATGACATAGATGGTCAGATCGACCAGTTCCGGGCTGAAGGTGGCGGCCAGATTGTCCCCCCCTGATTCAAGTAGGATCAGTTCTAAGTTTGGAAATTGTTGTTTCAGCTCTTCTATCGCCGCCAGGTTTACAGAAGCATCTTCGCGGATAGCGGTATGCGGACACCCGCCTGTTTCCACCCCGCGAATGCGGTCTGAGGACAGGGCCTGAGCCCGGACAAGATAATCGGCATCTTCAGATGTATAGATATCATTGGTGATGACAGCCATAGAAACATCATCACCCAACGCCCGGCATAACGCTTCTGTCATGCTGGTTTTTCCCGCCCCGACAGGCCCGCCAATNCCAACCCGCAAAGGGCCATATCTTAATTTTTCTTTTGTCATGTTCTGTATATCCTNGGGACTGAATNTTCATGTTTCATCGCCATCAGATCTGACANCAGGGCCGAACTNCCCACCTCAGCAAGTGAGGCTTCGGCCGCTTGCGTTATAACTTCTTCAATGACGGGATAGAGCCGAACAAGACAGTGTTGACCGGCCTGCTGGCCTATCGGAATAGCGCGCACCCCAACAGAGATGAGGTTCGCCGCGAAAGCCTGCAGATAACTCTGTAAGGTCAAGGTCAAGTCAATATCCATAGTTCGAGCGGCCTGACCAACAGCCACCGGATAGGCCAGCCCGTCTGGCAGGTCTGTCTGGTAACTTGTATTTGCAACCCGACTAAAGGCCTGGCCGAGTTCGGTCGTTTCCTGCCATCTTTCTTTACTTGTACAAAGAGCAAGGCAAAGCGCATTGGCCTCTTCCTCAGCTTCATAAGCCGCCTTGATAAATAACCCGTCATTACGGCCGGAACCATATAGCAGCAAAGTTGAGATCCAACTTTGCAGGCTCACCTCATCTGTAATCAGACCGTCCTGAATTGCTGTTTCCAGACCATGTGAATAGCTGTACGCCCCGATCGGAAAGGCCGGGGAAAACCAAGCTTGCAGAATCATCATATCGCGTTGCTTATCCGCCACGGCTCAGGTCCCTATAATTAATGTTCGTGATGATGGTCATCTTTATGATCATGGCCGTGTGCATGAGAATGTCCGTGATCATGACCATGCGTCCGACCATGCCCATACGCCCCGCCTTCAGGTGTGAAAGGAGCCTCCAGCTTTTCAATATCTGCTCCCAGCAGGCGCAACATATCTTCAAGCACATGGTCCTGTTGGATCAAAAGATAATCCTGTTCAATCTGACAGGGGGTATGCCTGTTTCCAATGTGCCAGGCGATACGCGGCAAATGGCTGTGTGTAACTTTCAGCAAAGGTTCTGGTTTCGGCTGGATAGCAATGATGCGTCCATCTTCTAGGACAAACCCGTCTGTTGCTGACAATGATATTGTTTCCGGCAGTTCGACCAGAAACGCTTCACCTGAATCAGTCATCAGGCGTTTGCGGCGCAGAAACCGGCCTTCATAATCCAGCGTGATGACATCATCAGGGGTACTGGTGTCAATATTATTGATGATTTCTTGGGCGATATGCATTGGACCTCTCTTCTCTCAATCGTGGTTAGAACAGAAAATAACGCTGGGCCATCGGCAGCTCTGTCGCCGGCTCACAGGTCAGCAATTCACCATCTGCACGCACCTCATAGGTTTCGGGATGCACCTCAATTTCAGGCTGATGATTGTTCAACACCATATCTGCTTTTGAAATGGCCCGCGTGTTCTGAACAGCCTGTGTCTGTTTCGCAAGACCAAGATCTGCGGCGATATTTTTATCCTGTGCCGCCTGGCTGACAAAACAGACAGCTGAATGTTCAACAGACCGGCCAAAGGAGGCAAACATCGGCCGTGTATAGACAGGTTGCGGGGTGGGAATAGACGCGTTGGGGTCTCCCATTTGCGCCACAGCAATACTGCCGCCAAGTATCACCATCTCTGGTTTGACACCAAAAAATGCTGGATTCCATAATACCAGATCAGCCCGCTTGCCGACCTCAATGCTGCCAATATGTGCAGACAGGCCGTGGCAAATCGCCGGATTAATTGTGTATTTTGCGATATAGCGTTTGACGCGCAGATTGTCATTTTCACCTGTTTCACTATCAAGACGGCCACGCTGAATCTTCATTTTGTGCGCGGTCTGCCAGGTTCGTGTAATAACCTCGCCAACCCGGCCCATGGCCTGACTGTCAGACGCGATAATTGAAAACGCACCCATATCATGAAGAATATCTTCAGCAGCAATCGTCTCTTTTCGGATACGGCTTTCAGCAAAGGCCACATCTTCCGGGATAGACCTGTCCAGATGATGACAGACCATCAACATATCCAGATGTTCTTCAAGTGTGTTGACCGTATAAGGGCGGGTTGGATTGGTGGAGGAGGGGATCACATGGCTTTCCCCGCAGACCTTGATGATGTCTGGGGCATGGCCACCGCCTGCCCCTTCAGTGTGAAAGGCGTGGATCGTTCGGCCCTTCATTGCCGCAACTGTGTTTTCCACAAAGCCGCTTTCATTCAGCGTATCGGTATGAATCATCACCTGAATATCCATCGCATCCGCCACGCTGAGACAATTATCAATTGCTGCTGGTGTTGTGCCCCAATCCTCATGCAGTTTCAGCGCGCATGCCCCAGCCTCAATCTGTTCTTCCAAGGCCTCAGGCAGGGCCGCATTCCCTTTGCCTGCAAAAGCAAGGTTCATGGCAAAGCTGTCAGCTGACTGCAGCATGCGGGTAATATGCCAGGGCCCGGGCGTACAGGTGGTGGCTAATGTGCCGTGGGCTGGGCCGGTACCGCCCCCCAGCATCGTGGTCAGCCCGGAATGTAAGGCATCATCAATCTGTTGCGGACAGATGAAATGAATATGGCTGTCAAAACCACCAGCGGTCAGAATATGTCCTTCCCCTGCAATCGCTTCGGTTGACGGGCCAATGATGATGTTCACGCCATCTTGCGTATCCGGGTTGCCCGCTTTGCCGATCGCATGGATAAGACCGTCCTTCAGACCCACATCCGCTTTGTAGATGCCAGTGACATCAACAATCAGCGCATTGGTGATAACGGTATCCACCGCCCCGCCATCGCGTGAGACCTGAGACTGTCCCATACCGTCTCTTATCACTTTGCCGCCGCCGAATTTTACCTCATCACCATAACAGGTCAGGTCATTTTCAATTTCAATAAACAGCTCTGTATCAGCCAGACGAACCTTGTCCCCTGTGGTCGGGCCGTACATATCAGCATAAATTTTTCTGGATAAGGACACCGGCATTATAACGCTCCCATAATTTTCTGGTTAAAGCCGTGCACGATGCGCTCCCCGCCATAGGGGATCAGTTGGACCTCGCGTTCTTGGCCGGGCTCAAAACGCACAGCCGTACCCGCAGCGATATCCAGGCGCATACCTTTGGCCGCCTCCCGGTCAAACTGAAGTGCTGTGTTGGTCTCATGGAAGTGATAATGGCTGCCAACCTGAACCGGCCGGTCACCTGTGTTGGCAACGGTCAGGCGTATTGGGGTTTTATCGGCATTCAGCACAACATCATCGGTTTTTGTCAGAATTTCACCTGGGATCATTTTCCGGACCTCCTTAATTCAGCGTATCGGGTGATGTACTGTGACCAGCTTTGTGCCGTCAGGAAAAGTGGCTTCAACCTGTACGTCATGCACCATCTCAGCAATGCCTTCCATACAATCATCACGTCTGACGACCTGTGCCCCTGCTGCCATCAAATCAGCCACCGAACGGCCATCACGTGCCCCTTCCACAACAAAATCTGTAATCAGAGCAACCGCCTCAGGATAATTCAGCTTAACTCCCCTTTGCTGCCGGTTACGGGCCACCATGGCGGCCATAGACACCAACAGCTTATCTTTTTCTCGCGGACTCAGTTTCACTTCCGTCTCCTTATCTTTCAGACCTGCCAGACACGCGGCAGGGGCTGCCCGCGAAGGGCGCAGAGCAGCCTGTTAATATCTGCACGTGCAATAGGGGGGTACGGGCTCATCAGCCGGATAACCAGCCTGTCATCCCAACAGGACATCGCACAATTGGAGGAACAGGTTTCAACAACAGAAGTGAGCAAACCTGCCATCTGTTCTGCATCACATCCGGCATAGAGAATTGTTGACAGTAATCTGGCCCCGTTACCGCCTGCAGGGGCTGCCATAATCTCAGCTACCCTGCTTGTCAGCCGCAAAGATTCGGCATGGAACAGCTGGCCTTCACGATATAGCCGCCAATTATCGGTAAAGTGGCAATCATAAATATTTTCCCCCATTGCCTCACGGCCTATCACAATTGTCTCTGCGAGGAGGCAATTGCTGTCTGCCGACATATCCAAGCGGATAGTCCGGTCAAGCTCTGCCCCGTCAAAAATGATTGTCTCCTGCGGTAACCAATGCAGTGTTGCGGCCTTATCCGCACACAGCCCAACTTCAATTTTTGCCGGTTCCGTGCTGCTGCGATACAGCCGTTCTGCTGTTTGGGTGGTGGTCACGAGAGCACAATTTTCTGCCTGAATTTTGACAGTCAACCTGTCGCCGCCAGTAATTCCGCCGGCGGTGTTTAGCATTACCGCCTCTGTCATCTCACCATAGGTTTTGGGCAGCATCAGCTTGGCGCAACCTGACTGATAAAGCTCTTCTAGCTTATCGCCGCAGAATGATAGACCTATCCGGCCACGGGCGCGTTGCAAGTTTGGCGATGTCAGACCATCCATTGTTCACATCCTTGCATCGCTTCAGCCCTCTTTTACCGCTGCACACATCAGCCGTACCGCAGAGGTTACGGGATCAATCAGCTGCACTGACTGCAGCTGGTCAAACAGTTCAGATTTGATGATTGTCATCCCTGCACAGCCCAGCACAATTGCGGTTTCAGGAAATCTTTTTTTAATTTTCTTGATAGCGTTTCTGACCTTGGGAACAGCAATTTCAGGCTGAAATTCAAGCTCAAGTACAGGAACATCACTGGCCAACACGTCATCACACCACATCGAAAAGCCCAACTCATCAATATTCTCTTTGATAACAGGAACAGACACATCGAGCGTGGTCAAGACTGTGAAGCGTTTGCTGGTGAGACACGCCATATGATAGGCCGCCTGACCAATGCCCATAACCGGCTTATCAGTGAGCCTGCGGGCCTCTTCAAGTCCGGTATTGTCAAAACAGCCGATGATAAACCCATCCAGCTGTTGATTGGCCTCAATAAGAGAAAGCAGGCCAGGAACAGCCAGCTCACCATCTGCCGCCCCTTGGATTGAAGGTGGGCCGTTCCGGTTAGTGAAGCCGATGAGATTAATCCCTGAGCTTAGACAATGCAGCCCGGCCCGGACACAGCTTTCCGTCATTTCTGTGGTTGAATTCGGATTGATAAAGGCGATCGACGTCATGGGGACAAGCTTTCCTGAGGCGGTCCTTTGCTGGTGCGTCGCCGCAGCAGAAGGAATAAGGTTAAAAAGATGAAAATCGCACAAAAACTTACCCCGGTTGTTAATGTGCCGAGAGCATAAATTGTCGGGTCAGTGACAGTTGTGGTCAAACCACGCAGTTCCAGCGGCAATGTATTCAGACCGCCGATAGCTTGCGATGAACGGGCAAGTTCATCATAGCTCAGCGTAAAGCCGAACAGGGCCACACCAATTAAAGACGGGGCGATAATCGGCAAAACAGCTTCTTTAAATGTCTGCCAGGGTCCTGCGCCCAAATCACGGGCGGCCTCTTCATAAGAAGGGTCAAACCGGTTAAACACCGCAAACATAATCAAAAGGCCAAAGGGCAAGGTCCAGGTCAACTGCGCACCTAAACCAGAGGTGAACAAGCCCATCGTGGTCCTAAAGTCATCAATGATCCATTGGATCTGCAAATCACCGCCTATGGATTTAATCAAATCATCGAGAATTCTGAACTCGAGCGCGACACCCAGACTGATCACGATTGACGGCACGATAAGAGATGAAATTGTGGCGTAGAACAGAAAAGCTGACAGGGCAAAATGACTTCTAAAAGCCATGCCAGCGGACAGGCTGAGGATGACGGTCAAGACCATGACCACAAGACCCAGCCTGAACGACCGGCTAAAAGCGCCCCAAATATCGATTACGCCCACACCGTCAAACAATGATTCAAACCAGAATGTTGACAATCCGCGCATCGGAAACGTCAGGCCGCCCTCTGGGCCTTGAAAAGACAGCACCAGAATGGACAAGGTCGGCCCGTACAAAAATACAATGAACAGGCTAAAGAACAGACCAAGTGTTATTCTGAAATTCGGAGCAATCATTTACAGCTCTTTCCGGATATCAACCAGTTTAGTCATCGCATAGATAATCATTAAGGTGATGATGATCAGAATGACCGCGTTTGCGGCGGCGGCGGGAAACTGCAGATAGGTCATCTCCACATTGATGATTTTCCCTACAGACGGAATCTGCTGGCCGCCCATAACACCAATGGTCAGGAAATCCCCCATGACTATGGTAATCACAAAAATCGAGCCAATAATAATACCTGGCCGGCTGAGTGGGATGATGATATTTGTAAGGGTCTGCCATGTTGTGGCACCAGCATCATGTGCCGCTTCCAACAAAGAACGGTCAATCCGCATCATAGAGTTAAAGATGGGGACGACCATGAACAGGGTATACAGATGGACAAAGGCCAGAATAACCGAGAATTGTGAATATAAAAGCCATTCAACCGGAGCATCAATCAGGCCAATATTCTGAAGCGTTGAATTCACTAATCCGTTACGGCCCAACAGCGGAATCCAAGAGATCATGCGAATGACATTGGATGTCCAGAACGGAATGGTGCACAGCAGAAACAGAACAACCTGCATCTGCAGCGTTGAGACACAAAACGCCAGAAAAAGAGCAACCAGGAACCCTACGGCCAATGTTATTAGCCAGACGATAAAGACAAATTTCAGGCTCGAGATA
>PBLR01000014.1 GCA_002722385.1 SAR116 cluster bacterium | reverse complement strand
CCGGCAGATCATCTGCAAACTGAACAGCCGCACGCATCAGATGCGGGCTTGCCGACAGAATCGCGGCCAGCTGGTCACGCTGGGCATCATTCAGCCTGTCCCCGGCCAGCCTGACCGCATCTTCGCGCCAGCCTGCCTGTTGTGCAGGGGTAAGCGTGCGGCTCAGTCGCGGCGGGCTGTGAGGTGAGAGCTGAGGCGGTGCTGACATTCTGCTGCGGTCTTTCCTTTCAGCTTTTGACAGATATTTCCAGAAGGCTGATTTTGCCGGCTTCGACGGCGCGCAACCGGCGCCACCATCTTGTTGCCAGTATAGCCGCGTTCAGGGTTAAGCCCAAACCCAGACCACCCCAGACCGCAACCGGCCCCCAGCCAAGCGAAAACGCCATCACCACACCACTGCCCAGGCTGATGATCCAGAAACAGATAAAGCCGTAAAATGCGGGGACTCTGGTGTCATTCAGGCCGCGCAGACTGGCGGTGATAATCGCCTGCAGGCTGTCTCCAAGCTGGAACAGGGCGGTGACCCATAACATCGGGATAATCAGCGCGATGGTTTGTGCACTTAACCGGTCATCTGGCTGGATAAACCAGAACCCCAGCTGTTCAGCAAATATCCAGATCCCAAGGGTCAGCGGCACCACGATCAGACAGCCCAGCCAAATCCCGCCATTTCCATAGTGTTTGACCCCGGCCAGATTTTCAGCCCCGGCAGACCGGCCAACCCTGATCACACATGCCTGTGCTATCGACAGCGGGATCATAAACGCCATGGCGGCAATCTGATTGGCGATTCCGGCTGCCGCCAGGGGGGCTGCCCCGAACAGGCCGATCAGAAAGGCCGCCACCGCAAACATGCCTGTTTCTGACATCACCAGAAACCCGTTTGGCCAGCCCACCTGACCAATCTTCTTCATCAGCGACAGGTCAATCACCCACCAGCGCCGATAGGGCTGGGTTTGTGCAAACGGGGCTCTCAGCCCGATCATCAGCCCCAGACAGAAACACATCACAAGATAGGTCAGGGTGGTGGCAAGGGAGATCCCGCCCAGCCCCAGCGCGGGCAGCGGGCCATATCCATGCGCCAGAACCGGATTGGCCACCAGATTAAAGGCCAGCCCGGCAAAGGTTGCCAGCAATTGCGGCCCGGCCCGGCCATGGCCCATGGTAAAAAACCGCATGGTCAGAAACACCAGAGAGGCAGGCAGGCCAAAAGCAGACCAGAACAAATAATCTGCGGCACGGGCGGCAATGTCTTCTGACTGGCCGAACATCAGCATCAGCTGGTCCCCGGCCAGAACCGGCAACATAAACACAAGCCCCAGCCCGGAAGACAGGATAAGCCCCTGTCTGAAGACTCGGCGGGCGATCTCCGGCTGATCTGCTCCCAAAGACTGAGCCACAAGGGCGGAAATCACGCTGAGCAGGCCGAGAGAGAAAAAATATAAAGGCTGATACAACCGCACCGCCAAAGACCCGGCCGCCAGATCAAGCGTGCTGAGCCGCCCCATCATCACCACATCTGCGGTCATGATGCCGATTGAGGCCAGTTGGGCGATACATAAGGGCAGGGCAAGACGGCCCAAATCTGTGAAGACCGACACAGATCTCATCGCCGCACTGTTATGCAGGACTGCTGACATAACCGGATCAGAACAAAAAGGCAGAGAATAAAGAGGTCATGCAGGCATCAAAGCAGGAGATATCCTGATTGTCATGTAAAAACGTGTACAGCTGACAGGCGTGAATTTATGTGGACATTGTAATGTATTTTTTTGTATGTAGGACCAGACCGGAACAGACTTTCTTCAGTATATAGTTGTGAGTGAATGGCATGTGGACAGGCAGCTCCTGCGCCACGGCTTTTGTCCATCGGTCATTCTGGCTGAAAAGCAACTTACACGGGCAGTCAGAACTAACAGTACAGATAGTCAAGGCAGGCAGATGATGTCAATTATCAGAACCATTCTCACCAGAGGTCTTCCCGCACTGATCATTCTCGGGTTTTTTGTGCTTGTGTATAACTACCTGCAGGCCACAAAGCAGGTTGTGAAACCACAGGCCCCCGAAGAACAGGTCTGGACAGTGAAAAGCGTCACAGCCCAACAGGCAAATGCCCGCCCGCTTGAACAGGCGTTCGGCACAGTTGTTGCGGCCAGAGAGGCGCATTTACGCTTTGGTGTTGCCGGCGAAGTGGCACAGGTCTCTGACAAGCTGCGTAATGGCGCAGATGTCAGTACAGGCGATGTGCTGGCCCGTTTGGATACAGAACGTCTGCAACTGGCCCTGGATACAGTTGATGTTCAGATTGAGGCAGAAACCAACCAGATCAAAGAATTCACCTCCCAGCTGGCTCTGCGCCAGCGGATGGCCGAACGGGCCCGGTCTTTGTTTGATAAATCGGTCGGCTCTCAGGCAGAGGTTGATGCAGCTGAACTGGCGGTCTCTCAGGCCTCAAACCAGCTGGCTATGGCCAAGGCCAGGCTGGCTGAATTAAAGGTCAGCCAACGCCGCCACCGCAAAGACCTTGAAGATGCGGTACTGAAAGCCCCGTTCAACGGGTCTTTATCCGGGGTTGATCTGGCGCTTGGCAATCAGGTCAGCAACACTTATCTGGTTGCCACATTAACCGATCTGTCCAGCCTGGAAGTCTCTTTTGTTGTTGCTGCGGATATTTATGCCAATGTGAACAGCCTTATTGGCCAGCCGGTAACCTTGCGCTGGTCTTCCGAAGGCAGCGTGGTCTCACAGACACAAGCTACGATCACCCGTGCAGAAGTTGTGGTGGACCGGAATGAAGGGGGCGGGCGGCTCTATGCTGAACTGCCTGATGATGCGGCGCGGTCTGTACCGCCAGGGGCCTTTGTTGAGGTGTCCTACACAGGCCGGGTTTTGGCCGGGGCGTTTGAACTGCCTGAAGAAGCTCTTGTCGGTCAGAGTGATGTCTTTGTGATCAATGACGGCCGGGCCCGCCAACGCAAAGTCTCTCTGCTGCACCGCAGTCCGGGCCGGATTTGGGTGTCAGGGGAACTGGTCTCAGGGGATCAGGTGATCGCCACCCGTCTGCCGGGTATCGGTAATGGTCTTCGTGTCCGCACCGCCCCAGACAGCCAGTAACCGCCCGATGAACCGTGATATGACCAGAAAGGCGAAATCCTGATGTTCAGCCAGATTGTTGAATTTTTCGTCAAACACCGCACCGCTGCCAATCTGATTATGATTGTGATGATCATTGTTGGCGGCATGTCAGCAGCGCGCCTGAACAAACAGTTTTTCCCGTCAATTGATGTTGAAGTGGTCGGGGTCACAGTTGAATGGTCAGGGGCCACAGCAGAAGATGTGGACAGCAACGTCATCCAGCCGCTTGAGCCGGAATTGCGCACCATCGCCAATGTAAAGAAAGTTATGTCCTCTTCTTATGAGGGCAGGGGTGTGGCGCAGATTGAATTTGTCTTTGGCGCGGATATGCAAAAAGCCCTGGCAGATGTTGAAGCCGCGGTGGGTCTGGTTGAATTTCCCCGTGATGCCGAAGCGCCTGAGATTGTGAAAGGAGAGTTTTTTGACACGGTCTCCCGGCTGGTGTTGTACGGGCCCTACAGCCTGTCTTCGCTTCGCCATCATGCCAAGCTGATTAAAGAAGATCTGCTTCAGGGCGGGGTGGATAAGGTTGAGCTTATCGGCCTGCCTGATGAAGAAATCAGGATTGAGATAAGAGAAGCAGAGCTGGCCCGCCTGGGGCTGACCTTATCTGATATCTCAGCTGCAATTTCGGGCAGTTCTGTTGATGTGCCAGCTGGCCGGCTTGCAGACGGGGCCTTGCGGGTGCGATCTATCGGGTTGCGCAAAACAGCGGCTGAATATGAAGATATCAATATTCTGGTTCGGGCTGACGGCAGTACCATAAAGCTGGGTGAAGTGGCTGATATCGCAGATACCATTCAGAACCCGGCTGTTCTGTATGAACATAAAGGCCAGCCTGCGGTTGAAATTCATGTGCTGCGCGGCCAGACCAGCGATTCGCTTGAAACCAATGATGTGGTTCAGGCTTATATTTCTGAAAAAGCCCCCTCTCTGCCTCAGGGTCTGAAGATTGCCCAATATAATGTTGCAGCGAATCTGATCTCAGAACGGATTTGGCTGATGATCGAAAATGGTCTCAGCGGTCTGGTTCTTGTCTTGCTGGTTTTATTTGCCTTTTTGCCCTGGCGGGTGGCGTTCTGGGTGGCGGCCGGGATTCCGGTTGCCTTTCTGGCAACTTTCGGGGTGATGTTTGCAACCGGCCAGTCGATTAATATGATCTCTCTGTTTGGTCTGATTATGGCTCTGGGGATTGTGGTTGATGATGCCATTGTGATTGGTGAACATGCCGAACATCTGCGCCGCCGCCGTAATCTGCGCATTGAAAAGGCCGCGATTCTGTCTGCCAGCCGGATGGGCCCGCCGGTGATTTCCGCGATGCTGACCACAGTGGCTGCCTTCCTGCCGCTCTTTACCATCAAAGGCATTATCGGGGTGATTATCGGGGCGATTCCGGCGGTGGTCTGTGCTGTGCTTCTGGCCAGCCTGATTGAATGTTTTTTCATCCTGCCGGCTCATCTGGCGCATTCCGGGGCTGACAAGGATAAAGGTGAGGGCTGGTTCAGACGCAGCTTTGATAAAGGGTTTGACTTCCTTCGTGACCGTATTTTCGGGTTTCTGGTCACCATGGCCCTGCGTTTCAGATACGCCACGCTGGCGCTGGCTGTGGGGCTATTGATGACGGCGGTCGGTATGATGTCCAGCGGCCGTGTCGGCTTTGTGTTTTTCTCTGCTCCAGAGGCAGATAATATCTATGCCAATGTCACCATGGCCTCTGGTTCAACCGCCACCCAGACAAAGACCATGCTGGCAGAAATGGAACGCGCGCTGGATAAGGTGGAATCAGACCTTACCGATGGCCAGGGCGGGCTGGTCTCTTTTGCCTATGGGCTGACCGGTGCGCATGTCTCTGCTGGTAATGATGGCCAGCCGACCGGCGGGGCCAGTGATATCCGGGCCGGCCTGATGATTGAGCTGATCACCGCAGACCAGCGGGATGTGCGGGTAAATGAATTTGTTCAGGCGATGCGTGATGAAATCAGGCCTATGCCCGGGCTGGAACGTCTGATTGTGCGCGCCCCTGAAGGCGGCCCGCCTGGCCGGGAGCTGGATATCCGCATTATGGGGGATGATCTGGACCAGCTGAAAGCGGTCTCTCAGCAGGTTATCCAGATAGCCTCTGCCATTCCGGGCACGTCTGATATTGAAGATAATTTGAATTATGGCGCAGAAGAACGCATTATCCGCGTCTCCCAGCTTGGCCGGTCACTTGGCTTTACTGCCCAGTCTATCGGCACGCAGGTGCGCGCGGCTCTTGACGGGGCTATCGTCAGACGGTTCCCGCGCGGGGATGAGGTGGTCACAGTCCGGCTGTCACGTCCGGCTGATGAGGTGGCCACAGACACATTATCATCTTTGCGCCTGATCACCCCGCAAGGCAATTTTGTCTCGCTTGGGGATGTGGCGACAATTGAAAACCGGCTTGGCTTTTCCATTGTGCGGCGTCAGGACGGCTTCCGCGAAGTGGCGGTCCAGGGCGAGCTTGATGATGATGTGATTAACACCTCACAAGCCAGAGAAGTTCTGGAGACTGGCGATTTCGGGGCCTTTGCCAAAGCCAACAATATCCGTTACCGGTTTGACGGGCGCGACCTTGAACAGGGTGAGGCTTTTGCTGATATGGCCTCTGGCGGCATTCTGGCGTTGTTATGTATGTATGCGATTCTGGCCTGGGTCTTTGCCAGCTGGACACGCCCCTTTGCGGTGATGATCATGATCCCCTTCGGGCTGATTGGCGCGGTGGTCGGGCATTATGTGATGGGGCTGAATCTGAATATTTTGTCTCTGTTCGCGCTGATTGCCCTGTCTGGCATTGTGGTCAATAACTCGATCATTCTGGTGGCGACCATTGAACGCCGGATGGAAGAAATTGACGGCCCGCCTGAACAGGCCATTATTCAAGGCACAGTTGACCGTCTGCGGCCGGTTCTGCTGACCTCAATGACCACCATAGGCGGTCTGTCCACATTGATGTTTGAAACCTCGCTTCAGGCACAGTTCCTGATTCCGATGGCGACCACGATTGTGTTTGGTCTGGCGGTGACCACCAGCCTGGTTCTGTTTCTGGTTCCCGCGACTTTGGGCATTGGTCAGGACCTGCATCGGCTTGGCCGGTTTATCGGCCGGCTCTTGCACCCGGTCTGGAAGTTCTTTACCTTTTCGGTCTGAGGTTTAGGGGACAGCGGTATCATGCCTGATCGGTCAGGAAATAACTCATCATCAGGGCGCAAAAAGGGCTCATCCGGCCGGTCTTACCGGTCCAAGGCCGGGCTGACTTTGCAGCCGAAAAAAATGCGCGGGCGCAAACCCTCGTCTCAGCGCTGGCTGACTCGCCAGCTGAATGATCCTTTTGTTGCCGAGGCCCAGTCACGCGGGTTTCGCTCGCGTGCCGCGATCAAGCTTGAACAGATGGATAACAAGCACCAGTTTCTTGCCCCTCATATGCGGGTTGTTGATCTGGGTTGTGCCCCTGGCGGCTGGCTTCAGGTGGTGATGAAGCGGTGCCGCATTGAAGCCGGAAAAGGCGCATTGGTCGGCATTGATTTGCTGGAGGTTGACCCGGTTCCAGGGGCTGACCTTCTGGTCGGGGATATTACCGATCCTGATATTCTGCAGCAGGTTCACACCGCCATCAATGGCCAGGCTGACGCGGTTTTGTCTGATATGGCTGCGGCCACAACAGGCCATCGCCAGACTGACCATCTGCGCACAATGGGCTTGCTGGAAATCGCGCTTGATTTTGCTGATCAGGTTTTGGCCCCGGGCGGTATTTTCCTTGCCAAAGCCTTTCGCGGCGGCAGCGACAGACAGTTTCAGGATATGCTGAACCAGCGGTTTGAAAAGGTCCGCTATCTGAAACCACCGGCCAGCCGGTCTGAATCAGTTGAAACCTATCTGCTGGCAACCGGCTTTCGCGGCGCCCCGCCTGATGGGCTGCGTGCGGACCTGCCTAAGGAACAAACAGGCTATTCACCCATTTAACCAGTTTGGACTGGTGTTTTGATCCCAAAACAGGTACACTCTGGCGTCATCACTTCCGCCCCTTATACAGGATGATTTTTGATGACATCTTCCTCTGTTTCTATTCGTGATGCGCTGACATTTGATGACGTGCTGCTTCAGCCCGGTCATTCAGAGGTTTTGCCGTCTGATGTTGATATTTCTGCTCCTCTGACGCGCGAAATCCGGCTGAATCTGCCTCTTGTCTCTGCCGCGATGGATACGGTCACCGAACACCGGCTGGCCATCACCATGGCCCAGGCTGGCGGCATTGGTGTTATCCATAAGAATTTTTCAATTGAGGAACAGGCAGCTGAAGTGGCTGCTGTCAAACGGTTTGAAGCCGGTATGGTGGTCAACCCTTATACGATCCAGCCAGATGCCTCATTGGGTCAGGCGCTGGATCTGATGGCTCAGAAAAACATCAGCGGCATTCCGGTTGTCGGGCCTGATCATAAATTAATCGGCATTCTGACCAACCGTGATGTCCGCTTTGCCCATAACAAAGAACAAAGGGTCGCTGATCTGATGACCAGCCCGGTGATCACGGTGACCAGCTCTGCTGCCCCTGATGAGGCCCGCCGCCTGCTGCATGAACACCGGATTGAAAAGCTGGTGGTGGTTGATGAAGACAATGTCTGTGTGGGCCTGATCACGGTCAAGGATATGGAAAAGGCGGAAACCTATCCGCTGGCCTCAAAGGATGAGGGCGGCCGCCTGCTGGTGGCGGCGGCAACCGGGGCGGGACCAGATGGTGTGGCCCGTGCAGAAGCGCTGATCGCGGCCGGGGCAGATGTGATTGTGGTGGATACCGCCCATGGTCATTCTGCCGGTGTTTTGCAGGCGGTCTCTGATATCCGCAAATTATCCAACACCACACAGATTATCGGCGGCAATATCGCCACCGCTGACGGGGCACAGGCGCTGATTGATGCGGGCGTGGATGCGGTCAAGGTCGGTATTGGTCCGGGCTCTATCTGCACCACCCGCATGATCGCTGGTGTGGGCGTGCCGCAATTAACCGCGATTATGGATGCGACCTCTGTTGCGGCCAAGGCCGGTGTGCCGACCATTGCTGATGGCGGCATTAAATATTCAGGTGATCTGGCCAAGGCGGTGGCCGCGGGTGCGTCTGTGGCGATGATCGGCTCTCTTCTGGCCGGAACAGATGAAACCCCGGGAGAGGTCTTTTTGTATCAGGGCCGGTCTTATAAGGCTTATCGCGGCATGGGCTCTCTTGGGGCAATGGCACGGGGCTCAGCAGACCGCTATTTCCAGGCTGAGGTCTCGACACCTTTGAAACTGGTCCCTGAGGGCATTGAAGGCCAGGTCCCTTATAAAGGCTCTGCCATTCAGGTATTGCACCAGCTGGCAGGCGGCCTGCGCGCGGCCATGGGCTATACCGGCAACAGCAGCATCGCGGCGATGCAGACAGGCTGTCAGTTCCTGAAAATCACCGCCGCCGGCCTCAGCGAATCTCATGTTCATGATGTCACCATCACGCGTGAGGCACCGAATTACCGGCCGGGTATGTAAATCCCCTCTGTGAAAGTCTGTTGAATTTATGCCTGATACATTATTGATTATTGATTTCGGCTCGCAAGTCACCCAGCTGATTGCCCGCCGCCTGCGCGAACAGTCTGTCTATACAGAAATTCTACCCAGCTCTGTGCTGGCCACAACCGATATGTTCGCCCGCCTGAACGGGGTGAAAGGGGTTATCCTGTCTGGCGGGCCGAATTCGGTGACTGAGGCTGATACACCGCGCGCGCCGGGGGCTGTGTTTGAGGCGGGCATTCCGGTTCTGGGTATCTGTTATGGCCAGCAGACCATCTGTGCCCAGCTTGGCGGCAAGGTAGAAGCAGGCAACAGCCGTGAATTTGGCCGGGCTGAGGTGGATGTACTGGCACAAAGCCCTCTATTTGACGGGGTCTGGCCGCAGGGCAGCCAGCAGACCGTCTGGATGAGCCATGGCGATCATGTTGCCGCCCTGCCTGAGGGATTTTCTGTGATTGCCCGTTCAGAAGGCGCACCTTTTGCCGCCATCGCTGATGAGGCGCGCGGCTATTACGCGGTCCAGTTTCACCCTGAAGTGGTCCATACCCAAGGCGGGGCAGGTTTGCTGGGCAATTTTGCCACCCGGATTTGTGGGTGCAGTCCCAGCTGGACCATGGCGGCCTATAAGGATCAGGCGATCGCGGCCATTCGTGAACAGGTGGGCACATGCGGCGTGATCTGTGGTCTGTCCGGTGGTGTGGACAGCTCTGTGGCGGCGGTTCTGATCCATCAGGCCATTGGCGATCAGCTGACTTGTGTGTTTGTGGATACCGGCCTGATGCGCGCCGGTGAGGCAGATGAGGTGGTCTCGCTGTTCCGCGGCCATTATAATATCCCGCTTGTTCATCATGATGCGTCTGATTTGTTTTTATCGCGTCTGGCCGGTGTCACTGACCCGGAACAGAAACGCAAAATCATCGGCAAGAGCTTTATCGAAGTGTTTGATGAAGAGGCGGCAAAGGTAACGGATGCCGGCTTTCTGGCCCAGGGCACGTTATATCCGGATGTGATCGAATCGATATCGGCGGCAGGCGGTAATCATGTCACCATTAAATCGCATCACAATGTCGGCGGCCTGCCAGAAGATATGGCCTTAGAGCTTGTTGAGCCGTTACGCATGTTGTTCAAGGACGAGGTCCGCGCCCTGGGGCGAGAGCTGGGCCTGCCAGAGAACTTTGTGGGCCGGCATCCGTTTCCGGGCCCTGGCCTGGCGATCCGTATACCGGGCGAGATTACAGACGAGAAACTGGATATCTTGCGCGCCGCAGATACTGTCTATCTTGATGAAATCCGCAACCACGGCCTGTATGACGAGATTTGGCAGGCCTTTGCGGTTCTGCTGCCGGTAAAGACGGTCGGCGTGATGGGCGATGCCCGATCTTATGACTATGTCTGTGCCTTGCGGGCGGTGACCTCAACAGATGGGATGACGGCGGAAAGCTATCCGTTTGAACATGCGTTTCTGAACCGTGTGGCCACCCGCATGGTGAATGAGGTCAAAGGTGTCAACCGTGTGGTCTATGACATTACCAGCAAACCTCCCGGCACGATTGANTGGGAATGATGAAACCANCACACGGGTTTTTACCGCTGACCCCTTATTTCACGGTTGAAGATGCTGACGCGCTGATCCGGTTTTGCAAGGTTGTGTTTGCAGCGCGTATCCTGAAAGACAGCCGCTATGAGGATGGCACGGTCCAGCATGCCCGCCTGCAGATTAATGACAGCCTGATTATGCTGAACCAGGCAACAGAACAGTTCACCGCGACCGTCTCTCAGATGCATCTCTATGTTGATGATGTGGACGCCACCTATCATCTGGCTTTGCGCGAAGGGGCGACCAGCCTGATGGCCCCGATGCGGCGCCCGCATGGCGATCAGATGGCCGGTTTTGTTGATCCGACAGGAAATTTCTGGTGGGTTGCCTCTTCTGGCTAGGCGCCTGAAGGGCTCTGTCCGTCTTTTCTGTGTGTTGTTTTTGACCTATCCTGTCTGCTGAAAGCCGCTAAACTGTTGCTGTAACGGGCTTTCTCGCCCGCAGCTGACAAGGAGCACAGATATGACGTTCATCTTAACAAAACTGTTTGTCACCGCGTCGATGATTGTCTTGATTTCGGAAATCGCCAAACGCAGTGATAAATTCGGCGGTATGATCGCGGCTCTGCCCCTGACCACTTTTTTGGTGATTTTCTGGATGTATTATGAAGGTGCGTCTGAGGTCAAAATTGCCAATCATATGACCTATACCTTGTTTTTTGTTGCGCCGACCCTGCCGATGTTTTTCCTCTTTCCCTGGCTGATTGGCAAGTTCGGCTTTTATGGGGCGGTTGCCGCCAGCCTTGTCCTGACCGGGCTGTGTCTGTATGTGTTTAACCTGTTTTCTGAGGCGATCGGCTTTCGGATTTTGTGATCCGTCAGGCTGAACGGACAGAGGCGAGGGGAGCGTGAGATGACCGCACATTATATTTGTCTGTTTTTTGCCATTCTGCTGGAGGTGACCGGCACGATGCTGCTGCCTGCCTCACAGAATTTCACCCGCCTTGTGCCGACGGCCACGCTGGCGGTCTGTTATCTGGCGGCGTTTTATCTGCTGACCTTTGCTATCCGCAGTATTCCGGTACCGATTGTTTATGCCACCTGGTCAGGCTTGGGCATTTTCACCATCGCCATTGCCAGCATGATTATTTTCAAACAGACCCTGTCCTGGCCGGTTGTTCTGGGGCTGTTTTTGATTGTTGTCGGTGTGGTTCTGGTGAATCTGTACAGCCCTGCTCATGGTTAAGTCAGGCGGAAACAGGTTATGAACATCACGCCCGTTCTGAACGCGTCTGTTGTGATTCAGCTTCATCTGCTGGCAGCGCTTCTGGCGCTTGGTCTGGGGGCGGTCCAGCTGGCCACGGCAAAGGGCACAGCCTCCCATCGCCGCCTGGGCTATCTCTGGGCCGGCATGATGGCAGTGGTGGCCATATCCAGTTTCTTTATTTTTGAGCTTCGCCTCTGGGGCACGTTCAGCCCCATTCATCTGCTCAGCCTGTTTACGCTGGTGACCTTGTATCTGGCGGTTCAGGCGGCACGCCACAACAACATAAACCGCCACTAGAGGATGATTCGGGCCTTATATATTTTTGCCTTTCTGCTGACCGGGGCATTTACCTTTTTCCCTGGTCGCCTTTTGCATCAGCTTGTCATGGCTAATCTTTAGCGGCGTTACAATCTGCTGACGTTTTTAAGGTTGAAAAGGGCGAATTTACGCTGCACATAAGACCAAAAACCCCGCCTTACTTTTGGGGTGATAAAACGAAGGGTTCTGCCTTTACAGATCGGGCAGACAGGCTGGTCAACTATACCCTCATTTTTCAGGAGAAAGAGCAGATGAATTTCGGATTGACTGAAGAACAGCAAATGATTGTGGATACAACACGCAGCTTTGTTGAAAACGAAATCTATCCGCATGAGGATGAGGTTGAGCGTACAGGTGAAGTGCCGCCCCATATCGCTGAAGCGATTATGGCAAAGACCAAGGAACTTGGCTTTTATGCCTGTAATTTTCCTGAATCTGTTGGCGGGGCAGGGCTCTCTCATCTTGAATTTGCGCTTGTTGAGCGTGAATTGGGGCGCGGCTCTATGGCTTTAACTCATTTTTTCGGCCGCCCGCAAAATATCCTGATGGCCTGTGAAGGGGACCAGATTGACCGTTATCTGCTGCCTGCGGTCCGGGGGGAAAAGATGGACGCGCTGGCGATGACAGAACCAGATGCGGGGTCTGATGTGCGGTCGATGAAATGTGCGGCTGTGCGTGATGGCGGTGACTGGGTTCTGAACGGCTCAAAACATTTTATTTCTGGGGCTGAACATGCAGATTTTGTGATTGTGTTTGTGGCCACAGGTGAAGATGACACGCCCAAAGGGCCGAAAAAACGGATCACCACCTTTCTGGTCGACCGGGGCACACCAGGCTTTACCATCCGTGAAGGTTATCAGTCGGTCAGCCATCGCGGCTATAAGAACATGATCCTTGAATTTGATGATTGCCGCCTGCCGGATGCGCAGGTGCTGGGCGAAGTTGATGGCGGGTTTGAGGTGATGAACACTTGGCTCTATGCCACCCGCATTACGGTTGCCGCGATGAGCGTCGGGCGGGCCCGTCGGTGCTTTGACTATGCTCTTGATTACAGCGCGACACGCAAACAATTTGGCCAGCCGATTGGCAAATTCCAGGGGGTCAGCTTTCAGCTGGCTGATATGCTGACCGAAATTGACGCAGCTGATTATCTCACATTGGCCTCCGCCTGGCGGCTTGATGAAGGTCTGCCCGCCAACCGTGAAATTGCCTCTGCCAAGCTCTATGCCACAGAAATGCTGGCCCGTGTCACAGACACCACACTGCAAATCCATGGCGGCATGGGCTTGATGAGCGATTATCCGATTGAACGCTTCTGGCGTGATGCACGGGTTGAACGGATCTGGGACGGGACATCTGAAATTCAGCGCCACATCATCAGCCGTGACTTATTGCGCCCGCTGGGGGCATAATTCAGCCAGAGGGTCTGCTGAGACAGAACAGGGGCAGGGGAGGCACAGCAGATGAAGCGTGGAGAGCTAAGGCGGTTGCTGAACCCGGCCAGCCTTGTTGTAGTTGGCGGTGGTGTCTGGGGACGGTCTGTGATCAGCCAATGCCGCAAAATCGGCTTTCAGGGGGATATGTTTGTGGTGCATCCCACTGCTGACGAGGTAGAAGGCCTGCCTGCCTTCCGGTCTGTTGCTGATTTGCCGGTCGCACCGGACGCGGCCTTTATCGGGGTGAACCGGGACGCAACCATTGAGATTGTCTCCGCCCTGGCTGAAAAAGGGGCAGGCGGGGCGGTGTGTTTTGCCTCAGGCTTTCTGGAAGCTGATGCTGAAGATGCTGATGGTGCGGCCCGGCAACAGGCGCTGATCACGGCGGCAAAAGATATGCCTTTTATCGGCCCGAATTGNTATGGCTTTATNAATTATCTGGATCAGTTCTGTATCTGGCCTGATCAGCATGGCGGCCAGCCGGNATCATCAGGGGTGGCGATTGTCACGCAAAGCTCNAACATCATGATCAGCCTGACCATGCAACAGCGCGGCCTTCCTGTGGCCTATGCTTTTACAGCNGGCAATCAGGCCCGCATCAGCCTCAGCGNGCTGGGACGAGAGCTGTTGGCNGACCCGCGTGTGACCGCNCTTGGCCTTCATATTGAGGGGATCGGNGATATAGCAGATTTTGAACAGCTTGCCCGCTTTGCGGATAAACAGGGCAAGCCTGTGGTCGCGCTGAAGGTTGGCCGCTCAGCACAAGCCCAGGCGGCCACAATTTCACATACCGCCTCTCTTGCCGGAAGTGATGCGGCGGCTGACGCGCTGTTAAGGCGCTTGGGGATTGGCCGCGCAGACAGCCTGTCAGAACTTATGGAGGCGCTGAAACTTCTGCATCAGGCAGGCCCGCTTTCCGGCCGGGCGGTGGCCTCTATATCCTGTTCTGGTGGTGAAGCAGCCTTAATGGCTGACCTTGCCGTGCTGCAGGCCAGAGGTCTGCATTATCCGAAACTGACAGATGCCCAGGAACAGGGCTTGCGGGCCGCGCTGGGCAGCCGGGTCGCGCTGGCCAATCCGCTTGATTATCATACCTATATCTGGGGCGATGTGGCGGCGATGGCAGACACCTTTACCGCCATGCTGGACGGGCCTGTTGATATCGGCGTTGTGGTGGTGGATTTCCCGCGTAACGACAGATGCAGCACGCATGCCTGGCACTGTGTCATAGAGGCGGCTGCCCTGGCCAGACAACGCTGCGGCAAGCCGATGGCGTTACTGGCAACACTGGTTGAAAATATGCCTGAAGATTTGGCAGACCGGGCTGCACAGCAGGGCCTGATTCCGCTCTCTGGCATGGCTGAGGGTCTGGCGGCGATCGCTGTTGCTGCGGATTGCTGCTCACCTGCGGCCCCCCTGCCGGTCTGGCCTGCGCCGGCACCAGTTCAGGTGGTTATGAAGGATGAGGCGGCCTCGAAAGATATTTTGCGGGGCTATGGTCTGGATATCCCGCAGAACCTGACCGTGACAGGCCAGGTCGCCCCTGAACCTCTGCCGTGTGCTTATCCTGTTGTGTTGAAGGCAATGGGTGTGGCGCATAAATCAGATATGGGTGGTGTGCGTGTGGGGCTGCCTGACCGCCAGGCTCTGCAACAGGCGATGACAGAGATGAACCAGCCGGCCTATCTGATCGAAGAGCTGGTCACAGATGCGGTGGCCGAGGTGTTGATAGGGGTTGTTGGTGACCCTGTTCACGGCTATCTTCTGACACTGGCGGCTGGCGGCGTGCTGACAGAAGTGCTGGCCGACAGCCAAAGTCTGCTTTTGCCCGTGACACGGCAAGATGTGGCTCAGGCTGTCGACAGGCTGAAACTGGCTCCTGTTCTGGCTGGCTATCGGGGCAAGCCCGCAGCAGATATAGACAAGCTGATTGACGCTGTGCTTGCTGTTCAGGCTTGTGTGGATGCGTTCCGGCGACAGGATGACGGGCGGGCGGCCATCAGTGAAATTGAAATCAACCCCTTGATCCTGACGCCCACACGGGCTATGGCGGTGGATGCTCTGATCCGGAAAGGAGACAGTACAGATGTCTGAGCCTGTGAAAACGAAAATAACCGGCCATGTGCTGGAAGTGACGATTGACCGGCCGAAAGCCAATGCGATTGATTTGGCAACCAGCCGGATTATGGGCGAAATCTTCCGCGAGTTCAGAGATACCCCCCAGCTGAGGGTGGCGATATTGGGGGCGGCCGGGGATAAATTTTTCTCTGCGGGCTGGGATCTGAAAGCCGCAGCAGATGGTGATGCGGTTGATGGTGATTACGGGGTTGGCGGCTTTGGCGGGCTTCAGGAATTACCCCAGATGAACAAGCCTGTGATTTGTGCGGTGAACGGGATTTGCTGTGGCGGCGGGCTGGAAATGGCCCTGGCCTGCGATATCATTCTGGCGTCTGATCAGGCGACATTTGCGCTGCCGGAAATCCGGTCTGGTACTGTTGCTGATGCGGCGTCAATAAAGCTGCCGAAACGCATTCCCTATCACATCGCTATGGAAATGCTGCTCACCGGCCGCTGGATTGATGCTGATGAAGCCGTCCGCTGGGGTCTGATCAATCAGGTTCACCCCATGGATCAGTTAATGGATAAAGCCCGCGAAATGGCTGAATTGCTGGCCTCTGGCCCGCCTCTTGTCTATGCGGCGATTAAAGAGGTGGTGCGCAACGCAGAAGATATGAAGTTTCAGGACGCGTTGAACAAAATCACCAAAAGCCAGTTTGCGACGGTTGAAAAACTCTATACCTCAGAAGACCAGCTTGAGGGCGCAAAGGCTTTTGCTGAAAAAAGAGACCCTGTCTGGAAAGGCCGCTAGCCCCTAAAGCGGCAGTTTCTGACCATGGCTGAGGGCCTGGAACCGGTCTGCCTTCAGCTGTCTGCGGGCCAGCTCTGCTTTCAGTCTCTGCGGCGGTTCGGCCAGCGGCTCCAGGGTCAGCTTAAAGGTCCCCCAATGCACCGCTATGGCCTTGTCTGCCTGCAAATCTTCAAAGGCTCTGACCGCTTCTTCAGGGTTCATATGAGAGGCTTTCATAAACTCGCGCGGGTCGTAAGCCCCGATAGGAATTGCCGCCAGATCAGGGGCACCCAGCCGTTCGCGTGTCTTGATGAAATCATCTGTATAGCCTGTATCACCGGCAAAATAGAACGCATAATCAGGGAAATTGACCATCCAGCCTGACCATAATGTCTGGTTCCGGTCAAATGGCGTGCGTGATGACCAGTGACGCACCGGTGTGGCGGTGAATTTCACCTTGTCCACCATCACCTCTTCCCACCAGTCCAGCTCAAGCACTTTTGTGATCCCGGCACCCTGCAACAGGTCTTTCAGGCCAAGCGGGACCAGAAAGGTTATCTGTGGCTGTTGTGTGTGCAAAGCTGTCAGGCTGGGGAGATCAAGATGATCATAATGGCTGTGCGAAATCACAACAGCATCAATTTCTGGCAAATCAGGTAAGGTTAACGCTGGCGGAACCACCCGTTTTGGCCCGGCAAAGCTGACCGGGGACGCGCGGTCAGAAAACACCGGGTCTGTCAGCACATTCACCCCGTCAATACTGACCAGCACGGTGGAATGGCCGATCCAGACCGCCTGCCGCGCGCTGTCAGGCTGGCTGTTCGGGGCCAGCATGGGAAAGCCGGTGGCTTCATTTGGGTCATCTGGACGGTTGAAATAATCTCCTGCCAGCCCGGCCAGCGCGCCGAATGATTTCTCATTTGCTGTGCCATCTGTGTTTTCAAACCTGTCTTCAGCCTTGTTGAAATGGGCTGAAGCCTCAATACGGCTGCGCTGCTCAGAGCTCATCGAACTGCACCCGGCGAACAAAAGAGCCAAAAGAACAGAAACATAAACCGGGCGGCGGCAGGATGAAACACAAGCCATGACAGATACTTCCTTTGACGAGACCTCAATTAATCGTGGCAATTTGGCCTGTATATAGATACACAAGCAGTCAGACAAATTTAAATTCACCTCCACAGATTTGCGCTGGCATAAGCGCCAGACAAAAGGGACCAGCGATGTCTGATACAGTCAAATCAACATCTTCTGCTGCGGCGCGTACAGGCGGCAGCTATGCCTGGCTAGTCTGGGCCCTGGCGGCGATCAGCTTTGGTTATGCCTTTTTCCACCGTGTTGCGCCATCTGTAATGGTCTCTGATCTTATGGCAGAATTTGCAATTGGCGGGGCGATGCTGGGCACTTTGTCAGCCTTATATTTCTACCCCTATGTGCTGCTTCAGATACCGCTGGGCACTTTGCTGGAGACCATCGGCACACGCCTATTATTG
>PBLR01000013.1 GCA_002722385.1 SAR116 cluster bacterium | reverse complement strand
ACCTGAATTATGACCATCATGACCGGTAAAGGGGGATCGGGCCATGGATGATTATACACCGCAACCTGTTGACGGCCTGACCGGCTCTACTCAGGTAGACCATGTGCTGGCATTTGTGGGCCGCACACAGCTTTCTGATATTCCCGAAACTGTCCGCGCGCATGCCCGTTATCTGTTGCTTGATCTGGTCGGCGTGGCGGCGGTCGGCAGTGGCACACACACAGCCCGGATTATCAGCGATTACGCGGCAACAAATATGGCCGCCGGGGCTGATTCGCCCTCTGCGCCGATTTTGTTTGACGGGCGGCTGGTCAGCCCGGCCGGGGCGGCCTTGGCCGGCGGGATGATGATTGATTCCATTGATGCGCATGATGGGCATAAGCTGGTCAAAGGGCATGTGGGCTGCTCATTGCTGCCTGCGGTAATGGCCGCGCTGGCCGCAACCGGGCGGCAGGCAGATGAAGAAGAATTGCTGACTGCCCTGATTATCGGTTATGAGGTGGGCGTGCGCTGCGGTATGGCCCTGCATAACACAGTTTTTGACTATCACACTTCCGGGGCCTGGATGGCGGTTGCCATTGCCGCTGTTACGGGGCGGATTTATGGCCTGCCTGCTGACCAGATTTGGCACGCAATGGGGATTGCCGAATATCATGGCCCGCGCAGCCAGATGATGCGGGTGATCGACCATGCCAGCATGCTGAAAGACGGGTCAGGCTGGGGCGCAATGGCAGGGGTCAGTGCCGCTGATCTGGCCAGGACCGGCTTTACAGGTGCACCAGCGATCACCGTTCTGGATGAGGGGCTGTCGGATATCTGGTCAGATTTGGGCAGGCGCTGGCGGACAACAGAACAATATATCAAATTATGGCCGGTCTGTCGCTGGGCCCAGCCCGCTATGCAAGCTGTGTTTGACAGTCTGGGTCAGGCCTCTGTTCACCCGGATGAAATTGACCGAATCGAAATTGATACTTTCCACGAATCGCTGCGCCTGGCCAGCCCGCACCCCCGATCAGGTGATGAAGCCCAATATTCCATTTGCTGGCCTGTGGCGGCGGCTGTTTTCGCGGTGCATGAAGGGCGTCATTTTGGTGCCTGGGATGTGTCTGAGGCGGCGCTGGCGCGCCGCGATATCCATGCGTTAAGCAACCGGATTTCACTCAAAGAAGATCAGGCGTTCAACGCTGTTTTTCCGGCCAAACGGCAATCACGGGTGACCATCATCCTGACCTCAGGTGAACGTCTCCAGGCCACGACCCTGGATACAAAAGGCGATCCGGAAACCCCCGCCAGTTATGATGAGATGGTGGAGAAGTTTCAGCGATTTCTGTTGGAAACCCCGCATCAGGACAAAGCCGCCCGGTTGCAGGCGGCCTGTCTGTCTGCTGCCCAAAAATCAGCGCAAAGGCCCAATATTGCGGACATTATCTACAGCATGTCATGAATCTTGTCGCTAACAGAACAAATCAGATGTGAAAATTCGACAGTCTGTCACGGGGAAGGTCTTGCCCCTACGTCTGAATATGTTAGGCTTGGGGAGGAGTTCTCAAAATGTTGCGACAGGCCGGGCGCGTCAACGCGCGGTGGTCAGAGCAACAACAGGAGGAGAAGCGGTTATTCTCAGCCGCGATTTTCTGATGTCTTAGGGAGGATTATCAAATGTCAAAAGACACAATCAACGGAAAGCCTCTGCACAAAAGTGTAGAAATGTACGCAGAGGAATGTAAGGCGGGCGAACTGTCCCGCCGTGAGTTCATGGCCCGGGCAACCGCGCTTGGCGCAACCGCCACAGCCGCTTATGCTCTGATAGGCATGGATCCGGCTGAAGCAGCCATCAAATGGACAAACCCACCTAAGATGGGCGGCACACTACGTATCCAGCAGGAAGTGCGTGCACTGAAAGACCCACGTACATTTGACTGGTCACAGATCGCCAATTTCTGCCGCGGCTGGCTGGAATATCTGGTTCAGTATAACCGGGATGGTTCAATCGAAGGCTCATTGCTGGAAAGCTGGGAAGTCAATTCTGATGCGACTGTCTACACACTGAACGTGCGTAAAGGCGTGAAGTGGAACAATGGTGATGATTTCACTGCTGAAGATGTTGCCCGTAACATTGAACGCTGGTGTGACAAGGGCGTTGAGGGCAACTCAATGGCCGGTCGTATGGCAACATTGATTGACCCAGCAACTGAAAAAGCCGGTGCAGGCGTTATCGAAGTTGTCGACAGCCATACAGTTCGTCTGAACCTGCCGTCACCTGATATCACCATCATTGTTGGTGCAGCTGACTATCCGGCTGCGATTGTTCATTCATCACATGATGATACAGCAGAAGGCATGCTGGCTAACCCTGTTGGCACAGGCCCATATCTGCCGGAAAGCCTGGAAGTGGGTGTGAAGGGTGTGCTGGTGCGCAACGAAAACCACAGCTGGTGGAACAAAGGCAATGGCGCTTACCTCGACCGCGTTGAATATATCGATTACGGCACAGACCCGGCTGCTTTCGTGGCGGCTGCTGAAGCTGACGAGATTGACATGCTGTATGAAACAACTGGTGAGTTTGTTGAAGTGTTCGACAGCCTCGGCACGTGGAACAAGGCAGAAGCCGTTACAGCTGCAACAATCGTTATCCGGGCAAACCAGGAAGCAGAAGTTGACGGCATGAAGCCTTATGCTGACGTTCGCGTTCGCCGCGCTCTGGCGATGGCTGTTGACAACGCTGTTTGTCTGGAACTGGGTTATGCTGGTCTCGGCACACCTGCTGAAAACCACCATGTCTGCCCGATTCACCCTGAATATGCCAAGCTGCCGCCACAGAAAGTGGACGGGGCTGCTGCTAAGGCTCTGATGGATGAAGCTGGTATGGGTGATTTCGAACATGAGCTGATCTCCATCGATGATAACTGGCGTAAAGACACAACTGATGCGGTTGCCGCACAGTTGCGTGACGCAGGCATCAAGGTGAAGCGGACCATCCTGCCAGGGTCAACCTTCTGGAATGACTGGGCAAAATATCCGTTCTCATCAACCAACTGGAACATGCGCCCTCTGGGTGTTCAGGTTCTGGGTCTGGCTTACCGGTCTGGTGAGGCCTGGAATGAAGCGGCCTTCAATAATGAAGAGTTCGACACACTTCTGGCCAAGGCAAACGGTATCGCCAATGCTGATGAGCGCCGCGTAGTGATGGAACGGATTGAGCAGATTATGCAGGAAGAAGGTGTGGTCATCCAGCCATACTGGCGTTCACTGTACAACCACGCTCGCAAGGATCTGGTTGGCGCAGAAATGCACCCGACATTTGAAATCAAGCCGCAATATATCGGCTTCAATGCCTAAGGTGTAAAGACATAAATACAGAGGCCGGTAACCTCCGGCCTCTGTTCTTTGTTTTGAGCTATTTTTTTATCATTTGTACAGCCTGACACCAGGCAATCTTGTGAACAGTTAAAGCAGAAATGACAAACGCGTCAGGCTGGTGAAGTGACCGGATGCGTTAGTGGGGAGGGGCCTATGCTCCTGTTTTTAGTCAAACGATTTGGCGTGATGATGCTCACCGCGCTGGTGCTCACTTTTGTGGTGTTCTATCTGACCAATCTCTATCCGAATCTGGAAAAGCTGGCGAAAACACAAGCCAATAACCGGATGACAGATGATCAGGTGGCAACCTGGCTGGATAACCGGGGGTATAACCGGCCTGTTCTGGCCCGCTATGGGGAATGGCTGGGGGTTGTGCCGGGGTGGACGCGCACTGATGATGAAGGCAAAACAACCGGCCGGTGTATTTCCTCTCAGGTGCCAGCTGATATCGCGCCGCGTTTTTGCGGTGTGTTCCAAGGGAATTTCGGCTTTTCCTCTGTGTTCAAAGAACCGGTCTCAGATATCATCAACCGGCGCCTGTCTCTGACCGGTATTTTGATGTTCTGGGTGATGGTGGTGATGGTCCCCTCAGCCCTTATCATTGGCGTTCTGGCGGGCATGCGTGAAGGCTCACGCACGGACCGAAGTCTGTCGACCTTTTCGATTATAACCACGGCGACACCGGAATATGTGTCTGGTGTGATCTTCATTGTGGTGTTTTCAAGTTCGGCTGTGGGCTTAAAATGGTTTAAAGGGACCGCGGCTTCAGCTATGGATGACGTGACCTTTGCCAATTTTACCTTGCCGGTAATGACCATGGCTTTGTATGGCATGGGGTATATTGCGCGGATGACACGGGCCTCCATGGCAGAGGTGATGACCTCGCAATATATCCGTACCGCGCGTCTGAAAGGGGTCAGCTTTCACAATATCGTGCTCAAACATGCACTGCGGAATGCCCTGATCGCGCCCTTCACGGTGATTATGCTCCAGTTCCCGTGGCTGCTGACCGGGGTTGTTGTGGTCGAAACCTTGTTTAATTACAAAGGCTTTGGCTGGACGCTGGTTCAGGCTGCTGGGAATAACGACATTGATTTGTTGTTGTCTTGTTCAATTGTGGCTGTGCTGGTTGTTCTGGTCACACAACTGATTTCGGATATCGGGTATGTGTATCTCAACCCGCGTATCCGCATAACTTAAGGCCCGGGACGGGGAGATATCTGCTATGGAACTCTTATCTTGGGCTGAAATTTTCACCAAAATCCTCTGGCAGTTTGTGCCGGTCTGGGTGGCGATAGCTGTGATTATGTCGGTGTCGGTTGTCTATAAGCGCCGGCTTGGCCTGTATGGCCGGTTATATGACAGCCTGGTCGGCATTATCGGGTTTTCGATTGTTCTGTTTTGGGTGCTGACGGCTTTACTTGCAGACATGATTATCACCATGGACCCCTTGCAACAGGTTTCCGGCATGAAGAACAAGGTCCCGGGCACACCTGTGCGCGGCATGGAAGATGCCTGGTATCTGCTTGGCGGGGATAATCTGGCCCGTGATATCTTCAGCCGGATGGTGATGGGCGCACGTCATGTTCTGTCTATCGCCCCGGCGGCAACCGCTTTTGCGTTTATGGTCGGGATTACCCTTGGCCTGCCGGCGGGGTATTTTGGCCGCAGATTGGATACCAACCTGTCTTTTCTGGCCAATCTGGTTCTGGCCTTTCCGGTGATTTTGCTGTTTTACCTGCTGGTGACACCGGAAATCCGTGACGAAGGCATCCCCATTTTCATGGCAGCGGTGCTGTTTTTGTTTCCGATTATCTTTTTGTTCCTGCTGTTTCAGTCACGTTATTACACCCAGCCGATGACCCGTAATCTTTATTGCGGCATTACCATTATTCTGGGGTTGTGGGCCTATTCCGGCCTGGCGTTTAATGCTGATCCGCTGGATGTGTTCTATATGGACCCGAACCTGTTGAATGTGTTTGTATCGGTGGTATTTGTGAACTCGCCAACTGTGTTCAGGATTGTGCGCGGCATCACTCTTGACATCAAAACACGTGACTACGTTGCCGCGGCCCAGACCAGAGGCGAAGGGGCGTGGTATATCATGCTCTGGGAAATCCTGCCGAATGCACGTGGCCCGCTGATTGTCGATTTCTGTTTGCGGATTGGCTACACCACTATTTTGCTGGGGACTCTTGGCTTCTTTGGCCTTGGCGTCAGCCCGGAAAGCCCGGACTGGGGGTCAACCATTAATGACGGACGCAAGCTGTTGTCGATTTATCCGCATCCTGCCCTGCCGCCAGCCTTGGCTCTGATGTCCTTGGTATTGGGGCTGAACCTGCTGGCTGATGGCCTGCGCGAAGAATCGCTGAAAGACTAGGGGGCCCGCATAAGATGATGAATGATTACACAGGTCCTATTCTGGAAATTGAGAATCTCTCAATATCCTTTTTCACCCGGCTTCGCGAAATTCCGGCGGTGATGGATTTTTCTTGTGAAGTCCGCCCTGGTGAGGCGATGGGGCTGGTCGGGGAATCAGGCTGCGGTAAATCCACTGTTGCTCTTGGCGTGATGCAAGATTTAGGTGTCAATGGCCGGATTGTGGGCGGCTCTATAAAGTTCAAGGGCCAGGATTTGGGCGCGATGAGCGAAGAGGAGCTGCGCCAGATCAGAGGGTCTGAGATCGCGATGATCTATCAAGAGCCGATGGCCTCGCTGAACCCGGCCATGCGCATTGGCAAGCAGCTGATCGAAGTTCCGATGATTCACCAAGGCGCCTCAGAAGCAGAGGCCTTTAAACTGGCCCGTCAGGTGGTTGAAGATGTCCGCCTGCCGGACCCAGACAGAATTCTGGATGCTTATCCGCACCAGCTGTCAGGCGGCCAGCAGCAGCGTATCGTCATTGCCATGGCATTGATGTCGAAACCATCTTTGCTGATTCTGGATGAGCCCACTACGGCCCTAGATGTGACAGTTGAAGCGGGTATTGTTGATCTGGTGAAAGAGCTGGGGAAGAAATACGATACCTCGATGCTGTTCATCAGCCACAATCTGGGTCTGGTGATGGATGTTTGTGACCGGATTTGTGTGATGTATTCTGGTGAGGCGGTTGAAACAGGGCGTGTCAAAGATGTTTTTGATGATATGCGCCACCCTTATACCCAGGCCCTGTTCAGGTCTATTCCGCTGCCGGGCGCAGATAAAAATGCCCGCCCGCTGGTCGCGATTCCAGGCAATTTCCCGCTTCCTCATGAACGCCCGCAAGGGTGTAATTTCGGGCCGCGCTGTGATTATTTCAAAGGCGGTTTATGTGATCAGGGCGATATCCCGATGACCCTGTTTGATGAGGGCAAACGCCATGACACCCGTTGTCTGCGGTTTCAGGATATCGACTGGACAGCGGATGTTGAAGCTGCAGATGATACAGCCAAAACAGAAATCGGTGGCACGGTTCTGGATATCCAGGATTTGAAAAAATATTATGAGGTGAGTGCCAATGCGCTGTTCACCACGGCAGAGAAAAAAGTTGTCAAAGCAAATGAGACAGTCTCTTTTTCTGCTCATGAAGCCGAAACACTCGCCATTGTAGGGGAAAGCGGGTGCGGGAAATCCACTCTGGCAAAAATGCTGATGGGGCTGGAAACCGCAACAGACGGGTCAATTGAGATGCATGGCCGGTCTATTCAGGATATCCCTATTGAAAACAGAGATACCAAAACCGTCTCCTCTGTGCAGATGGTGTTCCAGAACCCGTTTGACACGCTGAACCCGTCAATGACGGTTGGCCGCCAGATTATCCGCGCTCTGGAAGTCTTTGGGGTTGGCCAGAATGATAATGAACGGCACGAACGTATGCTGGAGCTGCTGGATCTGGTCAAACTGCCGCGTGAATTTGCGATCCGTATGCCGCGCCAGCTGTCTGGTGGCCAGAAACAGCGGGTTGGTATTGCCAGAGCCTTTGCCGGGGATGCCCGCATTGTGGTTGCTGATGAGCCTGTATCAGCCTTGGATGTGTCTGTTCAGGCCGCTGTTACCGAACTGTTGATGGAAATCCAAAATAAGTCCCGCACAACCTTGCTGTTTATCAGCCACGATTTGTCGATTGTGCGTTATTTGTCTGACCGTGTGGTGGTGATGTATCTGGGGCATATCGTTGAATCAGGGACCACAGATCAGGTCTTTGCACCGCCTTATCACCCCTATACCGAAGCGCTGTTGTCTGCTGTGCCGATCGCCGATACCAAAATCAAACGCAAACGGATCGTTCTGGAAGGCGACATTCCGTCTGCGGTAAACCCGCCATCAGGCTGTCCGTTCCAGACCCGTTGCGGCTATAAGGCAGATGTTGGTGATAATCTGTGTGAAACTGTGGTACCGGATGTGCGCACGATTGAAGGCGGGCATCAGATAAAATGCCATTTGGGTGAACAGATTCTGGCCCGTATGGAACCGGTGATCGCTCTGGCTGAAGAGCCAAAGAAAAAGGCATCGCCCAAGTCAAGAGCCGCGCCCGAGAAAAAAGCAGCCAAAAAATCATCTTCTGGCAAGGCATCATCAGCAAAACGCTGATCGGTTGCCCTATCAGCTTGTGACCAGTCCGTCCGGCAGGGCGGCGACAATATGCACGCGTCTGTGCTCGCCGCCATTCATCGCGGTGTGGTAGCCACGTGTATCGGTGAAATAGACTGACCCGTCTGCCGGCAAATGCGTCACATGATGATTAACCACAAACAAGGACCCTGGGTTGGTCACAATGGGGATATGCAGTCGTGGCTCTGGGTCGCGATGCCAGGAATTGCAGTTAAACAAGCCCTTTGAAAGGATCCGCATGCGCCCGATTGCAAACCGCGCGGTAAGGGCTTTATGCACCTCAGCAAAGTAAGTATCTGCAAAGGCAGGGTCAAATTCGCTGAACGCCGCTTCATCAACGAACTCTTCTCTGGCCACCTCTTGATAACTGTTATCAGGGCGNAGCCAATACCGGCCAGACAGGTCATTTGCAGACACNTCACTGTTTCCGGGNATGCGTGTNAGCGGCAGGGCCGCAAATCCTTCTTCTTGCATATCCCCCTTATAGNCCTGACGGGATACGCAGNTGTCCAGCGCGTCCCGCAGACGAGCAATATCAAATTTCAGGTCAAGCTTGGCAATNCCCGGCCCTGGGGTGAATTGGGCGACCGAAGTTGAATCTGGTTTTTGATGTAACCAGTCTTCCATAGCCTGTTTATCTTTTGCGATGGACTGGTCTGAAAATAGGCTGTCGGTCATCTGTTGGCGTATCCTCTTGGTTTTGCTCGCTGTGCGCTCTGCTGTGGTTTACACACCATTTCTGGCGAAAATCAACGAACATGCAATTATTATCATACCTGCGTCATTTTGTCCTCTGTATCAAAATAACTCTATTTATCAGCTTGTTGCAGCAGGTCTTCAAGAAAAAATTGAATAAAAATTCTCTCTTCCTTGCAAAATTGAACCAAATGCATCATGTTAAGATGTGGGAACGGCTATTAATGTGGGGGTCACATTAATGCCTGACGATTTATTAGAGAAGCGAAGCGGACATACACAGTCCGTCTCACGTGCTCTTAGCTTACTGATAAAACTTTCTGAGGAACCGGAAGGGCTCAACCTTTCGGAACTGGCAAGGCGTGTTAAATTAGCGCCTTCCACCGCTCATCGACTTTTGACGACATTACAGCTTGACCAGTTTGTCCGTTTTGAAGACGGACGCTGGCTGATTGGTGTGCAAAGCTTCCATGTGGGCTCGTCCTACATGCGGGCCCGTGATGTCTGTTATATGGCACGTCCTTATCTGCGGATATTGATGCAGGAAACCGGCGAAACGTCTAATCTGGCGTTGGTTGAAAATGACGAGTTGGTCTATCTGGCCCAGACGGAATGTCCTGAATTAATGCGCGCATTGGCGCGTCCGGGGGCAAAAGCGCCTCTGACCTGCTCTGCGGTAGGCAAAGCTTGCCTTGCGTTTATGCCTCGCCAGAAGGCGGACCGGATGATTGCCAAAGCCGGCGTGTCACAATTGACTCGCAAAAGCCATATCACAACAGCCAGCCTGTGGCGTGATCTGGACGATACACGCAAACGTCAATTTGCCATCGATAATGAAGAGCATTCAGACGGCCTGCGCTGTGTCAGCGCGCCATTGTTCGGCGCAAAAGGTGAGGTGATAGGTGCCTTGTCTGTCAGTGGCCCATCTGTTCGGATTTCTGACCAGCATATTGCGTCATTCGGGCAGATTGTGAAACGCGTGTCACGTGATATGACAAAAGCCCTTGGCGGCGTCTGGCCTGAATAAGCTTAATTACAAAGCCCGTTAGGCACAGATCAGTTAGCCTGACGGGCCCTTACCATTCGTGCCAGCCGGTTCAGGGTCGGATCATCAATACCGGCTTGTTTCAGCGCATCAGATGTTTCAAACAGATACTGGCAACAAGGCCCGAGGAAACCGGTTGCCCGTGCGATGACATCTGCTGTCTTCTCATCTGACATTTTCTCAGCAAAGCCGGGGCTGTCATGGCGAACAACAAAACATAGGGCTGTTTTGATGCCTTCTTGTGTATGTACATTCAGCCATTTTGGGTTGTAAGAATTATTGATCATTTCGCGCCGCCACAGAATATCCATTTCCTGTGCTGCCCGTTCAGCCGCAATTTTAAATACAACCCCTCTGACTGATCCCCCATTATCCAGCGCCAGCACCAGCCCCGGTTCCTCTGGGCTGCCTCTGCCCAAGCGGGTCCACAAGCAGAATCGCTTATGATAGCCATAAAGACGGCCAAACAGCTTTTCTTCAAAGGTGATCAGGGGATTCCAGATTAAACTGCCATAGCCAAAGACCCAGATATCCGGGCCACTGTAATCATCAGCGATATAGCGCCGCCGTGACGCGGTCAGCTCCTCTTCACTCAGCACGCTGCTGTTTTCGCCATCCCGGTCCAGGGCGAGTTTCTGGACTATGCCGCTTTCCAGCATATCCCTGCTGAGGGGGTGTGTCGCCTTTAGCCCGGGTTCATCTGTCACTATCACAGATCCTCAGGCGCTGAGCCTAAGTGATGAACGACCCGCTGCGGGAATGGAATTTCAATATCATGCGCATCCAGCAGCGGCTTCAGCCTTCTCTTCAAATCCCAGCTCAGCGCGAAGAAATCATCATATTGTGCATATAAACGCAGCCTGACCACGATCGCGCTGTCAGCATAATCAACCACCAGAAACACAGGTTCAGGATCAGCTAACACGCGGTCATCTTCGCTCAGCGATAAGAGCGCTTTTTCCACCACATCCAAATCGCTGTCATAACCGATGCCAATATCAAGGTCCATCCGGCGGACGGTATGGCGGCTGTTATTGACGATTGTGGATGACCAGATTGATGAGTTTGGTACCGAGATAAAGACATTTTCAAACGTGTCAATTTGGGTGGAAAACAAGCCGATTTCACGGACCGTACCTGATATGCCGTTACTTTCGACCCAGTCGCCGACACTGAATGGCCTTAACAGAAGCAGCATAATGCCTGAGGCCACATTCGATAAGGTACCCTGAAGGGCAAGGCCAATCGCCAGGCCCGCCGCACCCAAAACCGCAATGATTGACGTGGTCTGCACCCCAAACTGGCCCAGCGCCACCACCAGAGTCAGAATAAAACCAGCATACCGGATTATGGAGGCCAGAATGGGAATAAGAGTTTTATCTGCCCGCGGCAGTGTGGACATCCGTTTGCGGACCATGCCAGACGCTTTGCCGGACAGCCAGAAGCCGATGATGATCGTCCCGATACCCGCCAGAACATTCACACTTGAATTAAGCGCAATAGCAAACAATTCCTGACTTAACAGGCTCATTTCTCCCAATGATGTTTCAAATGCGGAGAAAGTGTCCATAGCTCTTGGCCCGAATGCAGCAGTTGAGGAAAATGTCTGTTATCTTAGCTAAGAGTATAAGCAGGCCAAACAGCCTTGACCAGCATTGGCGTGGCGTTTTTTCATCTTGCTTAAATACAGGCACAAGAATACATATTTCAAAGGAAATTACATCGTTTTGCAGACCAGGGACGGCAGAAGATTGACCGTGCGGTTAGAGAGAAGACAAGCAGATGACCAAACATCAGCACGTGCAGCCACATAGTCTTGACTGGGCCGTTGGCGATCCGCCTCTGTCTTTAGGCGATCTGGTCTGCGCGATTGGTAATTTTGATGGGGTGCATAAGGGTCATCAGGTGGTGCTTGCCGCTGCCCGCTCCTGTTCTCAGGCAACCGGTCTTCCTCTTGCGGTGGTGACATTTACACCTCACCCGCGGCAATATTTCCGCCCGTCAGACCCGGCGTTCCTGCTGCAGAACAGAGCCAGCAAAGATAGCTGCCTGGAAGCGCTCGGCGTTTCGGTTATCTTCCATGTTCAGTTTGACAAAACCTTGCAGCAATTATCTCCTGAAGCTTTTGTAACCAGCGTTCTGATTGAGGGGTTTTCTGTAAAACATCTGTTTGCGGGCGCCGATTTCGCATTTGGTAAAGAGCGTGCGGGAACGATGGCCAGCCTCGCGGAAATGGGCCAGCATTTGGGCGTGAATGTGCAACCGGTCCTTCTCTGCACAGATGAAAATCAGCAGGCCGTGTCCTCATCACGGATCAGGGCCGCGTTGCGCGAAGGTCAGGTGGAGCTGGCCCGTGACATGCTTGGCCGTCCAGCTTGTGTATCAGGGGCGGTGATGATGGGTGATCAAAGAGGACGTTTGCTTGACTTCCCCACCGCAAATCTGGGCTTGGGCGATTGTCTTGAACCGGCTTTTGGGGTGTATGCCGTGACAGCTGAACTGGTTGATAAAACAGGTCAGACCCACCAGCTGAAAGGGGTTACCAATATTGGCCGCCGCCCGACGGTGAATGATCGCGGCGTTTTGGCAGAAACGCACTTGTTCGATTTTGATGAAGATATTTATGGCTACCTGCTCACCATACATCTGCAGGCTTTCCTGCGGCCTGAACAGAAATTTGATGGTCTTGATGCCCTGCGTGACCAGATCGCCAAAGATGCAGCACAAGCAAGACAGATACTGAAGTAGACAGGCCAGTCTGAACACTTTAAACAAGCAAAAGGACGTTCCGGCCTGATAGGGTCAGAGGGGTAAAGGTTAAAGCAGATGGATTATAAGCAGACCGTATTCTTGCCGAAGACAGATTTTCCTATGCGGGGTGGCCTTCCTGCCAAAGAACCTGAAATTCTGAAACGCTGGCAAACACTGGGCTTATATGATCAGCTTCGCCGGACCCGCAAAGATGCGCCGAAATTCGTGCTTCATGACGGCCCGCCTTATGCAAACGGCCAGCTTCATATTGGTCATGCGCTGAACAAGATATTGAAAGATGTGATTAACCGGTCCCAGTCCATGTTGGGCAAGAACGCCAATTATGTGCCGGGCTGGGATTGTCATGGTCTGCCAATCGAATGGAAAATCGAAGAACAGTACCGAAAAAAAGGCAAAGATAAAGATGAGGTGCCAATAGCCGAATTCAGGCAGGAATGCCGCGATTTTGCGGCACATTGGCTGAAGATTCAGTCAGATGAGTTCCAGCGTCTGGGGATTCTGGGTGACTGGGACAATCCTTACACGACCATGAAATTTGAGGCTGAATCCATCATTGCGGCTGAGATGGGCAAGTTTCTGATGAATGGCAGCTTGTATCGCGGCTCAAAGCCGGTGATGTGGTCACCAGTTGAAAAAACCGCCCTTGCTGAGGCTGAGGTTGAATATGCTGATCACAAGTCAGTGACTATTTTCGCCCGCTTTAAGGTGGCCTCTTGTCCGCGTGAGGATCTGGTGGGGACCAGCTTTGTGATCTGGACCACTACCCCCTGGACAATGCCGGGCAACAGAGCAATGGCATGCGGGGCAGATATTGCTTACAGCGCGCTTAAAATTAATGAGGTTGCTGAAGGTTCGCTGGCACAGGTCGGAGAAGTGATCTGCCTGGCAGATGAGCTGAGAGAGGCTGTCTTCACCGAAACCGGCATTTTGAACGCTGATGTGGTGACCCGCTTTACTGGTGCGGAAATCGCCGGTTCAGTGGCCCGTCACCCGCTGGCGACGCAGGGATATGATCATGATGTGCCGTTATTTCTGGCAGATTATGTAACCACCGAACAGGGCACAGGCTTTGTCCATATTGCCCCTGGTCACGGTCCGGAAGATTATGCATTAGCCCATCTCCAGCATGGGGTAGAGGTTCCTGACACGGTCGGCGAAGATGGCGTGATTGCAGACTACTTGCCGTTGTTTGGCGGTATGCATGTGCTGCGGGACAATCAGAAAATCGCTGATATCATGGCTGAGCATGGTGGCCTAATTGGTGTGGGTATTCTGGTGCATTCCTACCCGCATTCCTGGCGCTCGCATGCGCCTGTGATTTACCGCAACGCTGCCCAATGGTTTGTCTCTATGGGAGATGGGGCCGAACAGGGCAAAGGGTTGCGCGCGACCGCATTAGACGCTCTTCAGCAAACAGATTTTTATCCGGCCTCTGGCCAGAAACGATTATCATCAATGATCGAAAACAGACCAGATTGGTGTCTGTCCCGCCAGCGTGCCTGGGGCGTGCCTATTCCGGTATTCTATCACAAACAGACCGGTGAGCCGCTGCGTGACCAGGCTGTTGTTGACCGGATTGTTAACGCCTTTGCTGAAGGAGGCTGTGATGCCTGGTTTACCTCTCCTGCAGCCCGCTTTTTGGGCCCCGACTATGATGAGGCCGACTACATTCAGGTCAAAGATATTGCTGATGTGTGGTTTGATTCAGGCTCTACTCATGCCTTTGTTCTGGAGACCCGTGATGATCTCCAGTCACCAGCTGATCTCTATCTTGAAGGCTCTGATCAGCATCGCGGCTGGTTCCATTCATCCTTGCTTGAATCCTGTGGTACACGCGGACGGGCCCCTTATAAGGGTGTGCTGACACATGGATTTGTGCTGGATGAGCAGGGCCGGAAAATGTCAAAATCGCTGGGCAATGTGGTCGCCCCGCAAAAGGTTATTGAACAGAATGGCGCAGATATTCTGCGGCTTTGGGTGGTCAGTTCTGATTATTATGATGATTTGCGGATCGGACCAGAAATCATCAAGCGTCAGACAGATCATTACCGGCGCATCCGTAACACCCTGCGCTATCTTCTGGGGGCGGTGAACGGGTTTGATAAATCAGCTGAATTTGTTCAGCCAGAGGATATGCCTGAACTGGACAGATGGGTTCTGCATCGCCTGGCTGAACTGGATGAACAGATCAGAACCAAGACTCTGTCTTATGATTTCCATGGTATTTTCACGCTGATCCATGATTTTTGTAACTCAGATCTGTCTGCCTTCTATTTTGATGTGCGCAAAGATTGTCTGTATTGTGATGAACCGGCCTCTGTTGAACGTCGGGCCTGCCGGACGGTTATGGATTACAGCTTACGCTGTCTGGTCACCTGGATTGCGCCGATTTTGTGCTTCACCGCTGATGAAGCTTGGCTGGCCTATACTGGTGATGAGCAGGACTGTATCCATCTTCACACCTATTTTGATATTCCAGAAGGCTGGGCTGCCCCTGATCTCGCTACACGCTGGGCACAGATACGCGGTCTGCGCTCTGAGGTGATGACCGCGCTGGAAGCTGCCCGTAATGAAGCTACCATTGGCGGCGGCCTGTCTGCAGATGTGAAAATCACAGCCTCGCAACAGATGGCCGACCTGCTTGAGGGCATTGACCTGGCCAGCTTGTTTATCACCTCTTCAGCTGTGCTGGAAGTTGGTGATGAGGCAGATATGAAGATTGCGGTCAGGCGCGCAGATGGCGGTAAATGCGTGCGCTGCTGGAAAATTGTAAGCGAACTTCCCGCAGATAATGATGACGCGATTTGTACACGTTGTGAGACGGTATTGGCTGAACAGAAAAAAGGGCTAGCTGTGGGATGAGGTGGCCGGCAACCAGTCATATCATCTGGTTCATCTGCGTGAGCAGCACCGTCATTATCAGCGATCTGTTGACCAAAAACTGGATGCTGGAGCTGATTTTTGCCCCCGCCCGCCAGATTGTGCTTACCCCATTTTTAAACCTGACACCGGTCTGGAACAGCGGCATCAGCTTTGGCCTGTTTCAGAATAACCCGATGGTTGGCAAGCTGATGATTCCCATTCTGGCTGTTCTGGTGGTGCTGTGGCTGTTTTTCAGCCTTCATGAGCTTAGCCGTCTGCAGCGCTTTGCCTCTGGCTTGATCGCGGGCGGGGCGATTGGTAATGTGATAGACCGGCTTCGGTTTGAACGGGTTGTTGATTTTCTTGATCTGCATTTGGCAGAGTATCACTGGCCCGCCTTTAACCTTGCTGATAGTGCCATTTTCATGGGTGTTGTATTCTGGATATATGCCGCTATAGTGACAGCACAGCCAAGAGGTGAAGAGACATGAACATAATCAGCTTACAACACGGATTGTCATCACGCACGCTGACTATCAGCCTGCTTTCTGGTGTGCTGCTTATCTGTTCTGCCTGCTCAGATTTCAGACGTGCAATCGGCACTGAAAAATCATCTCCTGACGAATTTGAAGTTGTTGTGCGCCCGCCTTTGTCTTTGCCGCCTCAGTTTGGGGCCCGGCCGTCTGGTGAGGAAACCACCAGCGCGGCAGTGGCCGCGTCAAATGCGAAAGATCGCTCAACCGTGCTGTTGAACGGCCGTACGGCGAATGCCCAAGGCTATGAGGATATTTTCGCTTTTGATCAAATTGAAGACGGCATCCGCACAAAGGTTGATGAAGAAACCGCAGGCATTCGCTTTGAAAGACGGCTGCCACTGCAGATTGTCTTTGGCGGCTTGCCCAATGTCGGGCCAATCGTTGACAAAATGGCTGAAGACGCCCGCATCCGGCGCAATGAAATCCAGAAACGTGCAATTACTGAAGGGGCCACACCGGCGATTGATGAGGTTTTGAGCGAGCCGGTGTTGGTTCAATAGTGAGCCAGAATGTCAGCCGGTATCCGCCATCTTCCGGATCAGCTTGTTAACCAGATTGCCGCGGGTGAGGTTATTGAACGCCCGTCAAGCGCGCTCAAAGAATTGATTGAAAATGCCCTTGATGCAGGGGCACAGCAGGTCAGCATAGAGCTGTCAGAAGGCGGGCTTGCGGGGCTGAGCGTCAGTGATAATGGTCAGGGCATGTCGCGGGACGAGCTGCCCCTGGCGGTACAACGGCATGCGACCTCAAAACTGCCTTCTGATGATCTTTTCGATATTCGCTTTTTCGGCTTCCGCGGGGAAGCTCTGCCTTCTATCGGCTCTGTATCTGTTCTGCGGCTGACCTCACGCCAGCCGGCCGCAGATCACAGTTGGGCGCTGACTGTCAGCCATGGCAAATCAGGTGAGCCTGAACCTGCTGCTGGCGAGCCGGGAACCCGTGTTGAGATTACTGATTTATTTGCCTCTGTTCCGGCGCGGCTGAAATTTCTGAAGACGCGAAAGACAGAAGCTGCACAATGTTATGACGTTGTGCGCCGGTTTGCGATGAGCCGGCCTGATGTCTCTTTTCTTTTGACGGATACCGGCCGAACCGTCCTGCACCTGCCGCAGCAGGATCAGTCAGATGCGGGTTTCGCCCGCAGATTATCTGAAATACTGGGTCCGGTCTTTGCCCGTGAATCTGTGCCTATTGCTGCTGAAAAGCCAGGTATGTCCCTTAGTGGCTATGCTGGTCTGCCAACCATGAACAGGCCGACAACAACTCAGATTTATCTGTTTGTGAACGGCCGTCCTGTGCGTGACCGCCAACTACTTGGCGCGGTCAGGGCCGGTTATCAGGATATGCTGCCGCGCGGCCGTCATCCGGTGATTGTGTTGTTCCTGACCATTGAAACAGACGCTGTTGATGTGAATGTCCATCCGGCCAAGGCTGAGGTTCGGTTCAGAGACGCAGGCAGTGTGAGAGGGTTGTTTGTCGGCGCGTTGTCTTCTGCATTACGGGCGGCGGGTATGCAGGCCACAGGTGAAGGCGGAGAGGCTGCTCTTCGCCAGTTCTCAAGCTCGCCTACCGCTGGTTCAGGGCGCCCATTCACCAGCAGCTATCCGGCCCATAGCCCGTCCCAGCATAGCCTTACAGCTGCAAAAGCATTCCAGAGCCCGGCGCCCCCGTCGCTTGCCCAGCCACAGGATTTCCTGGCGGAAGCCCCGCCAAAAGCCAGATATGAGCCAGCTGATGACAGCTCGTCTTCTGAGGCAGCTATCGCGCCGGGTTACCCTTTGGGGGCGGCGAAGGCCCAGCTTCATAAAACCTACATTGTGGCCGAAACCGCTTCTGGGGTGTGTATTGTTGACCAGCATGCCGCCCATGAACGGCTGGTGATGGAACAGATGAAGGCTCAGTATGAACAGGGTCAGATCAAAAGCCAGGCTTTGCTTCTGCCTGAAATTGTCGAACTGCCCGCTGATCAAACAGAAGCTGTGCTGGCAGAAGCAGACAGGCTGAAATCCGCCGGGCTGGAGGTGGAGGCTTTCGGTGCAGGTGCGATACTGGTCCGGTCTGTGCCGGCTTTGCTTGGCCAGACAGATGTTAAATCTCTGCTTTCTGATTTGGCTGAAGAGCTGGTTCATCTGGGCGGGGCCACGGCCTTGTCTGACAGAACAGGTCATATTCTGGCAACCATGTCCTGTCATGGGTCTGTGCGGGCCGGCCGCCGTCTGAATGCTGAGGAAATGAACGCCCTGTTGCGGCAGATGGAAGTCACTCCGGCTGCTGGCCAGTGTAATCACGGCCGGCCAACTTTCGTCACCCTGTCTCTTGCTGATCTGGAAAAACTGTTTGGCCGGTCCTAATCACTGGCCAGAGCGAAGAAATTCAGCTTGGCAATCCCATAGCTGCGGCTGTCAATAAGATCGAAGTGTGGGCTGAGCAAGCAAGGGTCTGTTTTGCGGGTTTCAACGACAATTACGGTTTTCTGGCTGATAGCCCCGACATCAAACAAACTGTCAAGCGCCTGTCCGGCCAAACCACTGTCATAAGGCGGGTCAGCAAAAATCAGATCTGCGGCCGGATGAGGCCAGCGTGCAATAGTCAGCGCGTCTTGTGCCAGAATGACAGAACGGCTCTGCATCCCCAGCTGGGTGATATTGGCTTGCAAAGTCTTAAGGGCGCTGCGGTCCTGTTCAACAAACAGGGCCTGATCTGCCCCTCTGGACAGGGCCTCAAGCCCGATCGCACCTGTACCGGCAAATAAATCAATCACCACCGCGCCAGCTACAGATACAGAAAACCGCCCGCCTTGCAGAATATTAAACAACGCTTCTCGTGTCCGCTGGCCTGTCGGCCTGACCGCTGTACTGTTGCAAGTGGCCAGCTTTGCGCCTCGTTTGTCGCCGCCGATGATATTCATTGCCTGTCCATCAATTCCGGCTCATCTCTTCCGGCGCGGCCTATGCGGGCGCGGTCCGGCAGGTTTGCGGGAGTTTGATTTCGCTCGTCCGGCGGGCGTGCCGGTCTGTTTTGGCCTGCCCAGGCCAAGTTGCTCAGCCAGCACAGTGGCTTTCACTTCTCTCACCTCACCATCTTCTAAATTGCCAAGGGAAAACGGGCCGTAAGACAAGCGCAGCAGGCGGCTGACAGGATAGCCCAGATACTCCATAATATGGCGGATTTCGCGGTTCTTGCCTTCTTTAATCGCAACTGTCAGCCAGGCGTTAGACGGCATCTGATTATCCAGACGGGCCATGACCTGTCCGTAATGGATGCCATCAATCGTCACGCCGCCGGCCAGATCAGTCAGCTTGTTATCATCAACCAGCCCCCTGACCCGGACCCGGTATTTCCGGGTCCAGCCGGTTGACGGCAATTCTAAATGCCGGGCCAGCCCGCCATCATTGGTCAGCAGCAATAAACCTTCTGAATCCAGATCCAGACGCCCGACAGAGATCACCCGGGGCAGGTTTTCTGGTAAGGCATCAAAGATTGTCTGACGGCCTTTATCATCTTTGGTCGATACAATCAGCCCGCGCGGTTTGTAATATCGCCATAAGCGGGCAGGTTCAGCTGCGGGCAAGGCCGTACCATCAACCTCAATTCTGTCCTTGGCGGTGACAACACATGCCGCTGTGTCCAGTATCTCTCCGTTCAGCCGGACACGGCCAGCCAGAATCAACACCTCAGCTTCACGGCGTGAACATACCCCCGCTCTGGCGATTCGTTTGGCGATTCGTTCTGGCGCACCTGACTGCGCAAGCGTAAATGAAGGTTCTGTGTTTTGTGATTTGTCTGTCATGTTCGTGGTTGTAAGTCATGCAGAACAAGTTGGCAAATGTTACAGCTTCACCGTAAGATTGTCGCCATGACGCTTGCAGACAAAACAAATGATTTCATGACCCAGGCCCTCAACCTTGCCGCTGCTGCCGCTGCAGCTGGTGAAGTGCCTGTTGGGGCGCTGATCACAAACCCGCAGGGTGAGATTCTGGCCACAGCAGAAAACCGGATGAGAAGAGATGCCAATGCTCTGGCTCATGCAGAAGTGCTGGCCATACAATCAGCCCTTGCGGTTACTGGCGAGTCCCGGCTGATCGGCTGTGATTTATGGGTGACGTTAGAGCCTTGCGCGATGTGTGCAGGGGCGATTGCCCATGCCCGCCTTCGCCGCCTGTATTTTGCAGCTTATGATCAAAAAGGCGGGGCGGTTGAACATGGGCCATGCTTGTTTCATCAGCCCACCACGCACCATCAGATAGAGGTTTATGGGGGTATTCAGCAACGTGCAGCAGAACAGCTGTTAACCGCGTTCTTTGCGGATAGGCGCTGACACGCCTGACATGTTCAGACCGCTAGCCAGCGGCAATATCCGAACGGAACATCGCGTCTGGCCAGTCAATCGTCTCCACCACCTGATAGGCGGCCTGACGGGCCTGTTGCTTGTCAGGACCTAAGGCCGTAACCGACAGAACACGGCCACCTGAACTGACCAGCTGGCCATCATCACTGCACGCTGTTCCTGCATGGAAAATCAGGCCGCCTTGTTTTGTTTCTAGCTGGTCAGCTCCGTTTATGGGCTGGCCTTTTTGATAGGCTTCAGGATAGCCATCTGCTGCCATCACAACTGTGACCGCCGCGTCATCTGTCCAGCGCATGTCGAAATTCTGCAGACCCCCTTCAGCAACAGTCAGGGCAGCAGACAGAAAATCCGACTTCAGGCGCGGCAGAATCACCTGTGCCTCTGGGTCGCCGAACCGGCAGTTAAACTCAATCACCTTAGGGCCGTCTTTGGTCAGCATCAGTCCGGCATAGAGCACACCGCTATAAGGCATACCTTCTGCGGCCATGCCTTTGGCAACAGGTGCAATGATGGTGCGCATAATTTGTTCACGCAATTCGTCAGTTTCAAAAGGTGAGGGGCTGACCGCGCCCATGCCGCCTGTATTTGGCCCTTTATCGCCGTCAAAGGCCCGTTTGTGGTCCTGAGCAGAGGCCAGCCACAGGGCCGCCTCGCCATCCAGCAGGGCAAAAGCAGACATTTCTGGTCCGGTGATCCGTTCTTCAACCAGAATTTCCTGACTCGCCACCCCGAACTTGCCGTCTAACAGCTCAATGATGGCCTGGTTGGCGTCCTCAAGCTTAGAACAGACAATCACGCCTTTGCCTGCGGCCAGCCCATCAGCCTTAATCACACAATAACCATCCAGCTCAGCAGCAAAGGCCTGTGCCTGTTCAGCGTCCGTGAATTTCTGCCATTTTGGCTGCGGTATCGCATGGCGGTCACAGAAGTTACGGGCAAAGGCCTTAGACCCTTCCAGTTGGGCAGCATTAGCACGCGGGCCGAAGGCCGGAATATTAACCTCTTCCAGCCTGTCAACAAGCCCCGCCACCAGCGGGACCTCCGGGCCGACAATCACCAGCTCAATCTGCTCATCAATAGCCAGTTTGACCAGCTCGTCTGTGTCATCTGCTGAGATATCCACACAGCGGCCAAGCTGGGCAATGCCGGGGTTGCCCGGGGCGATAATCAGATCATCACAGAGCGGTGATGCAGAAATGCTCCACGCCAGAGCATGTTCACGCCCGCCACCGCCGATGATTAGAATGTTCATGTTCGTGCCTTTTGATAAAAAAACTGGTTGTCTGACCTTATAAACTCTCGCCTAACCTAACCTGATGCGCCATAATCTGCAAATGCCAAACGATGCGACACCTGCGGCAACAAATGCCCCTTATCTGACGGTTGAAGAGCTGAGCCAAGCGGTGAAACGGACCGTGGAAACAGCCTTTGATTATGTCCGTGTCAGAGGTGAGATTTCACAGCCGCGCACCCCTGCCTCAGGCCATATTTATCTGACTCTCAAAGATGACCGGAACGCGCTGTCAGCTGTTATCTGGAAAGGCACCGCCCAGCGGCTTTCGGTTCAGCCAGAAGAAGGGCTGGATGTCATCTGTACCGGCAAGATGACCACATTTGGGGGGCAGTCCCGTTACCAGCTGGTGGTGAATGACATAGAGGTCGCTGGTGAAGGCGCCTTGTTAAAACAGCTGGAAGACAGGCGGCGCAGGCTGGCAGAAGAAGGTCTGTTTGACAATGCGCGCAAGCAGCAGATACCGGCCATGCCGGCCACAATTGGTGTGGTGACCAGCCCGACCGGGGCGGTTATCCGCGATATTCTGCACCGGATTTCTGAACGGTTTCCCACTCATATTCTGGTTTGGGGTGTAAATGTTCAGGGGGTTGGATCTGCAGACCAGATTGCAGCAGCGATTAATGGGTTTAACGCTTTGCCCGGCGATGGGCCTGTACCAAGGCCAGACTTATTGATTGTGGCGCGCGGCGGCGGGTCACTTGAAGACCTTTGGTCATTTAATGAAGAAATTGTTGTGCGGGCTGCTGCGGCTTCATCGATTCCGCTGATTTCGGCTGTTGGTCATGAAACAGATACCACGCTGATCGATTTTGCAGCTGATCTGCGAGCCCCGACGCCGACCGCCGCTGCCGAATTTGCCACACCTGTTTCAGCTGAGCTGCAGGCCCGTTTGATTGAGACAGATGCCCGGTTGCGCCGGGCGGTAAATAACAGGCTTATGACAGCAGAGCAAGCGATGAAAGCTGCGGAACGGGGCCTGCTTCACCCTGATGATCATATCGGGCGGTTTTCGCAGTCAGTTGATCTGGCAGCCACACGGATGGATACCAGCATTTATCGCCGTCTTGACCGGCTTCAGTTGCGTCTGGCGGCGGTTACAGACCGGCTTGTCTCACCAGAACAACAGGTCACAGCGGTCGCCCAGACTGTCAGCCTGCTAGAGCGGCGTCTGGACCACAGCTTGTCCGCTCTTATTGAGCGGGCAGGAAACCGGCTGACGCAGACAGAACGGCTGCTGGAGGCCAATTCCTATCAACGGGTTCTGGACAGGGGGTTTGCCCTGGTCACAGATGAGGCCGGAAAAGCCGTAAAGACCAGCGCCTCTGCTCCGCAGCAGTCACGGGTTGTAATCAGATTTGCTGATGATGAACGCCTGGCCCAGCTTGATCCTGATGCCGCTTTATCGCCGCCACGCAAAGCCAGGACAAGCCAGAAACAGGCCTCCTCTTCTGCCACCACGCAAGAAGAGCTATTCTGATAATGGTGCGGGCGGGGTTTTGCCCCAGCGTCTGTGTGGCCAGAGCCACTGGCCAGGACGCTGTGTAATCCAGTTTTCAAAATGCTGATTCACATCTGCGGCGATGGCGCGGCAAGTGGCCTCATCAGCTGTTTTCGGTACATAAAATGGCGCAGACAGCTTGACCAATATCTGGCAGCCAGATGTACGGATTGTCTGGGCCATAAAAATAGGTTTGCCTGTTTTGGCCGCAAGTTTGATATGAGCGATGGCGGTCTGGGCGGGGTAGCCAAAGAACGGCACGGTTTCACCTTCTCGCAACTGCTGGTCAGCAAGGAGCAGCATGAACCCGCCTTTGCGCAAGGTTGAAATCATGCCAATGGCGGCCGGCCGCCCTTTTTCATAGATATCTGCTTCAGCAGAACGCGCACGCCGCTTCAACAACACAGACACATAAGGGTTGTTTAACGGCCGATAAATCAGTCCGGTCCGGCTGCCTGTGGCTGGCCCCAGCATAGATAACGCTTCCCAGTTGCCCAGATGCGCGCCGATAACAAAACCGCCCTCATGCCCGTCCAGATGCTGCAAGCCTTCAAATTGGATATAGCCTTTATCCAGCATTTGTCTGGTTTTGATAAATTCAGCTGTGGTCCGGCCCAGATTATCCCACATTTCGGCCAGCCAGACCTTCTTGTCAGCTGAGGGATGGTTGGGCAGGGCCAGCTCCATCTGCTCTGCTGCCCGCTTATGCCAGGGGGTCAGCGGGCCCAGCCAGACAAATAACCTGCCCATACAAAAACTGGCCAGCCCGACAGGCAGCACCGCCAGAGGCCCAAAAATAAGCGCCACCAAAACCGCTTCCAAAGGCCAAATGATGGTCATGTAGATGAATTTCAGCCAGCCCGGCCGGTAGGACATTGACATCAGTCCGGCCTCTTGGCCAAAGCGGTGCTGAGAAGGCTCACAAGCCTTGTTTTATCTGCTCGCGAAACCCGGAACGAAACAGGCAGGGCCAATACACGCGCCCGCCATTCAGGAGGCAGGCGGACCCAGTCCTTATGTGTGGTGACCAGCTCTGCCCCGGCATGTAACGCTTCTTGATGGAGCCGCGATAAATCTGCCTCTGAATAGCTGTGATGATCAGCAAAAGATAATTCGCGCACCAGCTCTGCTCCGGTCTGTTTCAATGTGGTGAAAAACCGTTGCGGCCGGCCGATACCCGCAAAGCCAATCAGCCGTTTTCCATTCAGCGTCTTGGCGATTTTCTGGTCAGGATGAAGCTGGCCCTCAAACACCTGCAGATCCTGTGCGAACAGCTCTTTCAGCCCGGTCTCATCTTTGCCGTTCAGGATTACGGCATCCGCCTTATCAAGGCCGCTTGCTACAGGTTCACGCAAGGGGCCGGCGGGCAAAATCCGCTGATTGCCCAGACCAGACTGCCCGTCAAAAACCGTTAAAATAATATCTTTGTGCAGCCACGGGTTCTGCATCCCATCATCCATGATGATCAAATCAAACTTATTCTGAGCCGCAATAAAACGGGCGCCTCTTATCCGGTCTGCACTGACACAGACATCATTATTCAGGGCCAGCATCACCGCTTCATCACCAATATCGGCTGTGGTATGAACAGACGGGTCTGCAAAGACGGGCCCCTTTTTGCGCCCTTTATAGCCGCGCATCAGAATACAGGGCTGATAGCCCTGTTCTTTTGCGATCCGGCAGAGCATGGCTGTGACCGGCGTTTTGCCTGTGCCGCCGACAGAGATATTGCCGACACAAATGACCGGCAGTTCAGCTGATTCTGGTCTGGCAAGCGCCGTTTTGAGGCGGCCGGCCAGCATCCATAAGGCGCTCAGCGGCAACAAGGCAGAGGATATCAGGCCTTTTTCTGTCCAAAATTTCGGAGCGATCATCATCAGTCGTCAGCGCATTCACTATGTTTTCTGTCTGTGGCGTGTCTCACCGCAGGGTGTCTATGATTAACTGTGCCGTCTTTGCAGGCCGTTCACAAGCCGCAGCCACATAGGCACGGGCTTGGCTCAGAACTGTCTGGTCAAGCACCCCTTCACCAGTCTGGAGACTATCCAGCCACCGCGTCAGAAGCTGGCAGAGCTCCTCTCTGTCTGCTGCTGTCACAGACTGGCCAATCGTATGAAGTGTATCAAATTCTGCCTGATTTTTAAACTGTGACGGGCCTGTAATCACAGGCTTGCCAAGGGCGGCGATTTCCAGCGGGTTATGCCCGCCCTTTGGGGTAAAAGACCCGCCTAAGATGACGATATCTGCTGCTGTGATCAGGCTGCCCATCTCACCAAGGCTGTCAGCCAGAAACAGGCTGTCATCTGGTTGCGGGGTCTCTTTGTTGCTGCGCCGCCTTGCTGTAAGGATTAGCCGGGCAACATCATCCCCGCGTTCACGGTGTCGGGGCGCAATCACCAGCAGATGCGCATAGCCAGCTGCTGTCAGTTGCTGACTTGCCGCCACAATCAACTCTTCTTCCGGGTCATGTGTTGACGCGGCCAGCAGCACTGGCCGGCCGGCCGCAGCAGCTTTCAGCTCAGCGACAAACACCGGGTCAACAGCCAGGCTGGCCGTGCTCAGCTTTAATGACCCAAGCGTCATGATATGCGGCTGGCGCCCTTCATGGGCCGTGCACAGCCGTTCAAATTTCAGCTGCTGTGCTGTATCAACTGCACAAATAAGATGTGCCGCCCCAAACAGCTGGGCCGCCAGTTTCGGGCGTTTCTGCCAGTTCACAAAGGCTTTGTCAGACAGCTGAGACGACGCAAAAGTCACCGGAATGCCCGTCTGTGCTGTCTGAATGATCAGATTTGGCCAGAAGTCAGATTCCAGGAACACTGCCGCATCTGGCTGCCAAAACGCCAGAAACCGGGCCACACAGGCAGGATCATCAAGAGGTTGATAACAGCTGAAACAGCGGTCAGGCTGTATCTGCTCAAGCCTGTTCAGCGCAGCCAATGTGTTTGTCGTGATCAGAATATGAGAAGAGGGATGCTGGTCAAGACAGGCCTCAGCCAGGCTTATCGCAGCCACGGTTTCGCCGACAGACACAGCATGCAGCCAAATCAGCACTCCTTCCGGCCGTTGCTGTTGCCAGTTTTTCGCCAGCCTTTGTCCGCGCTTGGTGCTGTCTTCCTTGCCGCGCAGGCTGCGCCAGCCAAGATACAGCGGCAAAACAGGCCGCAGACATGCCCAGAGCCGGTTATAGCTGTCCAGGCTGTTGATCATGTGGCCTGCCCCTGATTTGTCTGCTGATCAATTGTCTTCACCAGTTCATTTAACCGGCTTTCGATCATCACGCGCTGCTGTTCTAGCTCAGCCTTTGATTTTGTGCGCGGCAGGTCAATCGGGTCTGACCAGCTGCAGATAATCGGGCTGAAGGGTTTGGGAAAGCGCATTTTATCCCAGCTTTTTGCCCGCCAGCAGCGCTGTGCTGACCAGGCGACCAAGGTAATCTGTGCGCCAGTCAGCTGGGCCAGGCTGACCGGTCCCATTGACATCTGTCTTGCCGGGCCACGCGGCCCGTCTGGCGTTATTACCGCTGACCGGCCGGCTTTGATCTGTCCGGCCATCTGGCGCAGGCCTGACAGGGCATTTCTGTTGCTGCTGCCCCAGATTGGCCTCAGCCCAAACAGGCGTGATGCCCCGGCCAGAACCCGCCCGTCCGGATGTGGCGACTGCAGAGCAGAGCAGCCTGCTGGCAGAACCGGGCTCATCACAAACAGATGTTCATGCCAGAACACAATGATTTCGGGTTTGCCGCTCTTCAGGCGTTGCTTCAGTTCGGTGCGGCCGTTGTGATGCCATCTCAAACTGGCCACCAGACCACCCATAATCGCTGCCAGAGTCACGCTGAGCAAAAAAGAACCAGCAGAGGATCGGATCAGACGTTTTAACATGGCGTTCAGGAATTCGGCCTTTGGGCAAGAGAGGAAAAACGACACGCTTCACCAGAACAAACCCATAACTGACAGGCTGGCTATCACGCCGGTTTCACGCTATAGCCTAAACATAACAGAGCTTTATGTCTATACAGCCAGACGGCCTGCATGCTAGACAGACAATATGAAGACAGCTTTGCCGATTTTAACGCGCAAGAAGGACGCCTGTTTTGTTCAGCAGTGATGACAAAGTCATTGTAAGGCGGTTCTGGCGTGACTGGGTTCTGCACTACAGATCACGGCTGGTTTTGATTTTTGTCCTGATGGTTCTTGTTGCGGCTACCAGCGGGGCCTATCCAGCTTTAATCAGACATGTGTTTGATGTTCTGGCCGGCGGCGCCGATCAGGCTGCCTACTCAACAGGGTTTATTCGTTTAGATGATCCGTTTGTGCTGATCCCGCTTGCAATTATTCTGCTGTCTTCTGTCAAAGCCACAGCGATGTATTTTCAGGTGCTGACGGTGAACAGCCTGGCCTTGAAGATCACCACCGATATTCAGAAAGCTATGGCGCATCGTCTGATCGATGCTGACCTGGCGACAGTGACGGCAGAACCTGCTGGCGCGTTCATCTCTCGTATCATGAATGACTTGAACTTGGTCAGGGAAGCCTTTGTCAGGCTGGCGAATAATCTGGTCAGGGATGTGCTGACTATTTTTGTTATGGTCGGGGTGATGTTCTGGTTCAGCTGGCTGTTATCTGTTCTTGTTCTGGCGGTTTACCCTCTGGCGATGCGGCCAATTATCCGGATCGGCAATCGTCAGCGCAAAGCCTCTGGCGAGCTGCAGGAACATATGGAAACAGTGACCTCACTTCTTGCTGAAATTCTGCAAGGGGTGCGTATGGTAAAGGCCTATCAGCTGGAAGCAGCAGAGAAAACTAGAAGCGCAACTGCGTTTGATGGTTTATATAACCGGCTGGTGCATCTGTTGGCCGGACGGGCCCGGATTGACCCGATCCTTGAAGTGTTGGGCGGGTTTGCTGTGGCCGGTGTCATTGGTGTTGCGGCCTGGCAGGTTGCCAATGGCCAGCTGCAGGTTGGCGATGTGGCGGGCTTTATCACGGCCTTGCTGATGCTGGTCCAGCCGGTGCGGGCGATTGGCACGCTGAACGCGGTCACCCAAGAAGGTCTGGCGGCCACCAGCCGCGTGTTTGCGCTGCTGGATCAAAAAGCCCGTATCACAGACCCGGCCTCGCCCAAAACGCTGGCCCAGATCAAAGGTGAAATTGCCTTTAACGACATCAGCTTTGCCTATCAGGATGCGGCCATTCTGACAGAAATTGCCTTTACCGTTGCCCCAGGTCAGACCGTTGCGCTGGTCGGGCCGAGCGGCAGCGGCAAATCAACAATCATCAACCTTTTGCCTCGCTTTTATGATCCCACAGCCGGACAGATAACCATTGACGGCACGCCGATTTCTCATTTGTCTCTGTCCGGTCTGCGCCGCCATATCGCGCTGGTGTCTCAGGAAGCTGTATTGTTTGATGACACGGTCGCGGCGAATATCCGCTTTGGCCAGAAAGACGCAACAGATGATGACGTGATTGCCGCCGCCAGGGCTGCCGCCGCAGATGAGTTTATTCAGCAATTGCCGCAAGGCTATGACACTTATGTCGGGGCAACTGGAAACAAGCTGTCCGGTGGTCAGCGTCAGCGTATTGCCATTGCTCGGGCGATGCTGAAAGACGCACCTATCTTGCTGTTGGATGAGGCAACAAGCGCGCTTGATGCTCAGTCTGAACAGCTGGTTCAGGAGGCGCTTGACAGGCTGTCAGCTGGCCGCACCACAATCGTGGTGGCACATCGCCTGGCCACAATTCAGAAAGCTGATATGATCTTGGTTCTTGATAAGGGCCAGATTGTTGAAACCGGCACGCACCGGTCATTGCTGGAAAAAAACGGGCTCTATGCTCATTTATGCGCGTTACAGTCGTTTTCCTGACAAGCCAGGTTATTCACGTCGTAAAATTTGGTCTGTCAGCCGGTCCGCCCAGGAAGAAGACAGAAACTCTGCCTGTAACTGCTCTGGGTCATAGACATTATCAACCCAGTCAAAAAACCCCATCCCCTCTGCCTCATAGGGCGCATAAGCCGCCAGAAAGGCATCCAGCAAGCCTGTCTTTGCCTGCTTGACATGAAGATAGCGAAACGAAAGCTGTTCGGCTGCTTCTGCCACAGGCCGGCCTTTTTTGATCAAAAGATACAAAGCTGCCATCAGCCCGGCCCGGTCAGCCCCTGACTTGCAATGCAGCAAAGCAGGACCGTCCAGACTGTCTAACAGGGCTTTTGTGTCATGCAGCATCTGTTTATCTGGTGCGGCCCGCGACCGGGCGGTGAAATCGATTAGCTGTAGGCCATGGCGTGCACAGGCTTCAGCCTCCAGCCGCCAGCCGCCGTCTGAACGGGCCCCGCGCAGATTAATAATGGTACGGATACCCAGCCTTGCTGCCTGCTCAACACGGCCGGGGGTTGGCTGGTTGCTGCGCCACATATCCTCATCTATCTGATGCAGATTATGCCACCACAGCCTCAAAACCCCGTGGTCCTTTGCCATCAGCTCTACCCAGTCACGCATACCCCGCCGGCCATGCGCAGGCGTGAATGTTGAGGGACGAGATGAAGATGTCATGGCTCAGCTACCGGCAACCATCATCTGTTTCACAAACACAGACGGGGCAGCAATAGACTGGGTCAGTTCCAGATCATCTGCAGGCATCATATCATTGAAAATATCTTTCAGATTGCCGGCAATTGTGGCTTCGGTTGCTGGCCAGGTAATCTTGCCGTTTTCAATCCAGAAACCAGAAGCCCCGCGGCTGTAATCACCTGTTGTCAGGCTCACAGAACTGCCCATCAGTTCAGTGATATAAAAGCCCTGTTCGATATCGGCGATCATCTCATCCAGCGTGGTCCTGCCCTGTTCCATAATGAAGTTGGATACAGACGGGCTGGGCGGCCCGGATAGAGACCGGCTGGCATTCCCGGTCGGGCTGAGTCCCAGCTGCGCAGCTGTGGCCAGATCAAGCAGCCAGCCCTGAAGGCAGCCTTGCTGCACCAGATAGCGTTTCTGGACCGGCAATGTTTCACCGTCAAACAGGCGAGAGCCCATGCCCCGCGGCAATAACGGGTTATCCAGCAGGTTGATAGAGGAATTGGCGATTTGCTGGCCCATCTTCTCTTTTAAAAAGCTGGTCCCGCGGGCAATTGCTGCGCCATTAATCGCACTTGCCACATGGCCGGCCAGAGATCGCGAGACACGTTTGTCATAAATTACCGGAAAGGTGCCAGTCTGCGGTTTGCGACCACCCAGGCGGGCCAAGGTACGTGTTGCGGCGCTGCGGCCAACCGCTTCTGGCTGCTTCAGATCTTCAGCAAATACCGCTGAGCTGTAATCATAGTCTCGCTCCATCTGGCCATCCTGTTCAGCCAGAACCACAGCTGAGAAACCAAAGCTGGAGCGTTTATATGAGGCGTTAAAGCCTGTGCTTGTGCCGATCAAAACCTCGCTGGAGCCTGAAGAAGCAGACGCACCGTCAGAATTGCTGATCCCCGCCTGACTGAGGGCGGCTTCTTCACAAGCAAGGGCGATTTCGGTCAACTTTTCTGTGCTGAAGCTGGTGTCGTCAAAAAGCTCAATATCGGGGAAGGATTTCGCCTGCTCTTCAGCTGTGGCCAGCCGGGCATAGGGGTCTTCCGGGGCATGTTTGGCCATAGCCACCGCCCGCTCGGCAAGCTCTGTAATATTTTCATCATCAAGCTGGCCAGATGAAATAGTGGCGCTTTTCTGGCCAACAAATACGCGCATGCCCATCTGATAATCTTCGGCACGTTCTGCTGATTCAACTTTGCTTAGGCGAACTTGAACATCCAGCCCGCCTCCTTTGATGAAGCTGACATCTGCGCCGTCCGCACCGGCCTGTTTCGCCGCGCTGAGGGCTTTTTCGATAATATCTTGATCTTGTTTTGACATACATCATGACATAGTACGTCACCAGGGCTGATGCAACAGCTTGCAATTGAGAAAGTGTCAGTTTATCTAGAAAAGCATAATGAGCTATTCAGTATTTATAGATGGTGCGGCGGGCACGACCGGCCTGCAGGTGCATGACCGTTTGCAGACGCGCGCAGAGCTGTCTGTGCGTGTGCTTGACGATGGGCAGCGCAAAGATATCGACGCCCGGGCAGAGGCTATGGCCAGCGCGGATGTAACAATCCTGTGCCTTCCTGATGATGCCGCACGACAGGCAGCAGAGATGGCAAAGGCCTCTGGCTCACGCCTGATTGATGCCTCTACAGCGCACCGAATTGACCCTGAATTCACCTATGGGTTTGCCGAACTGTCATCTGGCCAGCACGCCGCTATTCACCAGGCACAGTTTGTCAGCAATCCTGGCTGTTATCCGACCGGATTTTTGGGACTTGTCGCGCCGTTAAGACAGGCCGGGCTGCTTCCCTCTTCAGCACAATTATCGGCTGTCTGCGTCAGCGGGTACAGCGGCGGCGGCAAAGCCATGATCGCCAGATATGAAGGAGAGGGCGAACCAGCTTTTGCTGCCTACGGGCTCAGCCTGTCCCATAAACATCTGCCGGAAATGAAACAGCATGCCGGGTTGGACCACGCCCCTGTGTTCCTGCCATCTGTTGGTGATTTTGCCCAAGGCATGCTGGTCAATATTCCGCTTCATCAGGACCAGTTTTCATGTCCTGTTCAGGCTGACGAACTTCGGGCTGTCCTGGCTGACCATTATCAGAACACGGCTCTTGTTTCGGTTGGAACAGACGCACAGCTCACCGACAACGGTTTTTTATCTGCAGATCCGTTAGCGGGGACAGACCGGCTGGAATTATTTGTCTTCGCCCGTCCTGATCACAGCCAGTTTGTGCTGACCGCACGGCTGGATAATCTGGGCAAAGGGGCGGCCGGGGCAGCGGTGCAGAACATGAACATCATGCTGGGGCTTGATCCGCTGGCCGGGCTTCATCTGTGAACAGGCTTAATGGTGTGACCAGATAGATGAATAAGATTGCCAGATTATCTGACCTGCAGCGCGCCCTTGACTATCCTTATGATGCGCCGTCCGATGCCTATCTTATCAAGGACGGGCACAGTCTGGCCCTGCCACCTGGCTATGATTTTGCCGGCCGGACACCGGTTCTCTCCGTCGGCTCAAATCGGGCACCGGTGCAATTGAACAGAAAATTTGGTGATCGTGCAGAAGTGGCTGTAACGCCTGTTAGGCTTCATGATTGTGATGTGGTACATGTGGCGAATTTGGCCCCCTATGGCGCGGTGCCCTGTTCTGCTTTTCCTTGTCATGGGACATCTGTTGATCTGAATATCGCCTGGCTGACCCCTGCACAGCTGCAGATCATGCATCAGACAGAATCACTGGGCATCGCCTATGACTGGGTTGAATGGGACCTGTCTGTGATTGAACACAGATTTAACGCGCCTCTTGACCAGCTGTTCGGTTATGCGGCGCTGACCGGCGCGATGAGCGTTGCCGGTGAGGGACCTTTTGGCCTGGCCCGCATTCCTGCACAAAACAGGCAGTTTGCGCAGAAAAGCCAGCTGCAGATGCAAGAGATGATTTATCGCCGGTTCTGCGCTGATGCAACCTCTCTTGAAGACTGGATCAGCCAGCTGCAGAGCAGCGAGGCATTACGGGCTGACGTTGCTGCTGGTGTGCAGCAAGACGGGCTTGTGGCAGAAAAACCCCCCTGGCGGCCCGCTGTTGTGTGATATCTGGTTTTTCTTTAAANAAATGTGTTGAGGAAAAGCCCCGCGCTCAAAATAAGGCCGGCATTACGGTTTGATTTGAAGACCTGAAGCGCGGATGCGGGATCATCTGTCTTCAGCTGATATATCTGCCAGACAAGATGACAGCCCATCAGGCCAAGACCGCCCAGCCAGAGACCCGGGCCCAGCACGCCCCAAAATCCAGCTGTCCAGAACGCGATAGCGGCCAGGTAAAACAGGCTCACCCCCCACCGGATATATCTGCCAAGCGCAAGGGCTGAGGATCTGACCCCGGTTAAGCGGTCATCTGGCATATCCTGAACCGCATAAATCGTATCATAACCAACCACCCAGCACACACATCCTGCATAGATAAGCCAGAGACCGGCCGGCGGCCAGCTCTGCCAGAGCACCGCCACCGCCACCGGAATAGCCCAGCTGAAGGTGAATCCCAACACAATCTGCGGCCAGTCTGTAAAGCGTTTGGCCAAGGGATATAAAATCACCAGAGGCAGCGCGGCAACACCGACCCCCCAACAGATCACAGGCAGCTGCAGCAGAACCAGAAGACCAAGACCGCTTAGACACATCAGAAAGATGAACGCAGCAGCCACAGATAGCTGTCCTGACGCCAGCGGGCGGGCTCTGGTACGTTCAATCTGGGCATCAATATCTCTGTCCCAGAGATCATTTATAACACAGCCCACAGCCCGCATGGCCACCGCCCCGACCGTGAACAAAGCCATATACCAGATTGCGGTCTGCCAGCCCGGGCTGAAGGCAGCGAAAATCCACCAGCCCGGCAGAACCAACAACCACCAGCCTATAGGTCTGTCCAACCTGGCAAGCGTGATATAGGGGTGGGTGGACACAGGCAGCCGCGCCCATAGCCCGGCCAGCTGGATATCACTGTGTCCGGATGCTGTTTCGGTGCGGCCGGTCATCTCATCTGGGTCTGCAGGCATCACTCATCAGGTGGTTTGTTTAGGTTAAAATAAGCATGTCTATAGCTGGATTTATAGCAAGTCTCAAAAGACTTGCCACTATTGTTTAATGCGCTTAAGACTTCCTCATGACCGGATACACCCCGCCTATACGCCTGTTTGTGGATGCAGAAGTGACCACAGGGACAACAGTAACGCTGGATAAAGAGCAGGCTCATTATCTGGGCCATGTGATGCGGCGATCTGCTGGTGACCGGGTGGAAATTTTTAATGGCCGGACAGACAGTATGGTGGCTGAAATTACCGAAATTGGCCGGAAATCAGCCAGCCTTCAGGTCATGCGGACCTGCAATTTTTTTCAGCAGAGCCCGGATATTTGGTTTCTGTTTGCGCCAGTAAAGCGGACCCGGCTTGATTTTATGGCCCAGAAAGCAACAGAATTAGGAGCCAGAAAAATTCAGCCGGTGGATACAGAATTTTGTCAGGTCAGCCGGGTCAATCTGGATCGCCTGACCGCAAATGCCATAGAAGCTGCTGAACAGACCGGCCGTCTGGATATTCCGGAAATCGGTCCGTTTGCCTCACTTAGCGCAGTTCTGGCAGATTGGCCATCTGACCGGCATCTTCTGTTTTGTGATGAAGCTCTTGCAGGTGACACGGGCTTTAATCCTGTTCAACAGCTATCGGCCACACCTCTTCAAAAAGCAGGTCTTCTGATTGGCCCTGAAGGCGGGTTTTCAGATGCAGAACGGCAGATGATAAAGCAGATACCTCTGCTGCGTCCGCTCAGCCTGGGCCCCCGTATTTTGCGCAGTGATACCGCCGCGCTTGCCGCGCTCAGTCTGTTTCAGGCTGTTTGTGGTGACTGGTCTGTTTTTGAAGTAAATAAGTAGAATAATCATCGGGTTTGTTATTATCTGTTTATCCTTTCTCTAACCTCCGGCAGGTCGTTCATGTCTGACACATCAGAAAACATAAATGTCACAGATAAAGCACAGCTAGTTGACTGGCTGAAAAGCCAGGAGACGCCTAAAGATGAGTGGCGCATTGGCACTGAGCATGAAAAATTTCTGTTCGAAAAAGGCAGCTTCCATCCTGTGCGCTATGAAGGAGAGGCAGGGATTGGTGAGCTTCTCAGCCGCCTTGCTGACCGGTATGATATGACCCTTGTCACAGAAAAAGGACAGCTGATTGCGCTGAAAGACGGGCAGGGCGGCTCGATTACTCTGGAACCTGGTGGCCAGTTTGAATTGTCCGGCGCGCCTCTTGAAACGCTGCATCAGACCTGTTGCGAGACCGGCCGGCATCTGGCGCAGATGAAAGATATCACCGCAGAGCTTGGCTTGTGCATGTTGGGGGCCGGTTTCCAGCCGCTCTGGTCCAGACAGGATATATCCTGGATGCCGAAGGGCCGGTATAAGATTATGCGTGAATATATGCCCAAACGCGGGAATCTGGGCCTGGATATGATGTTGCGGTCCTGCACGGTTCAGGTCAATCTGGATTACGCCAGCGAGGCTGATATGGTGCGCAAATTCCGCACGTCCCTTGCCCTGCAGCCTGTCGCCACAGCCCTGTTTGCCAACTCACCTTTCAAAGATGGCCAGCCGTCAGGTGTCAAATCAACACGGGCTCAGGCCTGGACAGATACAGATCCCGACAGATGTGGTATCCCGCCGGTCGTGTTTGCAGATGGGTTCGGTTATGACGCCTGGATAGACTATATCCTGGATGTGCCGATGTATTTCCTGCATCGGGGCGATGATTATATAGATGTCTCCGGCCAGTCTTTTCGTGCCTTTATGGAAGGCAAATTACCTGGTTTTGAAGGTGAGGTCCCCAGCCTGGAAGATTTCACAGATCATATGACCACCGCCTTTCCTGAGGTGCGGCTGAAAGGCTATCTTGAAATGCGCGGGGCAGACAGCGGCAGTTGGGATTCGATTTGTGCCTTGCCAGCATTGTGGGTAGGGCTTTTATATGATGAGACAGCCCTTGCTGAGGCTGAAGCCCTGATCTCCGGGATAACAGCTGAGCAGGTGGAAGCAGCCCGTCTGTCTGCAATTCAGCATGGTCTTCAAGGCCAGTTTGGGGATATCTCTATGCTGGAGATGGCCCGGTCAGTGGTGAGCCTGGCTGAAGCGGGGTTGGTCAGACGGCAGATTGCCGACAAAAAGGGCAGAGATGAGACACAGTATCTTGCGCCGCTGAAGCACATCGTTGAAAGCGGTAAAACCAACGCCGACATTATGCTGGAGCATTATTACAGCGACTGGTCAGAAGATGTGCGTCATCTGTTCAAACTGTATCATTATTAATTCCTCTTAAAACGGCCAGCGAAAGCGGCACATCTTCCAAGACTGTATCTGCGCTCATGGCAAATCTGCTTCTGATTGTATTTATAAATTTTGTCGGTATCGGCGCGCTGATCCCCATACTGCCCTTTACCGTCATTGACGGGCTGGGCCATTCAGAAATTGTGATGACGGCCCTTTTGGCCAGCTTTGCTTTTGCCATGTTTGTTGCCAACCCTGTTCTGGGGCGGCTGTCGGACCGGTTAGGGCGGCGTCCTGTGCTATTGTTCTCTTTGTTTGTCGGCACAGTGGCACATTTCTGGTTTGCGCTGACAAATGATATCACACAGATGTTTGCGGCCCGCATTGTGGCCGGACTGGCGGCCGGGAATATCGGTGTGATTCAGGCGATTATCGCAGACAAGACCAGCCCTGAAGACCGCGCCAGAACAATGGGGCTTCTCGGCGCGGCTATTGGTTCAGGTTTTGTGCTTGGCCCGGCTTTGGGCGGGGTTTTAGGCGGTATTGGTTCTGGTCCTGTTCATCAGGTACCGTTCCTGATCGCAGGCTTGTTCTCAGCTTTGTCCTTTGGTCTGGCCTTCCGCCTGACAGAGACTGGCAAGACATCAGCTTCACCCTCACAACGGGCCTCACTCTCTGTCTATATCCGTACCCTATTCTCTGGTCATATTGGCGGCTATGCAGCGGCCTTTTTCTGCCTCAACCTGGCTTTTGCTCAGGTGGAAGCCTCATATGTTCTTCTGGTGCGTGATTTGCTGGGATTCGGGGCCAGGCAGACCGGCTGGCTGTTCACCTATATCGGGGTTTTGATCATTATCGTTCAGGGCGGGCTGATCGCGCGTGTTGTTGGTATCTTTGGAGAGATGAAGACAATCGCATCAGGGGTTGCTTTGCTGGCGGTCGGCCAGTTTGTTACTGTCGCGCTGGCCTATAATTTCCTGGCTGGCGTGCCGGTTGGTCTTGGTCTTGTTCTGCTTTCCACCACGCTTGTCTGTGTTGGTTTTGCCTTTACCAACCCGACATTGACCTCTTCTGCATCAAAGGCGGCCAGGGCTGAGGATATGGGCGGCTCGCTCGGATTTGTGCAGGGCTGCGGGTCAATTGGCCAGGTTTTAGGACTTGTCTCTGCAGGCCCGTTTTACAGCATTGGCGGCGGTGTTGCCTCATTTGGTTTTGGTGGCGGCATTACTGTTGTGTTGCTGCTGATTATCCTGGCGATCAGCAGACAGCCTAAACCTGCCTGATCACCAGCAGGACTGATTTCCCGCCGCTTTGAGGCGGTTAAAAAAGTTACGCCGCTTCTGTGCCGCCGACGGTGATACCACCCATTTTCAGGGTTGGCTGGCCCACCCCAACAGGAACAGACTGGCCAGCCTTGCCACAGGTGCCCACCCCTCTGTCGAGGGCCAGATCATTGCCGATCATGGTGATCTTTGACATTGCGTCAGGCCCGCTGCCGATCAAGGTTGCCCCTTTCACCGGCGCGCCGATTTTTCCATTTTCGACCAGATAAGCTTCAGAAGCTGAAAACACGAACTTGCCAGAGGTGATATCGACCTGGCCGCCGCCGAAATTAACCGCATAAATGCCTTTTTTCATAGAGGCGACAATTTCATCTGCGTCATAAGATCCGTTTTCCATAAAGGTGTTTGTCATTCGCGGCATCGGCAGATGCGCATAAGATTGTCTGCGCCCGTTGCCGGTGGCATTGACCCCCATCAGGCGGGCATTTTGGCGGTCCTGCATATAGCCTTTCAAAGTACCGTCTTCGATGAGCACATTACGGGCTGACTGGGTGCCTTCATCATCGATAGTGATTGACCCGCGCCTGTCCTGAATGGTGCCATCATCAACCACAGTGACCCCTTTAGCGGAGACCTGCTCGCCAATGCGGCCAGAAAACACAGATGTGCCCTTTCGGTTGAAATCACCTTCCAGGCCATGGCCAACAGCCTCATGCAGCATCACCCCGGGCCAGCCTGATCCCAGCACAATTTCCATCTCGCCAGCAGGCGCGCCGACGGACTCAAGGTTCAGCATCGCGATTCGCAGCGCTTCATCGACCTCTGCCTGCCAGACATCAGCTTGCAGATAGCGCTCAAACATAAACCGGCCGCCCGTGCCGCTGGAGCCGCTTTCCATCCGACCGTCCTTTTCGGCAACAACAGCCACATTCAGCCTGACCAGAGGGCGGATATCTGCATAACGTGTGCCGTCAGGACGGATGATTTGCACCGCCTGCCAGGACCCGGCAATTGAGGCGCTGACCTGCTTGACCCGCGGGTCCTTTTCACGCGCATAGGCATCAATTTTCTGCAGCAATTCGACTTTGTCCTCAAAGGCTGTCTGATTCAGCGGGTTGGCATCTGAATACAAAGACTGATTGCGGCCTGCTTCCGGGGCGATGGCCAGCTGCCCTGAATGGCCAGAGGCCACCGCAGAGACTGTTTCTGCTGCGCGCTTCAGGGCGGCTTCGCTTAATTCTCCGGCATGGGCAAAGGCATCTGCTTCACCGACAATCGCACGCAAACCAAAACCTGCGCTCTGATCATAGGTTGCTGTTTTCAGCCGGCCGTCATCAAAAGACAGCATCTCAGCATGTTTCATCTCTAAGAACAGATCACCATCATCTGCCCCGTCAAGGCAGCTGGCCACCATCTTCATGGTCCGGTCCCGGTCAAGGCCTGTAGAGGTGAAAAAAACATTATCTGTCTGCTGAAGTAAATCCATACTGCTGTCTCTTGAATTATAGTGTTGTCTGCACGCTTTGCTCACATTTGCGCGCTGGCAGAGGAACGCCCTGCGCAGAATCAATAATGGGGCGTTGAATGGCGCTTTTCAAGGGCGAAATCAGACAGGCTTGCGTTCTGACACAATCCATAAAACGCTGTTTTGTGCCGCCTTTGCGACAGGCCGTCGCAGAGGGGTTTTCACCACACAGAAAACACGCTAGAACGAAGCGAAATACGTTAAAAGTAGGCTTTAAATTTTCTGCACATCATGGTTCTGTTTCGGCAGAACCAAAATGAACGACCATATTTTATGGGATGACCTTTTGGATAAGGGGGACGACACGATGACATTGCGCGGATTTTCTGTAGCGAGTCTGGGAATATTAGCTGGGGCGGTAACCTTAATGGTGGCAGGCGGGGTCTCCGCTGCTGAACCTCAGCCATGGCAGCTGGGCTTGCAGGCACCAGCCGGATCAATCGCTGAGAGGGCCAACAGCCTTCACAATCTGCTGCTGGTGATTATCACCGCCATTTCTTTATTTGTTCTGGCGCTGCTGGTTTACACCTGTGTGCGGTTCCGCCAGTCAGCCAATCCAAACCCTTCCAAGACATCACATAACACAGTGATTGAGATTTTATGGACGGTCATTCCGGTCCTGATTCTGGTAGTTATCGCGGTGCCGTCTTTCCGGCTGCTCTATTACATGGACCAGACCAAAGATACCGAAATGGTGATCAAGGTGACCGGTAATCAGTGGTATTGGAATTATGAATATCCTGATGAAGAGCTGAGCTTTGACAGCTATATGCTTGATGAGGCGGACCTGGAGCCAGGCCAGAAGCGGTTGCTGGAAGTAGATTATCCGATGGTGGTGCCCGCCGGCACCCGGATCAAGCTGCTGGTAACAGGCAATGATGTGATGCATTCGTTCTTTGTGCCGTCTCTTGCTGTGCAAACATACTCCATCATCGGCCGAGTGAACGAAGCCTGGATTGATGTACCTGCAGGCACACATACCTATTATGGCCAATGTAACCAGATTTGCGGTGTGAACCATGCCTATATGCCGATTGTGGTTCAGGCCCTTGAAAAAGATGAATATGAAGCCTGGCTCGAAGGAGCAAAAGAAGAATTTGCTTCAGTTGATACCCCGGCTCAACCCCTGCTGAATGAAACGTTGCTGGCATCTGCCAACTGAACGATTGAGTGAAGGAGAAACACAAATGAGTGCCCAAAAAACACATGATGAGGCAACACATGCTGAAGACGGTCACGCTATCCCGACCGGATTTGTGCGTCGCTGGCTTTACTCAACCAACCATAAAGATATTGGGACGATGTATATCATCTTCTCGATTCTGGCAGCCCTGATTGGCGGCGGCTTTTCTATATTCATGCGCATGGAGCTGATGGAACCTGGCGTTCAGTATATGGCTGATGGTCATGTCTGGAACGTGTTCACCACGGCCCATGGGTTGATCATGGTGTTTTTTGTGGTTATGCCGGGCCTGATTGGCGGCTTTGGTAACTGGTTTGTGCCGATTATGATCGGCGCGCCGGATATGGCGTTTCCGCGGATGAATAACATTTCGTTCTGGCTGCTGCCGCCGTCATTCCTGTTGCTGCTGCTGTCGGCTGTTATGGATGGCGGAGCCGGTGTTGGCTGGACGATTTATCCGCCGATGTCGAGCACGGCCGGAACACCGGGCATGTCAATGGATCTGGCGATTTTATCGCTGCACCTTGCTGGTGTGTCCTCTATTCTGGGCGCGGCGAACTTCATCACCACTATTTTCAACATGCGTGCGCCTGGTATGACCATGCACAAGATGCCTTTGTTTGCCTGGTCAATGCTGATCACCGCGTTCCTACTGCTGCTGGCTGTGCCGGTATTGGCAGGGGCGATCACGATGCTGCTGACAGACCGGAATTTCGGTACCACGTTCTTTATTCCTGAAGGGGGCGGTGACCCCATCTTGTTCCTGCATCTGTTCTGGTTCTTCGGTCATCCTGAAGTGTATATTATGATCCTGCCTGCTTTCGGGATCGTCAGCCATATTATCTCAACCTTCTCACGCAAGCCGGTATTTGGCTATCTGGGAATGGCTTACGCCATGGTGGCGATTGGGTTTGTCGGCTTTATCGTGTGGGCGCACCATATGTATACAGTTGGCCTTGATGTGGATACACGTGCCTACTTTACCGCGGCGACCATGGTTATCGCTGTGCCGACAGGTGTGAAAATCTTCTCATGGATTGCGACCATGTGGGGCGGGTCAATTTCTTTCCGCATTCCGATGATGTGGGCAATTGGCTTTATTTTCCTGTTCACCGTCGGCGGTGTGACCGGGGTGGTTCTGGCCAATGCCGGTATGGATGTTGTTCTGCACAACACCTATTATGTGATTGCGCACTTCCATTATGTGCTGTCTCTTGGCGCGGTTTATGGCCTGTTTGCTGGTTTCTATTACTGGTTTGGCAAGATGACCGGCTATACCTATCATGACGGGCTGGCCAAGCTGCATTTCTGGTTGACGTTCATTGGTGTGAACCTGACCTTCTTCCCGATGCACTTTCTCGGCCTTGCGGGTATGCCTCGTCGCTATATTGACTATCCTGATGCCTTTGCTGGCTGGAACTATATTGCGTCTATCGGCTCTTACATCAGTGCGGTTGGTGTGCTGGTCTTCTTGGCGCTGATCGTAGAGGCGTTTGTCTCCAAGCGTAAAGCTGGTGCAAACCAGTGGGGCGAAGGGGCTACAACCATGGAATGGCAGGTCTCTTCACCACCGCCATACCACACATTTGATGCTCTGCCGAAGGTGAAATAAGAGCATCTGAAAACGAAAGAAGGACAGCTCGATGACTGCGCTTCCGCATCAGACATCTAGACATGACCTGGCAATTACACCGGCTGTCGCGGCATCTGCTGCGACAGTTGGTGATTATTTCCAGCTGATGAAGCCACGTGTGATGAGCCTTGTCATTTTCACTGGTTTTGCCGGCATATATCTTGCCCCCGGTCAGATTCATCTGGGCCTGGCAATTGTGTCTCTGCTGGCAATCGCTGCCGGGGCGGGGGCGTCTGGGGCGATTAACCAATGGTATGACAGAGACATCGATCTGATTATGTCGCGGACACGCAACCGGCCCATACCAGCTGGGAAAGTTGAACCGGCTGAAGCCCTGGCATTTGGGGTTGTGGTGTCGGTTTTGTCTGTGCTGATGCTGTCCTTGTCTGCCAATCTTCTGGCTGGCGGGCTGTTGGCCTTCACGATTTTCTTTTATGCTGTCATTTACACCATATGGCTGAAGCGCTCTACGCCGCAGAATATCGTCATTGGCGGCGCGGCAGGGGCTCTGCCACCTGTAGTGGGCTGGGCCAGTGTGACCGGTACAGTCTCGCTTGAATCTCTGGCGATGTTTGCGCTTATTTTCATCTGGACACCGCCTCATTTCTGGGCGCTGGCTTTGGTCAAAAATGAAGATTACAAACAGGCTGGCGTGCCGATGCTGCCTGTGGTGGCGGGCAAGCCTGAAACTTTGCGCCAGATTGTTATCTATTCAGCCCTGCTGGCCCCGTTAGGGGTTGCCCCGTATCTTCTGGGGATGACCAGCCCTTTCTATGGGCTGCTTGCAGCAGGTATGGGCGCTGTGTTCATGGTGTTGGCTCTGCGGTTATACAAAACCCCTGATGATCGTCAGGCATGGGCCTTGTTCAAATTTTCTGTGTTATATTTAACCGTGTTGTTCGCCAGCCTCATTCTGGATAAATTGCTTGTCCAGCATCTGGGTGTGCTGGCAATTCTGGGACTACAGTGATGAGCGATAAAGACCCAAAAACCGGAGCCGAAATGCAGGCGATGCGCAAACGCCGGAACTTCTGGGTTCTGGGCCTGATCTTCGGCCTTGCCATATTGTTTTATCTTGTCACCATCTTCCGGATGGGGATCTGACGGCCATGACAACCACAACCTCACCCCCCCACCTGTCCCCAGCAGATCAGCAGAAGTCGAATAACCGGCTTTTATTGATTGTCGCGCTGGTGGTGGCGTCAATGGTTGGCCTGGCTTATGCGTCTGTTCCGTTATACAAGCTGTTCTGCCAGGTGACTGGCTTTGGCGGGACCACACAGGTCGCCACCGAAGCCCCTGATCAGCCACTGGCCTATGCAGCGCCGTTAAGTGTGCGTCTGGATGCAAATGTGAACCCCCAGCTGAACTGGTCATTTGTGCCGGTTGAAGCTGAGGTAAGGCTGAAGCCAGGTGAGGAAGTCACCGCCTTGTACCGGGCCACAAATATCGGCACAGAGCCGTCTACCGGCACAGCAACCTTTAACGTCACCCCGCAGAAAGCCGGGCCGTATTTTATGAAAATCGAATGTTTCTGCTTCACAGAACAGACACTTCAGCCAGGCGAGTCCGTTGACATGCCGGTACGATTCTTTTTGGACAGTGAAATCGCATCTGATATCAATACAGTTGATATTGATGAAATTGTGCTGTCTTACACCTTTTTCAAAGCAGTGGATAAAACAAGCTGAATTCAACCCAGAATGGGGCCAGTCGGAGGGGACAGGCTATTTTTAAGGAGAACTGACATGAGTGGCGCACAACAACATCCATACCATCTTGTTGAACCAAGCCCATGGCCGGCCGTAGGGTCAGCGGCGGCCTTTGTTACCGCAATCGGTGGCATTATGTTCATGCATGAACGCGCTTTTGGCTTGCATGTTCTGGGCTTGGGTCTGGGGCTTGTGCTGCTGACCATGTTTATGTGGTGGCGTGACGTCATCCGTGAAGCTGAATATCAGGGGCATCACACACCGATTGTCCAGATCGGTATGCGCTATGGCATGATGTTGTTCATTGCCTCAGAAGTGATGTTCTTTGTCGCGTTTTTCTGGGCTTTCTTCGACCGTGCCTTTTATCCGGCAGGCGGGGTCTGGCCGCCGGAAGGCATTGAAACCTTCAACCCGTTTGATCTGCCCCTGATCAACACACTGATTTTGCTATTGTCCGGCTGTACTGTCACCTGGGCACATCATGCGCTGGTACAGAACAACAGACGCGACTTCATCACGGGTCTGACCATCACGATCATTCTGGGGGCTTTGTTCACCGGTCTTCAGGCCATTGAATATGATCATGCGGCCTTTTCGTTTACAGATGGCATCTATCCGTCTGTGTTCTATATGGCCACAGGATTTCACGGCTTCCATGTGATTATCGGAACCTTGTTTCTTCTGGTCTGTCTGTTACGGGGCCTGAAAGGGCATTTCACCGCTGAACAGCATTTCGGGTTTGAGGCCGCTGCCTGGTACTGGCACTTTGTTGATGTGGTCTGGCTGTTCTTGTTTGTGGCTGTGTATTGGTGGGGCGCCTGATCCGCTTTACTCAGCACCTGCTGACATGATAGATATCGGTCTGTGCCCGTGATGGTGCAGGCCGATTTTTTTTCACCCCTTCATTTGAGACGATAAATATGTATTTCCGCCCGTTTTTCTGGCTCACCTTTTTCTCTCTTCCATCTCTTCTTGTGTTGTTGATGCTCGGGTTTTGGCAGTTGGACAGGTTAGCCTGGAAAACTGAACTGATAGAAAGTTTTAATGACCGGGCAAATGCGGCTGCTGTCGCCCCGCCTGACCCGTCAGCTGACCTCAGCCGGTTTGAATTTCAGAATCTGGATCTTAACGGCCGCTTTCTGCATGACAAAGAATTATATCTGACCGGCCGCACTTATGAAGGCAATGCAGGCTTTCATGTGGTGACCCCGTTCCGGACTGTGGCTGGCCAGTTGTTGCTGGTGAACAGAGGTTGGGTATCTGAAGCCTATCGTGAGCCGGAAACACGCCTGTTTTCGGTAAAACAGGAACAGATCAGCTTGCGCGCCGTATTGCGCCTGCCGCAACAAAAAGGCTATTTTGTGCCGGAAAATGATCCCGCAAACGGGTTCTGGTTTACCCTGAAGCCAGAGGAGATGGCGGCGTTCTTGGCGCTGGATGAGGCGATCACCACCTACTATGCTGATCAGGTCCGGACCAGTAAGGTGCTGACCCTGCCGATTGCTGCTGAAACGCGTATTGAGGTCCGGAACACGCATCTCAATTATGCGCTGACATGGTTTGGGGTTGCTTTGTCTTTAATCGGTGTATACATCGCTTACCATGTAAATGCAGGCAGGCTGGGGCTGAAGAAACGGTCTTCGGACTGATGCTCAGATGTCGTTAAGAAGGGCAGGAACAATGCAATTTATGAGCACCAGAGGCAAAGACGGCCCGGTTAGTTTTGAAACCGCCCTTCTGAACGGGCTGGCCCGTGATGGCGGCTTATATCTGCCGGTATCCTGGCCAAAGTTCAGTCTGGACGACATCCGTGCCATACAGTCCAAAAGCTATGCAGAGCTGGCCGGTCTTATCATGTCGCGTTTTACCGAGGGCGATATTGATCAGGCCGAGATGACAGAGCTTGCCCGGCAAACCTATGCTGGTTTCACCCATCCTGACGTTGCCCCGTTAAAGCCGGTCAGCGATAATCTGCATGTCTTAGAGCTGTTTTACGGCCCGACCATTGCGTTTAAAGATTATGCGATGCAGTTTTTGTCACGCGCTTTTGACCGCGCTCTGACCCGCCAGAACCGGACTGCGGTCATTTTGGGGGCCACCAGCGGGGATACAGGTTCAGCCGCGCTGGAAGCGTTCAAAGGACGTGCTTCTGTGGATGTGTTCATCCTGTTTCCTGACGGGCGCGTCTCTCCGGTACAGCAAAAACAGATGACCAGCGTCTCAGCAGATGGCGCGCATGCGGTTGCGGTTTCAGGTGATTTTGACGATTGCCAGGATATGGTGAAGGCCTGTTTTAACGATGCCGCCTTTCGTGATGAGATGAATTTATCTGCTGTGAATTCCATCAACTGGGCCAGGCTGATGCCGCAAATCGTCTATTATTTTTCCTCTGCGTTAAAGGTTGGCGCGCCTGATCAGCCTGTCGCCTTCAGCGTGCCCACAGGGAATTTTGGCAATGTGTTTGCGGGCTGGGTGGCGGCGCAGATGGGCCTGCCTGTTGAACGGTTTATTGTGGCCTCAAACCGGAATGATATTCTGACCCGCTTTTTTGCCACTGGCACGATGGAACGGCAGGCGGTCGACCCGTCTTTAAGCCCGTCAATGGATATTCAGGTTTCGTCAAATTTTGAACGGCTTCTGTTTGAATTGCTGGACAGGGACGGGGCCCGTGTGGCTGATCTGATGCAGCAATTTGCACAAACTGGCAGCTTTGCGGTTGCTGAGGACGTGCTGCGCGATGCGCTGTCAATGTTTTCTGGCTTTTGCCTTGATGATGAGGGCACAAAAGAAGAGATCAAAACCACCTATGAAGATACAGGTATGATTATTGACCCGCACAGCGCGGTTGGTCTGGCCGCCGCGCGAAAGGCGCGCAAGTCAGGTCTGGTCAGCCAGGATACACCGGTTATCTCTCTTGCTTGTGCGCATCCGGCGAAATTCCCTGATGCGGTCCGTTCAGCCTGCGGCGTGCATCCCGCACTGCCAGACCATCTGTCTGATTTAATGGATCGGGATGAAGTTATGCTGAAGGCTGATAATGACATGGCCGCGGTTCAGGCCCTGTTGCGGGCAGAAAGACGCTGATCAATGCGCACCACAATATCCCAACTTGAAAACGGGCTGACGGTTGCCTCTGCTCATATGCCGGACGCACATTCAGTCGCGGTCGGTGTCTGGATTAAGGCTGGTTCACGTGATGAGGCAGACGAGCTGACCGGTGTGGCCCATTTCCTTGAGCATATGGCGTTCAAGGGGACCGCCACACGCGATGCGGCACAAATCGCCCGCGAGGTTGAAGATGTCGGCGGCTTTATGAACGCTCATACCAGCCGAGAAGAAACAGCCTATTACATCAATCTGCTGCCTGAACATATGGAACTTGGTGTTGATATCCTCAGCGATATTCTGACCGCTTCAACCCTGCCGTCTCATGAAATTGAACGTGAACGCGGTGTCATCATCCAGGAAATTGGTCAGTCACTGGACACACCTGATGATCTAGTGTTTGAGCTTTTTAACAAAGCCTGTTTTGGCGAGCATACGCTTGGCCAGTCGATCCTGGGCACGCAGGAAACCGTATCCTCTTTCCGGCAAGCTGACCTCGCCGGATTTATGAGCCGGTTCTATGGCAGCAATCAGATGATTATCTGTGCGGCGGGTCAGTTGGATCATGACCGGTTTGCCGGGCTGGTTCGTGACCGGTTTTCTGGGGTTCATCTGTCAGAAGAGCCGGGCCGTCTTACCCCGTCCTGGCAGGCGGGCAGCAACCGCGCAGACAGAGACCTTGAGCAGACCCACACTGTGTTCGGCTTTTCTGCCCCGGGGATACGATCTGCCCAACGCTTTGATATGATGGTTCTGGCCAATCTGTATGGCGGCGGCATGTCCTCACGTCTGTTCCAGAAAGTCAGAGAAGAGCGCGGCCTGTGTTATTCCATTTTCGCCTTTTCACAGATGTTGTCTGATGCCGGGGTGTTTGGGGTTTATGCCGGTACATCACAAGCTCAGGCAAATGAAATGCTCGAGGTCTGCGCGGCTGAATTGAAAGACTGCCTTATCAATATCAGTACTGATGAATTATCCCGTTCAAAACAACAGCTGAAAGCAGCTGTGTTGATGCGGCTTGATTCTGTATCGGCCAGTCTGGACAGCCTTGCCCGCCAGATTGCCCTGTTCGGAGAGCCGCGCGACAAGGATGAGATGATCCGCGAGATAGAAGCTGTCTCACAGGACAGTTTGCATGCGCTTGTGGCCCAGCTGACAACATCTCGTCCGGCGATGGCCACAGTCGGGCCAGTCAATGGGGTGATGGGGACAGACGCGCTGGCAGACCTGTTTGCGGCCTGATCTTGCTCAGGCTGTACCGCTGGTTGACGACAGGGTCGCCGGATTCAGCCCGATCCGCGCAAAACTTTTATCCCACAACGATTCTGTTTCGGTTTTGAACAGAATATCTGTGGTCGCAGGCAGATGCACCCACATATTCTCGCGCATTTCATCTTCCAGCTGGCCAGCAGACCATCCGGCATAACCCAGCATCACTTTTGAAAATGACGGGCCAAGACCGCGTGTAATCTCGGTTATCATATCGACATGCAAAGACAAACAGATACCGTTCGCAATCGGAATTGTTTCTGGCAGCATCTGGTCATCTGTATGCAGGATATAGCCTCTTTGTGGTTCAACCGGCCCGCCTGTGTAAACAGGCTCATCTGTGTCAAGGCAAGGCTGGTCCAGATTCAGATGTTCAGTCAGCTTCTGGAACGATAAATCTGTGTTTGGCTGGTTGATAATCAGGCCCATTGCGGCTTCTGTATCATGCTGGCACATGAAGATCACAGCACGCCTGAATCGGGGGTCAGTCATTTGCGGGGTGGCCACCAGCAAATGACCAGCAAGGCTTGCAGACAGTGTGTTGTGCTCAGATGGCTTATTCTGTTTCATGACATCATCTGTTTTTTCTCATATCTTCATAGTACCTGTGTTTACCTTGGTTGCCAAACACTGCTGTCATTTCGCCGTTTTTTCTGGCAAACATAGAAACCAGACTAACAGCTATAGGTCTGGCGGGTTAAACCCTGTATATTCTGAAGCATCATGACACACCTGTTCGCTCATTATCACCTGGTCATCGCGCGGGTCCTCCGGGACCTGCTCTTCAGGCTTGCCGGTATTCTGCTTTTCTCTATGGCCGTTATTGGCTCTGGTCTGCCTGCAGCTCAGGCAGATGAGGGGGTAAAGACAGAGTTCGCAGAAGCTGTACTTTTGTCTGCAGTAGAGACGACAGGTGATTTGGATGAGGTTCAATTGGGCCTTCAGGTGTCACTTCAGCCAGGCTGGAAAATCTATTGGCGCAGTCCGGGTGATGCGGGTCTGCCCACACGCCTGCTTCTGTCTGAGGCCAGCCCATCTGAGCTGAGCCTGAAAATGGATTACCCGATCCCTGACCGGTTTTCTCTGTTTGGTCTGGACACCTATGGATATGGTGACGAGGTTATATTCCCTGTGTTGTTGCGCGGCCATCAGTCTGGTCAGCCTTTATCTCTGCAGGCCCAGCTTGACGCCTTGGTCTGTTCTGATATTTGTGTGCCATTTGCAGGGCCGCTTTCTCTTAACCTGCCGGCCGGCGATATCAGACCGTCTGTTGAAGCACAAACAATTGCCCGGGCCTCAGCTCTTGTGCCGCGTATGGCGACAGGGCGCGATCTGCATGTCAGCTCAGCCTGGTTTGACGCACCGGCAACCAGTTTGGCCGTGCGTCTGGACGGCCCGGATCTGGGTATTGATGATATCTTTGTTGAAACAGAGGTGAATGGCCTCAGCTTTGCGCGTCCTGAACCCGTTGGCGATGGCATTTATCAGATTGGCATATCAGGGGCGGTGGATAATCTTGATCTGGTCGGCCAGACTGTCCGCCTGACGGTGCGCAAAGGCAGCCAGTTTTCTGAACAGGCGATCATAATCTCGTCTGCATCTGCACATGTCTCTGAACGGCCAGATCTGACTTTGATGATCATCTTTGCGCTGCTGGGCGGGCTGATTTTGAACATTATGCCTTGCGTGCTGCCTGTTTTGTCTTTGAAGTTGACCTCAATCCTGTCAATGGCGACCAGCCATCCCCGGCTGATCAGGCTGAGGCTGCTGACTGGGGCCGCAGGTATTCTGACCAGCTTTTTTGTGCTGACAGCAGGCCTTGTGCTGCTGAAGCTGGCCGGGGCGCGGATAGGCTGGGGAATTCAGTTCCAGAATCTGTATTTCCTGACCGCGATGGTCCTGCTTATGGGTCTGTTTACACTTGTTCTGCTGGATAAGCTGACTCTGCCCACACCTCAGCTCGCCACTGGCCGGACCACTTCTCATCTGTCTTCTGACTTTATGTCAGGGTTTCTGGCCACGCTTCTGGCGACACCCTGTTCAGCCCCTCTGGTGGGCACGGCGGTCAGCTTTGCCTTATCTGGAACGCTTGTTGAACTCAGCCTCATTGTGATGATGATGGGGCTTGGCCTTGCTGTGCCCTGGCTGGCGCTGGCGCTGTTTCCCAGGCTTGTTCTTCTGATGCCGAAACCAGGGCCATGGCTGTCTTATGTCCGGCCTGTACTGGCGGCTGGTCTGGTGCTGACCATGGTCTGGCTGTTATGGCTGATCTCTGTTGTCAGCTCAGCCCTTCTTGCCGCCCTGCTGCTTGCTGGTCTTGTTCTTATCTGGGGGATTGTGTCGTTTGCCCCAGGCCGGTTTGTCTGGCCGTCTCTGGCTGGTATCATGGTTGCTGCCTTTGTTTCTTCAGCCTGGCTCAACACCCCTGATCTGCGCATTGATGAGGCCAGGACAGCCCAACTCTGGCAGCCCTGGTCGGAAACAAGATTAGCTGAATTGCGGCGCCAGCAACGGGCCGTCTTTGTGGATGTGACCGCGGACTGGTGTGTGACCTGCAAGGTGAATAAACAGGTTGTCTTGGACCGTGTGTCTGTGCAACAGGCGTTTCAGGCGGCCGATGTGGTGTTGTTGCAGGCCGACTGGACCCGGCCAGATGACGCGATTGCTGATTATCTGCTTAAACATGGCCGGTTTGGGATTCCTTTCAATATTCTCTACCTGCCAGACCAGCCCGAACCTGTGATTTTTTCTGAGTTGTTATCAACAGAAAAAATTCTCAGCGCACTGGAAAAACTTACCAGCTGAGCCTAAGTTGTGACCCAGAGACAAGACCACAATGCGCGGCGGCGCGCCCTGCTTTTCAAAAGGATAAACAATGACAATCAATGTTGGTGAAGCCATCCCGTCTGTAGATATTCATACCAAGACCGAAGATGGGGTGGATACGCTGAATACGGCTGAATATTGTGCAGGGCGCAAAGTTGTTCTGTTTGCGGTTCCCGGGGCGTTTACGCCGACTTGTTCTGCCAAACATATGCCAGGCTTTGTTGACCAATTTGATCAGCTGAAAGCTGCCGGTGTTGATGCGGTTGCCTGTCTGGCGGTTAATGATGCTCATGCCATGCGTGCCTGGGCTGTTGATCAGGGCGCAGATGGCAAGATTGACATGTTTGCAGACGTAACCTGTGTCTTGTCCAAGGCGTTAGGTATCGACCGGGATATGGGGTCTGTGATGGGGGTTCGGGCGGCCAGATGCGCGTTCATTATTGATCAAGGGATCATCAGCCATGTCTTTATGGAAGAGGTTGGAGTATTTGATGTCTCCAGTGCAGAGCATATCCTAAGCCACCTGTAAGGCGGTATTTAGCTGCTGAGCTTCAGACAGAGCTACTGATCTGGTGTAAACAGCGCGGCCTGCGTGCTGGCCAGCTCATCACAACGTTCGTTCTGGGGATGGCCGGAATGGCCTTTGACCCATTCCCAGCTCACCTTATGTGGTCCCAGCAGGCTGTCCAGCTGTTCCCATAAGGCGCGGTTGGCGACAGGCTTTTTATTTGCTGTTCGCCAGCCATTTCGTTTCCAGCCCTTCATCCATTGGGTGACGCCCTGCATAACATATTTGCTGTCTGTGACGATATGCACAGGTACCGGCCGTTTTAAGGCCTCCAGCCCTTTGATAACCGCGGTCAGCTCCATCTGGTTATTGGTAGTCTCAGCCATACCGCCTGACAGCTCGCGGATTTGCCCGTCCCAGCTTAACACCACGCCCCAGCCGCCCGGCCCGGGATTGCCAAGGCAAGCCCCGTCTGTATAGAGATAGACTGTTTTGGGATCTGCTGTGCCGGTCACGACCATAACCCGTAATCAGCCGGGCCGGCGACTTTCTGGTGAAACCGCAGCCGGGCCCAGAACTCAAGCGGGTTCAGCGGCTTGACCAGCGCATCAGCAGGCGTGTTTATCCAGTCATAAAGACGGGTTAAAAAGAAACGCATGGCGGCCCCTGCACACAAGATCGGCAAGGCTTGTTTTTCGGCTTCTTGCAACGGTCTGACTGTTTGATAAGCATTTAACAGACGGGCTGATTTGGTGACATTAAAGCTGCCATCTTTATCAAAACACCAGCTGTTCAGGCAAACCGCCAGGTCATAGCTGTATAAATCATGACAGGCAAAATAAAAATCAATGATACCGGTCAGCTTGTCGCCGACAAACAGCGCATTATTCGGAAACAGGTCAGCATGAATATGACCGGCAGGCAAATCTGCCGGCCAGTTGCTGGACAGGTCATGAATACAGGCTTCTGCTTTTTGTTTTAAGTCAGCTGGCATATCGGCGAGCTCACCATTCACAGACTTTAACAGAGGCAGCCAGCTGTCCGGACCCAGACTGTTTGCCCGTTTCAGGCTGAAATCAGCAGAATCCATGTGAAAATGGGCCAGCGCGCGCCCCAGTTCGGCACATTTCTCTGCGGTAGGGAATTTCTGAGATGTGCCGTCGAGAAAGCTGACAATGGCCGCAGGCCGTCCGGCACAGCTCTGCAGCACCGTTCCGTCCTTATCCTTTATAGGGACAGGACATTGCAGACCAGCCGCCGCCAGATGGTCCATCAGTCCGATGAAAAAAGGCAGGTCAGCTTCATCCACCCGCTTCTCATATAGAGTTAAAATATAATTGGCTTTTTCCGTGCGCAGCAGAAAATTTGAATTCTCCACCCCTTCGGCGATTCCGGCCATGCTGAGCAGCTGGCCAAAGTCATAACCGCTCAGCAGGGCGTCAAGCTCTGCATCATCAATATGTGTATAAACCGCTATCGGTCTGTCCCCCTATTTTGTCAATACCGACGGCAGTTTGAACTGCATCTGCTCTGTAATAAAATTCTGGTTGGTGACGGTCATCTGATAGCGCTCAGACAGGGCGGCCAAGACTTCTTCAGTCAGAATTTCCGGTGCTGATGCTCCGGCGGTCAAGCCGATAACATTGGCGTTATCAATCAGATCAAACGGCAGATCGCCTGCATCCGCGATCAGCAGGGCATCTGCGACACCGGCTTTCAGGGCGGTCTCTACCAGACGCTTTGAATTGGATGAATTATTGGCCCCGATCACAAGACATAAATCAACCTCTGCTGCCATCTCTTTCACCGCGTTCTGACGGTTTGTTGTGGCATAGCAGATATCTTCGCCTTTTGGCCCTCTGATCTCAGGAAAGCGGTGCTGCAGGACTGTAATGATTTCTGCTGTTTCATCAGCAGACAAGGTGGTCTGGGTGGCAAAGGCCAGCTCACAATCTTCTGGCGGTTGCACGGCCAGCGCCTCTTCAACAGTTTCAATCAGGGTAATCTCTTCAGCATCTACCTGGCCCATTGTGCCGATCACTTCTGGATGGCCGGCATGGCCGATCAGCAAGATATGGCGGCCATTACGGGCATGTTTTGACGCTTCAATATGGACTTTGGTGACCAGAGGGCAGGTGGCATCAATAGCGATCATATTCAGATCTCTGGCTGTCTGATGCACAATTTTGGCGACACCATGGGCCGAAAAAATCACCGGATAGCCTTCAGGGACCTCATCAAGTTCTTTGACAAACACAGCTCCCTTTGCGGCCAGATCATTGACCACCCGTTTATTGTGAACAATCTCATGCCGCACATAAACAGGGCGGCCATATTTCTCCAGCGCGACCTCAACAATTTTAATGGCCCGGTCCACACCAGCACAAAAGCCGCGTGGTGACGCCAGAATAACTGTTTTCTTCATTTGCTCCTGAGCATGTGGGGCGGTCATTCCCGGCCTCCTGACTTGTCCTGTTTTCGCCGCGCGTCAGCTGATAAACGGTTTTCATATCTGTAGCAGAATATTCAGAACACTGCTATAACAGACACAATGCAGATACCCCAACGCTTTCACATCAACATAAGGGAACGCGCATGTTTAAGTCTGTCTTCACCGCCGGAGGCCTTATCGCCGGATCAGTTCTGGTCTTGTCTGCCTGCTCTACATTTGAACCTGAACGGTTTGCCTGTAACAGCAAAGTCACCGCGGTTGAACTTGGCTCACGTGTCCAGCTGATGGCCAGTGAAACAAGCCAGCCTGTGGAGGCCCGGCTGAACGGGGTCACAGCTCAATGTTATTTTGATGATGATGAAACCGTGTTTGAAGTGTCGGTCGGCCTGAAAATTACACGCGATCTTGCTGATTCAGGTGACGCCACAGAACTGCAGGTCCCATTTGTGGTGGCTGTTGTTGACGGGGATGAACAGGTCACCAGCCATGACAGCTTTGGCTATAAGATGGCCTTCGCAAAAGGGAATGACAGCCTCTATCCGGTAGTTGATTTTGAAATAGATGTCCCAAGAGACGGGCGCATCATCCTGTCGATGACGACTGAGAGCGTGCAGATTAACTAAGCACAGAGGATAAGCCTGAATGAAAAAAGCCACCTGATGAACCAGATGGCTTTTTTATTGTCTTTATGATGCTGGCGTCTTACTTGGCAGAAGCGATTTGGTCGACTGACTGTTCAACCAGCTTTAAAGATGTCTCTTCATCAAGCTTTTCTGAAATCAGATCACGTGCCGCACCGACAGCCAGGCTTGCGGCTTTAGCGCGTAATTCACTGACCATCGCTGCTTCTGAAGCTTCAATTTTAGCAGCGGCCTGTGCTTCACGGCGCGCAACGGTTTCTTCTGCTTTCTGAGCAGCTGTCTCACGGATACGTTCTGCTGCTGCTTTGGCGTTAGTCACAATCGTCTTTGCCTCACGCTCAGCCTCGCTTTTCAGCCCTTTCAGCGCGTCCAGCTCAGCCTTTGCATCTTCGTGCAGCTTGCGGGCTTCATCCAGTTCAGCCTTAATCGCGGCTGAACGGCTGTCCAGCGTTTCAAACAGGGCTGATCCCGCTTTTTTCCAGACCAGAATGACAAACAGGACAAACCCGAGGGCAACCCACATGCTTTCATCAAATTGCATCTTAGGCCTCCTGTCCTGACAGGGCTTTCGACACCGTCTTCAGCGCCTTGCCCGCATCGGTTTTATTGACTTTCATGCCGGTAACAGCCTGAACAGCATCCTGGGTGAGCTCTTTGGCCACCTCGTCGATGTTGGCCATTGCCTCATCCCGCAGTTTCGCCAGCTTTGTTTCAGCAGCTTTGGTCTTTTTGGCCAGCTTCGCGCTCAGCTCAGCTTCTGAGGCCTCAGCCTGGGCCTTGGCTTCAGCCATGGCTTTGCTGGCTGATTCAGCCGCTTTGGTGCGGGCTTCTTCCAGAGCTGTTTCATAAGCCTGTTTCATCTGCTTTGCTTCAGCGTCAGCGTCTTTTGCCTTGTTCAGATCATCAGAAATGGTCTGCCGGCGGGTTTCCAATACGCCGCCAATGCGCGGGGTAATAACTTTCGCCATCAGGATATAGCCAATCGTGAAGGTTACAGCCAGCCAGAACAGCTGGTTAGGCCAGGTCGTGATATCCAATTGCGGCAGACCAGTGGCCTCGCCAGAACCGGCTGCCTGAGCCATCTGCATGCTCGCCAGACCAAAGACCGGCACCATTACAATGCAGCCGGAAAGTCTGTTTTTAAGACGCGATGTTAACATCATAACTTTAGGCACCTTGTCTGTCGGTCATCTGATCTTGCTTCCCTCAGATATAAAGGTGAGCCAGAAGAGACCTGTTGGCGTCTGGGCTGTCCGGGACTTGCCTCATCGGCAATCATTGCCCCGGTTCAGCCAGTCTTGTGCAGTTTGCCTAACTTACAGCGCAAACAGCATCAGCAGAGCAACAACAAGGGCGAACAGCGCAATCGCTTCAGTCAGCGCAAAGCCCAGAATGCCGATACCGAAAACGGTATCACGAGCAGCAGGGTTACGGGCGATAGAGCTCACCAGAGACGAGAAAATGCTCCCGATACCCACACCCACACCGGCCAGCGCAATCACAGCAAGACCAGCACCAATCATTTTTGCAGCTTCGACGTCCATCTCTCATTCCTTCCATTTTTAGAGAATTCAGTTTCCGTTTTCAGTCTAAAACGTCCAGTCTGTCTGGACATTATTCAACCCGTTCAACCAAGTGGCGCGTTAAAATCTAGTGCAGATGTAACGCGTCATTCAGATACATACAAGTCAAAATCGTGAACACATAGGCCTGCAATACAGCGACTAGAATTTCAAGTCCGGTCAGCCCGACAATCGCGACCAAAGGCAGAATTGAGCCGGCAACAAACACCCCGCCGGCACTGGCAATCATCACTGCCAGACCGCCAAACACCTTCAGCATGGTGTGACCCGCAAGCATGTTTGCAAACAACCGAACAGACAGGCTAACAGGGCGGACAAAATAAGAAATCACTTCAACAAAGACTAGGAACGGGATCAGCACCTTCGGCGCGCC
>PBLR01000012.1 GCA_002722385.1 SAR116 cluster bacterium | reverse complement strand
ACCAAGGCCTGCGCGCAAGCCGATAATACAAAAGGCATTCCGCTTGCCGGGCACAGGCCCAACAAGAGGCGTTCCGTCGATAGTATAGGTAATTGGCCCGTTCACCACTGTGTGAATACCAGCCTGTGTCAGCACGGGCATGCGGGCAAAGGCGCCTTCCAGAACATCTGTGACACGGTCCAGATCATCAGGACAAAGCGCATTGGTAAAATGGGGGTCAATCCCGTCCATGCCCCAGGTTTTGCAATCCTGTTCATAAAATCCCAGCAACAACCCCTGTTTTTCCTGACGGCAATAATAATCAGAAATAGGGCAGCGCAACAACGGAATACGGTGACCTGCTGCTGCAATTTCGGGGATTGTTTCGGTCACAAAATATTGGTGTTCCATTGACATGACAGGATGGTGCACACCCATCATGGCGCCGACCTCATTGACCCGATAACCACAGGCATTGACCACAATTTCGCAGTCAATATCACCTTTATCTGTATGAACACACCATGTATCATCCTCACGCTGGGTCAATCCTGTAACAGGCGTGTGACGGTATATTTCCGCACCAGCCTGACGGGCCTTGCGCGCCAGTGCCTGACATAATTGTGCAGGGTCAATATCCCCATCCAAAGGGTCCCACAGACCGCCGACAAGATTTTCAGTTGAAATCAGCGGGTGCCGGCGCTGACACTCTTTGGCGTCAATCACTTCAAAATCAACACCCATACCTCTGGCCATAGAGGCGAAATGCCGATAGCCTTCCATCTGCGTTTCTGTATTTGCCAGCCGAATGCCGCCATCAGCATGGTGATAATTGATTGGATAATCATCATCTTCTGCAAGCGATTTATACAGAGCGATAGAATGGCTTTTCAGCCCCACCATCGTCTGATTCATGCCAAAATTGGTCACCTGTGCAGCAGAATGCCAGGTGGTACCAGAGGTCAGCTCGTCTCTTTCCACAAGAACAACATCTGTCCAGCCTTCACAGGTCAAATGATAGAGAGTTGAACATCCGGCAATACCGCCGCCAATGACCACCACGCGCGCAGATGATTTCATGACTCTCCCCCCAAATTCCATGCACCCTGACAATAGAAACTCTTTTTTCGCAAACGGTCAAAACTTTGCTGAGCAGGAGGCGTAAAAAAATTGCACCTGTCCGGCAAATGAGAGAAGCTTTCAGCAGATATGGCTGATGCTTGAGTTTGCTTGGACATGACGACATACACAAACAGGGCCGGTGGACGTAAAGCGAGGCATCTGCTTCGCAGCTCTAAATCCGCGTCTTTTAATCCAGCCCCGCCGGGGATCAGCGGCGGTACCTATAAGCCCTTATCTGAACGTGATTGTGACAAGATCATAGAGGCTGCCCTGACCTTGCTGGAGGATGTGGGCATGGGCGAGACCCCGGAAAGGCTGGCAGACCTGTTTCTGGAAACGGGCGCAGAGAGGACGGCTAAAGGCCGCCTCGTCTTTTCCCGATCCCTGGTAGAGGACACAATTGCGAAGGCTGCTCAACGCTTTGTTTTTCATGGCCGGGATCCGGACCGGTCTATTGAAGTCGGCGGTGACAGTGTTCATTTTGGCACTGGCGGGGCGGCGGTTCAAACCCTTGATCTGAACAGCGGTGATTACAGGCCGTCAACAGTGCAGGATTTATATGATTTCACCAGATTACAGGACCGGCTGACAAATGTGAGCTGGTTTACCAGATGCTGTATCGCCACCGATATTCCGGATAATTTTGATCTGGATGTGAATACCGTTTATGCGCTGCTGCGTGGAACAACAAAGCCCATAGCCACATCTTTCACCCTGGCAGAATATGTTACGCCCATTGTGGAGATGCTTGATTTTGTTGAAGGGGGGGATGGTGCCTTTTCCAAACGGCCCTATCTGAAAGCCCATATCAGCCCGATTATCTCTCCTATGCGTTTTGGTGAAGATGCTGTTGACGTCACTTTTGAATGTGTCCGCCATAACATCCCTGTGTCCTGCATCACCGCCGCGCAAGCCGGCGCCACAGCACCGGCAACCCTGGCCGGATTTCTGGCCCAGTCTCTGGCAGAAACACTCGCCAGTTTACTGATGGTGAATGTGATCAGCCCCGGCTATCCAATGGTGTTTTCCAATTGGCCGTTTGTAGTTGATTTGCGGACCGGTGCATTTTCCGGCGGCGGCGGGGAAACAGCCCTGCTGAATGCGGCCTCTGCACAACTCAGCAATGCGCTGGGCCTGCCATCAGGGGTAGCCTCTTCCATGTCTGATGCCAAAGCGATTGATGCACAATATGGCAGTGAAAAAGGCCTTACCGCCCTTTCTGCTGCTCTAGCAGGCGGGAATCTTATTTATGAAAGCTCCGGCATGACAGCTGCCTTGCTGGGGGCATCTTTTGAAGCGTTTCTGATTGATGATGAAATGCACAGCGCCATTTATCGCACCTTACGCGGTATTGAAGTGAATGATGAGACCATCGGGCTGGAGGTGATCAAGCAGAGCATTCATGGTGACGGACATTTTCTTGGACATGAACATACAATGGCGGCGATGGAGCGCGACTATTTCTATCCTCTGCTGGCTGACCGCAACCCGCCTGTAACCTGGTCAGAAGACGGACGCTCATCAATGTGGCAAAGAGCCAATAAACAAGCCAAAGAGATATTGGAAAGCTATAAGCCCGCCTATCTGGAGGATAAGGTAGATAAAGCAATCCGAAAAAAATTAAATATATTGCTTACAGATTGAGAATGGCGGAGAGGAAGGGATTCGAACCCCCGGAAGGAGTTTCCTCCTTCAACGATTTAGCAAACCGCCGCCTTCAGCCACTCGGCCACCTCTCCGCAAAATTTTTCGAGGCTTAAGTTGGGATTGCTCCCCACGGCGTTTGTTCCTTCTCCTTAATCGGGCAGGGCTCGTCTGTCAATTTTGAAATGCGGTAATCGTGTTGATTTTTTGCACCGGCCTGGCTGGTTGTCCTTGCCAGATGCTAAATAAATTGTTTTTTATCCGCACAGGTCTATGATTGTGGCCTGAAATGGTCACGCTGGCACACAACAAAGGAAGGCAGAAATGGACCAGCTTACAGCGATGCGCCTGTTTACGCTGATTGCCAAAAACCGTTCATTCAAACTAGCAGCAGAAGATATGGGGGTGGCACCGTCTGTGGTCTCCAAACATCTGCTGGCGCTTGAAAAACATCTGGGCACGAAATTGCTGAGCCGGACAACACGAAGCGTCGATTTAACGGAGATGGGCGAGCTGTATCTGGCCAAATGCTACAGCATCTTAAAAGATATTGATGATATTGAAGCGGTGATCAGTTCAGAAACAGGCCAGTTAAGAGGGGTTTTGCATGTGAACGCCCCGCCGGGTTTTGCCCATCGCCATATCGCCCCGCATCTGGCCTTGTTCTTTGAGCTCTATCCTGACATTCATCTTGATCTGATGACCGCTGGCAATGATTCAGACAAGTTACAGAGCCAGGTGGATATTCAGATACGAGTTGCGGAAACCCGTCAGCAGGACAGCGCGGTAATGCAGATACTGGCCCCGAATAAACGCAAACTGGTCGCCTCTCCTGCTTATCTGGACCGCATGGGCATACCAGAGCAGGTCAATGATCTGAACAAGCATAAGCTGATTACGCTGGAAACAGGTCATCAGAATAATGACTGGCATTTCCGGCTTGATGAGGCAGAGGTGGAAACGTTCCGCGCGCATGGGAATNTGTGTNTGGACAGCGGAGATGCCATTTTACGGACGATTCTNAATGATGGCGGTCTGTCCATGNTGCCAACCTATATCGCCGGCCGNCATATCGCNTCTGGTGCGCTGGTGCCTGTNCTNGACGCNATGGTGGATGANCGGACACCTATCCATGCNNTGTGGCGGGAACAAAACCACCGGGCCCCAAAGATCAAGGTGTTTCTTGAGTTCTTGACCNGCATTTACGGCACTGTTCCCTATTGGGACCAGCAGACAGAAGATAATCAGGCGGCGGCCTTGCGGGCCAGCCTGTAGGCCGCCCCTGACCGGTCGCGCGATCAGCTGTCCAGTTTCGCTTTCAGGATCTGATTGACCATACCCGGGTTTGCCTGACCACCTGATTTTTTCATGGTCTGGCCAACAAAAAAGCCGAACAGCTTGTCCTTGCCGCCGCGATATTCCTCAACCTTGTCCTGGTTTTCAGCCAGAACCTGGTCAATCAGCCCTTCAATAGCGCCGCTGTCAGAAACCTGTTTCAGGCCCTTTTCTTCGATGATATCTGCCGCCTCCCGGCCGGTTTCAACCATATCAGCAAACACATCTTTGGCGATCCGGCCAGAGATCGTGCCATCTGAAATCAACCCGACAAGTGCGCCCAGGGCAGACGGGCTGACCGGACTTTCAGCCAGCGATTTGCCTGCCTTGTTCAGCGCCCCGAACAGCTCAACACTCATCCAGTTGGCGACCAGCTTTTTATCCTGCCCGTTGCTGGCGGCCTCATAAAATTCGGCTGTTTCACGTTCTTCGGTCAGAACCCCGGCATCATAAGCAGACAGACCATAATCTGCTATCATCCGTGCCTTGATCTGGTCCGGAAGTTCAGGCAGCTCAGCCCTGATCTGGTCAACATAATCTTGTGTGAAGGTCAGCGGCAGCAAATCCGGATCAGGAAAATAGCGGTAATCATGGGCATCTTCTTTGCTGCGCATCTGGCGCGTTTCGCCTGTAGACGTGTCAAACAGACGGGTTTCCTGATCAATCTGCCCCCCAGATTCCAGAATTTCAATCTGGCGTTCAACCTCAAAATCAATGGCCTGCATAATAAAACGCACTGAATTCAGATTCTTTGTTTCGGTGCGGGTACCCAGCTCTTCACCCGGACGCCGTACAGAGACATTCACATCCGCCCGTAATGAGCCTTCTTCCATATTACCGTCACATGTACCCAGATAGCGCAGGATAGAGCGCAATTTCTTGATATAGGCCCCGGCCTGTTCAGCTGACCGCAAATCAGGACGAGAGACGATCTCCATCAGCGCGACCCCAGACCGGTTCAGGTCAATATAGCTCTTTGACGGGTGCTGATCGTGAAGTGATTTCCCCGCATCCTGTTCCAGATGCAGACGTTCAATGCCAATCTCATGGCTGGAGCCGTCAGCCAGCTCAATAATAATGGCCCCCTCACCCACAATCGGCTGTTTATACTGGCTGATCTGATAGCCTTGCGGCAGGTCGGCATAGAAGTAGTTTTTGCGGTCAAATATGCTGAACAGGTTGATTTCAGCATTCAGACCCAGGCCTGTCTTAATTGCCTGACGCACACATTCAGAATTTATCACCGGCAACATGCCCGGCATCGCCGCGTCAACCAAAGAGACATTCTGGTTCGGATTAGCGCCGAAAGATGTGGAGGAGCCGGAAAACAGTTTCGATGCAGAGGTCACCTGAGCGTGAACCTCCATGCCAATGACCACTTCCCAGTCCCCTGTCTGACCCTGTACAAGATTGCTCATCTTATCTTTCTCCTACAGCTTGGCTGATGCGTGGCGCGGTGGCTGGCCTGTAAAGCCGGCCTGCTGCTCAAGGCATCTGGCGACCTGATATAAGGTATCTTCACGAAACGCCCCGCTGAGAACCTGGAGCCCCAAAGGCAGGCCGGATTCTGAAAAACCTGCCGGAACCGAAATGCCCGGCAGACCTGCCAGATTGGCAGGAACCGTAAACACATCATTCAGATACATTGTTACCGGATCATCCTGTTTTTCGCCTAAAGGAAAGGCCGCGCTTGGTGTAGCTGGCGTTAAAATGGCGTCAACTGTCTGAAAGGCGGTATCAAAGTCCTTCCTGATCAGCTGTCTGACCTGCTGGGCCTTCAGATAATATGCATCATAATAACCAGCAGACAGCGCATAGGTGCCGATCATAATCCGCCGTTGCACCTCATCACCAAATCCGGCTGCACGTGTCGCTTCATACATCTCATCAAGAGAGCCATTCGCCACAGCACGCGCCCCATAACGCACACCGTCATAACGGGCCAGATTAGAAGATGCCTCAGCTGGTGCAATAATATAATAAGTCGGCAGCGCGTATTTGGTGTGTGGCAGGGAAATCGGCACCAGTTCAGCCCCGGCCTGTTTCAGCCAGGCCTGCCCTGCTTCCCACAGCGCGGTAATCGCCGGGTCCATCCCGTCCATTACATATTCAGCCGGAATACCGATTTTAAGACCGTCCACACCTTTCGCCATCGCGGCAGTCAGATCAGGCAGGGATAAATCAGCAGAGGTTGAATCCTTTGGATCATGTCCGGCCATGGCGCTGAACATCAGGGCTGAATCTTCAACCGTACGTGTAAACGGTCCGGCCTGATCCAGAGACGAAGCAAACGCCACAATACCCCAGCGTGAACACCGACCATAGGTCGGCTTCATGCCCACCACACCGCAAAAAGCAGCAGGCTGGCGGATTGACCCCCCTGTATCTGTGCCTGTCGCCAGCAAGGCTGAGCCCGCCGCCACAGCAGACGCAGACCCGCCAGAAGACCCGCCAGCGGCCAGGTCAGCCCCGCCAGAAGCGCTCCATGGGTTAACTGCCGGGCCAAACACAGATGTTTCGTTCGCTGAGCCCATTGCAAACTCATCACAGTTCAGCTTGCCCAGCATCACCCCGCCTTCAGCCCAGAGCTTGGACGTGACTGTGCTTTCATAGGTGGGCACAAACCCTTTCAGGATAGCTGAACAGGCGGTGGTTTCCACCCCGACGGTGCAGAACAAATCCTTCACCCCGACAGGCAATCCTTCAAGAAGACCTGCCTTGCCCTCAGCACGTCTTTGATCACTTTGCTTGGCCATGGCCAGCGCTTGGTCTGCGCTCATCGCCACATAATTATTCAACGTCTTTGTGGCCTCAGCAGCGTCAAGATAGGTTGTTGTCAGCTCAACCGAAGAAATATCGCCTGCCTCAAGAGCCGATGAGGCCTCAGTAGCGGTCAGTTTCAGAAGATCACCCATTATTCTACCACCTTCGGCACGACGAAAAAGCCGCTCGCCTGTTCTGGCGCATTGGCCAGAATATCATCAACCTTGTCACCATCTGAGACCAGATCCACACGTTGTGGCAGTGAATGTCCGGTCACGCTTGCCAAAGGTTCAACACCGTCTGTGTTCACCTCATTCAGCTCTTCAATCCAGTTCAGAATGGCGTTCAGCTCACCGGCAATTTTTTCCTGCTTGTCTTCTGGTACATGCAGGCGGGCCAGACGGCCGATTTTTTTGACAGTGTCTTTATTTACACTGGTTTTGTCTGTAGACATGATAGATAGGACCTTCGACAACATCTTAACAATGCAATTGCAACCCGTTCATTAGCAGTGACCATGCCTGTCTGCAACCTTTACGACCTTATAAATGCGATTTCACCCGGACAAAAAGTGTTGGGTCTGGATATTGGCAAAAAAACCATTGGTTTGGCCATCGCTGATCCGCGCACAAATGTCGCCTCTCCACAGCCGGTTTTATGGCGCAAAAAATTCACCCCTGATGCTGAACATCTGATCCGCCTCATCGACGAGCAGAATGTTGGCGGGCTGGTGCTGGGCTGGCCATTGAATATGGACGGCACAGCTGGTCCGCGTTGTGATTCCGTACGGGATTTTGCGCATGCTTTTTTGCGTCTGCATGATATTGCCATCAGCTTTCAGGATGAGCGCATGTCCACACAAGCTGTCGAGAGGAACATGATCGCAGCGGATATGACCCGCGCGAGACGAGCCGTGAGACGAGACAGCCTGGCCGCGGTCTGGATATTGCAATCTGCTTTGGACAGTCTGCAAAGCCAGCCCCCCGGCTAAAGACATCTGGACGGGCGTCAGAAAACCCAGTATAGAACAGGTCAGATGACAACAGATGTAAAACAAAAGACGGCAGCACAGCTGACCGGACGCCATTTGTTAGGGATAGAGGGGCTGAGCGTCCCGGAAATGCAGTCCCTGCTTTATCGTTCCCATTATTTTGCAGACATCATCACCGGCGAGCGCCAGGATCCCGGCCTGCAGACCCTGCTGAAGGGTGTGTCGGTTGTGAATCTGTTCTTTGAGAATTCAACCCGCACCAGAGTTTCCTTTGAGGTTGCGGCAAAGCGGCTGGGCGCGTCTGTTCTGAATATTTCTGTTTCCGGATCATCTGTTAAAAAGGGGGAAACGCTGATTGATACAGCAACAACTCTGAACGCGATGAAGCCTGATATTCTTGTGATCCGCCATCAAAATGCGGGCGCGCCGACCCTGCTCAGCCATCATGTAGATGGCGGCGTTATCAATGCCGGAGATGGGCGCCATGAACACCCCACACAAGCGTTGCTGGATGCGCTGACCATTTTGCGCCGGTTTGGCCGGATTTCCGGGTTGAAGATTGCCATCTGCGGCGATATCGCCAACAGCCGCGTCGCCCGGTCAAACCTGTATCTTCTTGGCGCGTTGGGGGCCGATTTGCGCTTTGTCAGCCCGTCAACTCTGATACCCGCGAATATTGACAGCTTTGGTGTACCTGTCTTTACCGATTTGGAAGCGGGAATTGCCGGAGCTGATATTGTGATGATGCTGCGCTTGCAGACAGAACGGATGCAGGGCCGCGAAATCCCCAGCCAGCATGAATATTTCAATCTGTTCGGGCTGAATGCTGAGAAACTGGCAAAAACGGCGCCTGATGCGCTGATTATGCATCCCGGGCCTATGAACAGAGGCGTTGAAATTGATTCTGTGATTGCTGATGACCATGACCGCAGCCTGATCACCACTCAAGTAGAGATGGGTGTGGCTGCCAGAATGGCCTGTCTTGAGGCTGTGGCGCTATCCTCTCAGAACAAGGGTGGTGCGTAATGCGGCAGTTACTGACAAATGCGCGGCTGATTTGTCCGGCCCAAAAGCAGGATGAGACCGGCTGGCTGCTGATCGAAGACGGAGTTATTGCCGATAGCGGCACAGGGGCAAATGGCAAAGACATCACAGCCGATAAGGTAACCGACTGTGCCGGACAGATTGTCGGGCCGGGCTTTGTGGATATGCGGGTACAGTCAGGCTACCCGGGCGCAGAACATCTGGAGACCTTGGACAGCCTGTTGCAGGCAGCAGCAGCAGGTGGCCTGTCAACCGTTGTGCTGCTGCCTTCAACCATACCGGTGATGGACTCAGCCGCCATGATTGACAGCCTGCAGCTTCGGGCGCGCGGGATTGGCGGGCCGAAGGTGTGTTGCTATGGCGCGATGACAAAAGAGCTTGAGCAGGAACAAATGGCCGAGTTAGGCCTGATGGCAAAGGCTGGTGCGGTTGGCTTTGCCAGCGGCACAATGTCAGTGCAAAGCGCGCTGTCAATGCGCCGCATTATGACCTATGCCCAGATGCTGGATAAGCCTGTCATCCATCATTGTGAAGATTTCAGCCTGAGCGAACATGGTGATATGAATGAGGGTGAAACCTCAACACGGCTGGGTCTGCTGGGCAGCCCGGCTCTTGCCGAGACGATTATTCTGGAACGGGATATCCAGCTGGCAGAGTTAACCGGCGCAAGATATCACGCCAGCCATGTGTCGACAGCTGGCTCTGTTGAGATTATCAGACGTGCAAAACAGCGCGGCATTCACGTCAGTGCAGATACCGCCCCGCCTTATTTCATGCTGAACGAAGTGGCTGTATCCGGGTATGACACACGGGCAAAATTAAACCCGCCTCTGCGCCGTGAAGACGACAGGCTAGCTGTTGTTGCCGGCCTTGCTGACGGGACCATTGATGCGATTGCGTCGGATCATGTGCCGGTGAATCCGGATATGAAGAACCAGCCTTTTACGCTGGCCAGCTCAGGCGCATCTGGTCTGGAGACCCTGTTTGTGTTGACCGCAAAGCTGGTCCATGGCGGGCAGCTGACCTGGCTGCAGGCATTTGATTTGCTCAGCACCGGCCCGGCCCGGCTGCTGAATCTTGATTGCGGCACGTTGCAGACAGGCGCATCTGCTGACCTTGTCAGAATTGACCCGCACGCCTCTTCCGTCATCCAAAGCCAGACCTTTAAATCGCTCTCCCGGATCACGCCGTTTGACGGCCAGCCATGTGAAGGCCAGGTGACAGGATTATGGGTAAATGGGCAGGCCTGTTTTCCTGGCGCTGATTAACAGATGAGCGAACAGCTGACGATCTTCATTCCTGCATCATTTGCCATCGGCTATATGCTGGGAGCTGCGCCATTTGGCCTCGTTCTGGTGTATCTGGCGACCGGCCAGGATATCCGAACAGTTGGGTCAGGCAATATTGGCGCAACAAATGTATTGCGGACAGGACATAAAGGGCTGGCCCTGCTGACCTTGGTACTGGATGCGCTGAAAGGGGCAATTGCCTATTTTATCTGCAGTTTCTGGCTGTCACCAGACAGTGCCGCCTATGCCGGATTTGGGGCTGTTATCGGCCATTGTTTTCCGCTATGGCTGAAATTCAAGGGCGGCAAAGGTGTGGCCACAGGCATGGCTGTGATTGCCGCTATCTCGCCTCTGGCCGGACTTGTGATGGCCGCCAGCTGGCTGCTGACCGCTGTGATTACGCGGCTGTCCTCTTTATCTGCGTTGCTCAGCTTTCTGGCGGCGGGCCTGATTGCCTCATTCGGCCCGGTTGATATGTCTGTGCCTGTGCAAGTTACGGTCTGGGGGATAGGCGGGTTAAGCTGGATCCGCCATAAGGAGAATATCCAAAGGATCATGACAGGCGACGAAAGTCGGATTTCCTTCAAAAAAAATACATCTGATTAACCGAAAGTTAAGATAAAGCAGTTTATGCTCTGGTCGATGGACCAGAAAAATCTGTTCAATAAGCTGCGGTTAATCCGTACACCCAATATCGGCCCGATAACGTGTCAGTTACTGATGCGTCGCTATGGCAGTGCGGCAGCAACCCTAGAGACTGTGCCGGATTTATCCGCACGCGGCGGCCGGCAACTGAAGCTGGCCACAAAACAGCAAGTCGAACAGGAAATTGAACAGGCCAGCAAGCTGGGGGCGGCGTTTATCTGTTATGGAGATGATGACTATCCCCCTTCAAAACTGCAGTTTGATGATGCTCCTTTTGTGCTGACTGTAAAAGGTCATAAGTCTGTCTTGGCGGCAAAGGGCTGTGCGTTGGTGGGGGCGCGAAACGCCTCAATTAATGCAACGAGGCTGGCGCAATCTGTTGCCACAGAAATCGGTCAGGCCGGTTACACCGTAATCTCTGGCCTGGCCAGAGGCATTGATACCGCCGCACATCAAGGTAGCTTAGATACAGGTACCCTAGCGGTTCTGGCCTGCGGCATAGATGAAATTTACCCGCCCGAAAATGCCGAATTGTTTGCCCAGATTGCCGAGCAAGGCCTTTTGATCACTGAGACACCTTTCGGCACCAAACCCACGCCACGGCTGTTTCCGGCCCCCAACAGAATCATTGCCTCACTCAGCCTGGGTGTCTGTGTGATAGAGGCGGCGTTTCAGTCAGGTTCGCTGATCACCGCCCGAGAGGCCGCCGAACGCGGCATAGAGGTTATGGCGATACCCGGCTCGCCTCTTGATCCCCGCTCTCAAGGCACTAACCGGCTGATTCAGGATGGTGCACATCTGGTTCAGTCCGCACGCGATATTCTGTCTGTTCTGGATCAGAAACCCGGCATCAGCCAGCCTGATCTGCCCTCATTCAGCCCGGGCCAATTGCCGGAGGTATCAGATATGACACCTGAAGAGTGGGCAAAAACAAGGCAAATTCTGCTCGAAAATCTGGCTCATGACCCGATTGGTGTTGACGAATTGTGTCGCTGGTGCCATGTCTCTGCGGTAGATGGTCAAGCGATTTTGTTGGAACTTGAACTGGCCGGAGATGTGCAAAGACATGCGGGAAACCGAGTGTCTCGTTTGTATCAGGACAGCTAACGTTCTTGTAAATCTTACATTATTCGCAAAAAACGACCACACTGGACAAGGCGAAGGGTTGCGTAACATGAAAGTCGTGGTGGTCGAATCACCGGCCAAGGCCAAAACCATAAACCGCTATCTGGGTGACGGGTACACCGTACTCGCCTCTTACGGGCATGTCCGTGATCTGCCGTCAAAGGACGGTTCGGTCAAACCGGATCAGGATTTTGAAATGAGCTGGCAAATCTCTGATTCAGGTGGCCAGCGTATCCGTGACATCAGCAAAGCCCTGAACGGGGCAGACCGGCTTATTCTGGCCACTGACCCGGACAGAGAGGGTGAGGCCATCAGCTGGCATGTTTGTGAGCTGCTGAAACAAAACAGCAAAACACGTGACATTCCTTATGAGCGGGTGGTGTTTAACGAGATCACCAAAACTGCCATCCTGAAAGCCATTGAAACTCCGCGTGGTCTGGATATCGATCTGATCGAAGCCTATCTTGCCCGTCGCGCTCTTGATCATTTGATTGGATTCAGCCTCTCTCCTGTGCTCTGGCGCAAGCTGCCCGGTTCACGTTCAGCAGGCCGGGTACAGTCTGTTGCGCTTCGCCTGATCTGTGAACGTGAAGCCGAAATTGAAGCGTTCCGCACAGANGAGTTTTGGTCTGTTGATACCGATTTCACAACCAAAGACGGNGCCCAGATTTTAGCCCGCCTGACTCATCTTGATGGGGAAAAGCTCGGCAAATTAAGCCTGGGCNGTGAGGCAGAGGCTCTTGCCGCACAACAGCGCATTGAAGCGGCGAGCTGGCAGATCTCGTCAATTNAGACAAAACGGGTCAAGCGCCGCCCGGCCCCGCCCTTNACCNCCTCTACTCTGCAACAAGAAGCCTCTCGCAAGCTGGGCTTTTCAGCCAGCCGGACAATGCAAATTGCACAGAAACTTTATGAAGGCATCAACCTGGGCAGTGAGACGACTGGCCTGATTACCTATATGCGGACAGATGGTGTGCAGATGAGCTTTGAGGCCATCGGCCAAATAAGAGACGCCATTGGCCAGACTATCGGTGCTGAGTTTGTGCCTGAGAAACCACGTGTCTATAAGTCCAAAGCCGCGAATGCACAAGAAGCCCATGAAGCGATCCGGCCGACCTCTATCTGGCGGCATCCTGATGAGGTGCGCAAGCGGCTGGATTTCGACCAGTTCCGCCTGTATGAGCTGATCTGGAAACGCGCTATCGCCAGCCAGATGGCCGACGCCCAGCTTGATCAGACCGCAGCTGACCTCAGCGCCACAACAGATCACATCACCATGCGGGCAAACGGGTCAGTAATCGTCTTTGACGGCTTCATGAAAATCTACCGCGAAGACCGTGACGATCAGGAAGAGAAGGCTGCAGATCCGCAAAGCCGTATTTTGCCCCCGCTCAGCCAGGGCCAGGATATGAAAGTTGATCAGGTTCATCCCGAACAACATTTCACCCAGCCCCCACCGCGATATACAGATGCCAGCCTGGTCAAACAGATGGAAGAGCTGGGGATCGGCCGCCCATCAACCTATGCCAGCATTATGCAGGTGATTGAAAAGCGGGGTTATGTGCTGAAAGACGGTAAGCGCTTTATCCCTGAACATCGCGGCCGGATTGTCTCATCCTTTCTTGAAAATTTCTTCAGCCGCTATGTGGAATATGACTTTACCGCAGCGTTGGAATCGCGCCTTGATGAGGTGTCTGACGGCAAGCTGGACTGGCGCAGCCTGCTCAGACAATTCTGGGTCGATTTTGCCGCTGCCGTTGATCAGGCGATGGAATTATCTGTACCAGATGTGATGAAGACGCTGGATAGCGAGCTGGAAAAATTATTCTTCACACCTGATGAAAATGGCCAGATTCAGCGTGTCTGCAGCAAATGTGGTACCGGACATCTGGAGCTGAAGCTGGGCAAGTTCGGCCCGTTTATCGGCTGTAATAATTATCCGGACTGCCGGTTTACACGCCAGATTGTGGCTGCTGGTGAGAGCGATGACAGCGCGCAAGAGCTTGATGATGACAGGCTGTTAGGCACAGATGAGGCAAGCGGTCTGCCTGTTTATCTGAAAAAAGGGCCATACGGGTCTTATGTTCAGCTTGGTGGTGAGGATGTAAAAAAACCGAAACGCTCCTCTGTGCCTAAAGGCAAGCCACTGATGGAAGTTGATCTGGTTTACGCACTGGGCTTGTTGTCTCTGCCACGTGATATCGGGTTGCATCCGCAAACATCAGACATGATTCAGGCCGGACTTGGCCGTTATGGCCCCTATCTGAAATATCAAGGTAAGTTTACCAGCCTGAAAGATGGTGATGATGTATTAAGTGTGGGCATTAACCGTGCCGTTGATTTGCTGGCAGAGGCCGCAAAAACCGCCGGACGGGTCTTGGGTGAACATCCTGACGGGGGAGAGGTTCATCTGAAGCGGGGCCGGTTCGGGCCTTATTTTGAACATAACAAGCTGCGCGCACCGATGCCAAAGACGCTGGATATGGAATCCGTGACCCTGTCTGAAGCGCTGGAGATACTCGCTGCCAAAGCGGCTCAACCAGCAAAGAAGACCAAAGCCAAAAAGACCAAGGCAAAAACGAAAGCCAAAGCCAAGCCCAAAGCAAAGGCAAAAACAAAAGCGGCGGCGGGCTGAGCAGATCGTGACACGCCGTCCCCCGCCTTTGCCTGATGATGATGCCCTGCAAGCCTTTATCGAGGCCAGCCCTACCCCGCCCAAGCTGAGAGAGATTGCCAAGGCCTTTGGCCTCGTCCCCCAGCAACGGGCCGCTTTGCGGGCAAAGCTTCACGCTCTGGCCGCCGGACAGCCGCTCACAGCAGCAGATCCTGAAGGCCACCCCCCTGCGGTCAGCCTGTTATTTGTCACCTCAATTGACAGTGACGGTTTTGGGCTTGCCAGACCAGCAGATGCCGGAGATGAAGACGGGCATGAGATTGTTGTCCTGCCCTCAGCCAAACGAGGCCGGGCCATTCAGGCAGGTGACCGCATTCTGGCCAGGCTGAAACCAGGCCCAGATGGCCAGCTTCAGGCCGAGGTGATGCGCATTCTGCCCAAAGGCCAAAGCCATATATTCGGCCGGGCAGTGAATACCGGCAGTGCGGCGCGGCCCCGCTGGAGTCTGGAGCCAGCCGAAAAAGGCGGCAAAAGAGATGTTCCTTTAAAAGATACCGCCACCTTATCTTTTTCAGAACACGATCTGCTTGAGGCAGAGCTGATCAAAGAAGGCGGGTATCGGCTGGTGGCACGGCCCATCCGCAACCTTGGTTCAACTGATAACCCCGCCACATTTACAGCCCTTGCCATCGCTGAATTTGGTCTGCGGCATGTCTTTACTGAAGATATGCTGCGCGCTGCTGACAGCGCGATACTGCCGGAGCTGGGCCAGCGGACCGATTTGCGGGCTCTGCCTTTGGTCACGATTGACGGGGAAGATGCCAAAGATTTTGATGACGCGGTGTTTGCCGAACCAGCAGCAGACAACAGATGGCGTCTTATTGTTGCCATTGCTGATGTCAGCACCTATGTACACAGCGGCGATAGCCTGGACCTTGAGGCCCAACAACGCGGCAATTCTGTTTATCTGCCAGGAACGGTTATCCCTATGCTTCCTGAGGCTTTGTCAAACGGGCTGTGCTCGTTAAGGCCGGATGAGGACCGGGCCTGTCTGGCCGTGGAAATCCTGATTGACGATGAGGGCAAGAAGATTTCACACAATTTCTTCCAAGCCCTGATCCGGTCGTCTGCCCGGCTGACCTATACCACGGTCCAGCAGGTGATCGACGGCGGCATAGACGAGGCAGATTGTGCTGTAAAACCGGGGACGATACATCACCTAGTCGGGGCATATCGCACCCTGCACGCCGCCCGCCTGAAGCGGGGGACATTGAATCTGGACCTCAGCGAGGCGCGGATCCAGTTTGATGAGACTGGAGAGCCTGTCAGCGTTGCCCAGCATTATCAAAAAGAAGCGCATCAGCTGATCGAAGAATTTATGATTCTGGCCAATATTTGTGCAGCCGAAACCCTGGAACAGGTGCGTCAGAATTGTGTCTACCGTATTCATGACCGGCCTGATCCTGAAAAGATAGACAGCTTAAAAGAGCTGACAGAAGCTTTGTCTCTGCCATTTGCAAAAGGTCAGGTGATCACCCCACACAGATTTAATGAGTTGCTGGCAAAGGTAAAAGACACTGATGCGGAAACAGCTGTGAATGAAGCGGTTCTGCGCTGTCAGGCCCGTGCGGTCTACGCGCCAGACAATATCGGCCATTATGGTCTGGGGCTGGCCAGATATGCTCATTTCACCTCTCCCATTCGCCGATATGCAGATCTGCTGGTCCATCGCGCTTTGGTTCGGGCTATGGGCGTAACCAGCAAACAGTTCAACGGGGAAGATCGGGACCAATTGATGCAGATATGCACCGCCATCAGCCAGACCGAACAGACCGCCACCAAAGCAGAGCGGCGCACAACCGCCCGTCTTGCTGCACGGATTCTGAGCCAGAAAAACATCAAAGAGACTGAGGCCACCATTACCGGCCTAACAAAATCGGGGCTGTTTGTGAAGCTGGAAGACGGCGCCAGTGAAGGGTTTGTGCCAAGGCGGACCTTGCCTGATGATTTTTATGAAACTGTGGCAGGCGGCATGATGTTACTGGGCCGTCATCATGGCTGGTTGTTCAGGCTGGGTGATAGACTGGTCTGCAGGCTGGAGGATATTTCCCCGGCAAGCGGGGATATTACGCTTAGCTGGTGTGAGGGCGGCGAGCGCCAGCTGGATAAAATGCGGGCCCTGCAGAAGAAACATAAAACCAGATCAGGCGGCAGACGACACGCACCGAAACGGCGCCGGCGTTAACAGCCGAAAGCTGCACAGAACAGGGCTGATGATGGCTTGACTTCTCAGCAGATTTAGCGCATACACCAGTCTCATTAAATTTTACGTTCGATGTGGAGCGGATTATGGCTAAGCCAGCGACATTACAGATCAAGCTCGTCAGCACTGCAGATACCGGGTTTTATTATGTGACCAAGAAAAACCCGCGCACCAAGCCTGAGAAGCTGGAGCTGAAGAAGTATGACCCGAAAGCACGCAAGCATGTGCTGTTCCGGGAAGCCAAAATCAAGTAAAGATGACCATAAGCGATTGCCCATGACCTGCGGCATCCGTCTTACACCGTCTGAAAACAGTATCGCTATCATCTCAGATGATGGCGATTTTGTTTATCAGGCTGCCCTCTCCCCTGTTGACAGCTATACCGTATTGCTGCCGCAACTGGCCGCGGCGATCACAGATGCTTGTTCTGAGCAAGATGCAAGCACACCCATAGGTGTGTGCATACAAGGGCATGAAACCACAGCCAATGGCACAATCAAGAGCCTGCATCATCCTTTGCTGGAGGGTAAACCGCTGAAGCGGGATTTGCAGGCAGCGCTGAACCGGCCGGTGATTGTCGCCTCAGAAGGTCAGTGCCTGGCCAGTGCCGCCCGCCAGCAACCCCGATTTTCAGACAAAACTACAATCTTTGCCCTGTCTTTAGACAGCTTTGTTTGTGGCGGCATCATCGTGAATGACCATCTGTTGACCGGCGCACACGGGATTGCTGGTGACTGGGGCCATGTATCTTTGCCGTGGCCGGTTGATTTTGAACTGGATGGCCGGGTGTGTATATGCGGGCGAACCGGCTGCCTTGAACATTTTGTCAATCTGCCTGGCCTTGCTCATGATTATGAAATGCTGACCGGTTCCAGCCTGTCAGCCACTGAGATTATTAATCAGGCCGCAAAAGGTGATATCGTTGCTGAATCAGCAATGCAGGTTATTGAAGACAGGATTGCACGTGGTCTGGCTATGGTTATTGGGTTGCTGGATCCGGATGTGATTGTGATTGGCGGCCTATTGGCAGATAGCCAGAGGCTGTTTACCGCGGTGCCGCGGAAATGGCCAGGCTATATCCGCACATCCCAAGCCAGTGACATCCTCAAACCCGTTTGCGAGGACACGAAAACTCTTGCTGACACCTATCTGATTGGGGCTGCAGGGCTGAAACGCTTTTTGTGACGCCCTTCCGACCTGACCTGTTATGAGCAATCAGGCTGCGGCAACGGCTTTGCGTCTACCAACTTGGCATCAATCGCAAAGGTCCCGTAATCCACCTCATAATAAGACACCACACCGTTTGGCAGCATATGAAAGGTGATTTCATATTCGGGGACAGATTCTGTGCTGTTTGGATCAAAATAAGCAATCTGAATAGGGTAGTAGGACGGACCGGCCAGTTTGCCCAGTTCTTTATCATTTTTCACAGACTGTTGTGAGCCAATGACAGAGCTTGTGCGCTTCAGAGCCCGATCTGGTTCAGCACCAAAAAAGATATGAGCTGAAAACAGCTTTCCGCCCTGCTCTGCTTTGTCCAGCAATTCACGTGTATGCGCCACCGGAAAAAAGACCTGATCGGGAAGCGGCATCGCTATGTCAGGCTGCATCGAAAAAAAAGCTTCCGGCCGATCCGCGACAGGTGGCAGATTGGCATAGCCGTTAAATTGCTTTTCATCTTCGAAAGTGGAGCCCTCGTGAACCTCAAACGAATAGAGCTGGCCGGCCATTTCTTCCCATGAGGAGAAATGAGACGCCATAATCGCGGTTTCACCAGATTGGTAATCAAATTCCAGCACGTAATTTTCAGAGGACTTCCAGCCGTCACAGTCTCTGCGAATCGTGAAATTGGTTTTGCCCTTAACCCCGGCCATCTGTGACTCCTGGCGTACCGACAGCAAGCCCATCTCATAGGTGGCTTCATGCGCCGCAAGTTCTACCGCCCCAACGGAGACAGGCAGGCCAGCACAGATCAGCATAACACCACCACAGCTGCAGCTGAACAGCCGGTTAAGCTGAGGTTTAGATGACATTCCAAGCATGCTGTAATGCTCCCTGCTCTTTGTTGTGAAGCTGTGAAACACCCTATCATCTAATCAGATATATCATTCGTCAAGCAGGACAAGCGAGGAAACAAAAACTGGGCCAAATCATGTTCCGGCCGCCTCCGCATCGCAAAAAGACGACTGATCAACCAGATGTGCTTTTGCTTTACTGAAACGCCAATTCTGCTTAAGACTGAGAGCCATGAATCTTGTACCCGTTCTGATTACAACAACTGAAGACTTGAACTCTGCTCTGGCAGAGATGTCTGGCGCCGAATTTGTTGCTGTTGATACAGAATTTATGCGGGAGACAACC